>NZ_CP115174.1:3810000-4177500 GCF_027625475.1 Sphingomonas abietis
CGGCGGTCTCAAGGTCGTCACCACGCTCGTAGTCGACGGGATCGAGGCACTTGCCGCGCCGGCGCTCGTCGCAGCGTAATGCGATCCGCCCGCGTCTTGCAGGCGGCGCCCGTGTCCAAGCCGGACACGGGCGAGCCCGTCATGCAGATCATCACGGATCTCATCGGCGACCCGGCGAACAGCGCCTTCTATATGGAGCGGATTTCACCGGCCCCAGCCGACCGCGATCCAATCCAGTGGGGCGATCGGCACGTCTGGTGGGGAGGCGCTCGCTATCACAAGATCGGCCTGAATTTCGACCCGGCCGCGCCGCTGCATTAAGGCCGCGGGCGGGCATCCTTCGCCGCCGCCGCCATGATCGCGGCAATCCTTTTCCCGATCAGCAGCCACCGCGCCTTGGCTTCGGGATCCTGCGAGGCTCGCCTGATTTCCGTCTCGACGTTTCCCCGCGCGCCGGCATGATGGCGTTGGATAATTTCCAGCGCCATCGCCCAGCACGCCATGTCGGCTGTCATCGCAGGGGCCTCGCCATCATCCTCGACGATCGCCACACCCGGCGACAGATAGACGAGCCCGGTAACCGGGTCGCGACTGCCCTCGTCCGCCTCAACCGCGCTCTGCGTCGCAAGCTCGCGATTCGCCTGCCATGGCGACAGCGGGTTGCCGAAGAGCAGAGCGCGGAAGCGGGGCACTACAGCGCGTCCGTGTACAATTCACGTCGGGCACGATGAAGGCTCGACACTGATTGCTGCTGAGCCTCCGTTAGTGTCATGAGGACAAAATCCCCCGATCTAATCGCCTCGGCGAGAAATCTGACCGCAACCTCACCCTGTGCGAGGATAACGCTAGGAGCCCTGGCAATCTGTTCACCAGTTCGGACAGTGAAAAACCGCTTCACTTCGATCTCAATGCCATAATCGATTAGATGAAAGTCCAGCCGCGATTCTGTTTCACCGCCTTGGTCAGTCGTGAATCGAATGCCTGCATCAATTAACGCTTGCTCGATCAACCTCTCCATAGGGTCAGAAAGTGTCGGCTTGCGGTCGAGCGGGGCGGGTTTGAGAGCGCGGACGGCCGCTGCCGTGCGTGGCTCGATCGCAGCTTGGCCACGCTCCATCTGCCCGATCGAGTTCCGATGGAGACCTAGCGCATCGGCAAACTGCGTCTGGGTCAGCCTGAGGGCTTTTCGCCTAGCCCGCAGTTCGGCATCATCCATGTCATCTCCTATCGGATTGCGGGATTGGGCAGCACTGCAATTGCGCGCGTCAACGTCCCGACAGCATCTCGTAATCTCGCGCGAGCTGCACCGATCCTAGCTGACGCTGCGCCGCCCAAAGAACTCTCGATTCGATTCAAATCTAGCGCTTCTAGTTCCCTGATCTGGTCCCTGATCGTCACCAATTGACGATGTTCGGCCGAGTTACCTCGCATATCCATATTCTATCCTCCCAGAGCGGCCGGCGCCGGGTTGGGGCGGGGTTTGGACCCCTCGCCCCGGTTACTCATCCGATCCTGACTTCGATCTTGAGTGAGAGGTGGAACTTCACTCGTATCTTTTTCAGTTTTCGGATCAACCAGCCGAAGACTGACATCTTCGTCTCCCCGGTTGCCGGACCGGACCATCCGGCCCGGTGCATCTTATATGCACACTGACAGTTCATATGTCAATGGCTTTTGCACATTCACTGTGCATTATTTGTGAATGCCTTCAATCGTCGGGCGGGATGTAGTCGGGATGAAACCCGTCGCCGTCGGCATCGGCGATCTCGTCTGGCCACCAGTCGCGCGACACCTGGATCATCGGCGACTTCTCAAATGCCGGCGGCAGGGTCGGCTCGCGGTCGAAGCCAATACGCAGCCAAGCGCCCCACGGCGCGCGCTCCTGGAAGATCGCGAAGACGTCCCGCGCTGCTGCCCATGCCTGCCGGATCAGGATCGTCCGGTCGGCACTGATATAGCCGATCTGGACGCCGGTCTTCGCATAGACCGCGATGGCGTTCGCATCAGCCGTGTTCTCAGGCTCCGCGCGCAGGGAGACGACGTCGCCCGGCTCGGTGAACATGATTTCCATCTCGCGATTGCCGGTCGGCTCGCCCTTGCGCTTCGGATTGGCGAAACGAGCACCGACGCAGGCGACCGTCAATTCCTCGACCGCCGGCGCAGACGATGCCGCCGCTTGGGCCCTCAGGCGCTCCAAGAGTCGGGCCTTGCCGGTCTCGATCAGCGGCCCCTTCCTCGGCATCAGTAGCTTAGCCAGTCCGTCTCGGCTTCATCAACGGCCTCGAACAGATCGCCTTCCGCCTGCATCGCGGAGAGATGCTTGCGGATATCCTCCGGGCTGCCGTTGCGCGGGAAGCGCCGGTCGGCCTTGGCGCCGTCGACCAGCTGGCCGACGAGGCCATCCCGATCACGCTGGGCGAGCAGCCACGCGCCGAATGTTTCGCCCTGGTCGTTCACCTGCACCATATGTCCTCCGATTCGACCCGCAATATATCGGGACCTATATACCTAACTAGCCGCGAGCCATCAAAAGACTGCGCCTTCTGGCGGTTGTATCTGCCCCCAGCGCTCTGCGATCCCGGCGCAAGCCGCACGAACCTCGTTAAACCGATAGACTGCGTTCGTCGGGGCGGCGTGAACCTGCCCGGTCCACATATCGATGGCGACACACATTTCCTTTTCAGGATCTACGTCACCCAAGCCCTGCTTAACCTTCGTATCAAGATAGCCAAATGAGATAGCACCTTGCCAACACGCCACATCATCGCCGAGCGCCTTGTTCTTCCCATATCGAAAGAACGCAACGCCGAGCTTAGGAACGTTGCGGATGTTGACCCGCTTAAGAAGGAGATCAGGGCTGAAAGAGAGTTGGAATCCATAAATGTCGAGGCCGGGCATTTTGCCCGCTTTCGTCACCTCTTGGACGCGCGCGGGCAGCGTCGGCTGCTTCTCGATAAACCGTTCGATGTAGTCAGCATTGTGCTCTGCTACCTCATTATCGAAATCCGACCCATGAAGGCCATTGCGCAGAATGTCCGCTTGGGTCTGTAGCCGCCCGCCCCCGAAGTCCCCGCTTGACAGGTGCTGCGCAATCGATTCTTTCGCCTCTTGATGCTGGATAACCCGCGCTCTTGGCATGTATTTGCAGCTTCTGAGAATGCTGCGCCGAGCCTGTTCGCTCGCTGCCATGTAATCTGCGAGCCGGTTGGTGGACATACCTGGCTGCTGGCGAACGTTGTGGGTTTTATCGTTGGTCATGCATCTCACCCGGAGAGAAACGATGGCTAGCCTTTATCTTAGCGGGATTGGCGATTGTGGCAAAACGTTGTCGCTCAAGCCGCTTACAAAGCGCGCTGCACAGCACATCGACCCACCCCCCGGCGACATAAGTGGCTATTTCTTAGTCGAAGAGGGCAATGGGGAAACGGCCGTGCTTGCTCGCGTGGATGGCGAGGAAGCAGTGTTGCGGCTTGGGAAGCTACTCGGACTCGTATAGGCCTCAGCCTTCGATTGCCTTCGGCTGGTAAAGAGAGGCGAGCTTCTTTGCTTCATCATCACCTCCCGGAAGAGCATAGGCCTTTTTCAAGATGTATGCGGGATACTTAGTGGGCAAATAGACCTCTCGAAACCACCGCTGATATTCGGCCCAAGCCTCGTTCGGATATGCCCACGCTTCCTGCGGATTGCTAGCACTCTGAGGAAATTCTGAAGGGTAGTAATGGTTGTATTTGATCCGTGGACCGAAACGATGTTCTAGGTTTTGGGCCGTCCAATAGCGGCCCCAAGTACCCCCAACGCTGCCATCTGGAATTGTATGGTCATTTACAGTCAGGCCGGCGTTAATCAAATCGACCGTGAGCCCCGCGCTTTCTTTAAAAATGCTGAAATAGCCAACTGGCACGCTATCGCGCAGCAGCGATACCCGCGCATTAAAGAACTTCCAAGGGTCTGCAGGCGCATAGTTTAGTGCCTGATAGATGAACTGCTGGATACCAAACCGGGCGAAGTGCCGGTAATTTGTTAAAGCTGTGTCGTTTACCTTCTGTGCTTCAAACGCAAAATACTCGACGAAAGCCATGCAAACCACATCGGGGTAAGCATAGTAGGGTGAGCCGCTTTTAATGATCTCGATAAAGAGACGCGGGTCGTTATAGCCGTTTTTAGTCAGATAATCGTGAAAGTAGGCTATGCGGCTGCGAGGAGAAATAAGTCCGCTGGTCATCGCGGCTTCCCACTCTTGAGTGATCTCAAAAACGGTCGCTCTCGCAGCACCAGATACGTTCGCCAGGCCAGTCTGGGTGAGATATGGAATACCGTTCTGCAAAACGCCCATCTCTACCCCGCCAACGGTTCGCTCGACCTCAATGCCGAGGTCTAACGGTAGCTGCGCAGAGGGTGCCGGAGTTGCGCCGGGTTTAACCACTAACTGCCTGTTATTACTAGACAAAGGGGGTGCCGGAGTTACCATTTTTCGGGCTACATCGTCGAAGCTCGCGTCAATCGGCTCAATATCCTTAGGCATTGATCAGATCCTTGTAGGTGAGACGCTTGCCGAGCATTCGGCCGGCCGTGGCTTCAATAAAGGCCATTGTGCCGCCCTGAGCGGTGTTATGGCGGAACGAGAACTCGTTGACGTAGCGGTGCAGATGCTTTGCACTCATGTAGTGGAAGATACCGTAGTGGCCGCGCTTGAGAAGCGCCCAAAAGCTCTCGATACCATTAGTGTGGGCCATATCGCGGACATACTCGCCAACCGAGTGATTGACCCGAATATGCTTGTAGCCTGACGCCTCGATGCCGACGTAGCTCGAATGGCTGTCAGTGACGACGGTAGCGCCGGCCGGGGCGTTATCGCGAATAAAGCCCTGTAGCGTTGCAGCCTTGGTATTGGCGATCGGCATGGCTTTGACAGTCGCCGTGCCACGGATGCCGATAACAGCCACCTTGCCGACAGTCCCGCGACCGGCGTTGAGCTTCTTTCTGGCATGCTTATTCTTCTCGCTGCCGCCGACATAGGTTTCGTCGATTTGGACATGATCGCCCATGTCGCCGCCCTGCTCGCCCAGCCACGTCTCGCGGATGCGCTGGGCGAGAAACCATGCCGACTTCTGCGTGATGCCCAACTCGCGGGCCATCTGCGTCGAGGGGATGCCCTTGCGCGCAGTCGTCATCATGTAGATGGCCATCAGCCACTTGTGCAGCGAGAGGCGGCTTTCGGCCAGCACCGTGCCGGTGCGGACGCTGAAATGCTGGCGGCAATCGCGGCAACGGTAGGGCATGGGCTTCATGCTCTTAACCGGCGAAACTGAGAGGCTACCACAATGAGGGCAGGAAACTTCGCCGGCCCAACGGTTGTGCTCGAAATACTCCCGCGCTGCCTCCTCGTTCGGGAACTGCTGGAAGAACTGATAGAGGCTGACGTTTTCGGGCTGGCTGCTCATGAAACCTAACTAGCCAGAATCGGCATTGCCGTCAAGCGGCTTGGCTAGTTAGGTATATAGTTCCCAATATATCAGCGTCTCGGACCAGTGAGCAGCGTGGCCGCCGGTGCCATGCCGGCCATCAGCAGATCGGCCCATTCCTGCCCGAGTTCGCGACGGCGCTCCATATGTTCATGGCGGTCATAGGCGGCGGCCACCTTGTTCTCCGGCATATGGGCCAGCATTCGTTCGATGGTGTCCAGATCCTCGATGCGCCGTTGCTTTCGCGCCCGCGCCTTCATTGTCGTAGAGAAGGCCGCGCGCCAGCCATGGGGAACGTGCCGACCGTGGAAGCCGACCCGATTGTAGAGATAGCCGATCGCGTTCTCACTGAGCGGATGGTGGCTGTGCCGCTGGCTGGGGAACACGTAGCGGGCTCGCTCCGTCAACCGGCGGATCGTGCGTAGGACATCGACTGCCTGCCATGGGAGCGGCACGAGATGCTCAAACGCCTCTTCGTCCTTCCTCTCGACGACGAGTTTCATGCGGGCCGCCGGCACGCGCCATAGCGGTTGCTGAGGCCCGATGAAGTCTCCGGTCCAGTCAATGCCCTCGAACTCACCCCAGCTCGCTCCGCGCACCACGCCCGGTCTAACGACAGTGAGCGCCAGTAGGCGCGACGCCAACTTCGTCACCGGCGATGCCCCCGACGCTTCGGCCGCAACAAGGACCTCGCGCGCGTCGTCCGGATCGGTGAGCGAGGGCTGCTTGCCCTTCTTGGGGAGCGGCTTGAGCGCGTTCGTCACGACGGCCGCAGGATCGGCCGAGCCGACGCCTTCCGAGATCGCGAAGACGAATACGGCCGACATGCGTTGGCGCAGCCGCTTGGCCGTCTCGATCGCGCCTCGCTTCTCGACCTTGCGCAGCACCTCCAACACGCCAGGCGGATCGATCTCGCTGAGCGGCGTCGAGCCGATGTGCGGGAAGATGTCGCGTTCGAGGCTGTTGATCACGTCGGCGGCATGGACTGGAGCCCAGATCGGGGTTTGCTGCTCATGCCACTGCCGAGCCATCTTCTCGAAGGTGATCGCGGCGCGGGCCGCTGCCTCGGCGCGCCGCTTCTCCGTCTGCACGCCAGGATCTATGTCGTCGCGGAGAAGCCGCCGTGCCGCGTCCCGCTTGTCGCGCGCCTCGGACAGCGAGACCTCGGGATAGGGGCCGAACATCAGCCGGCGCTCCTTCTGTCCGAAGCGGTATTTCATCCGCCAGCTCTTGTGCCCCTTGGTGGTGACATACAGGTGCAGGCCATTGGCGTCGGCCAGCTTGTAGTCCTTATCCTTCGCGGCGGCCTTCCTGGCCTGGGTATCCGTCAGCGGCACGATGCCCCCCCAATTCCTAATCTCGATGCCCCTTACATGCCCCCTGAGGCGTGCGATTGGGTGCATGGGTTTGCGACACGCGATCTACCTGACCGCGAGCGAAACATAGCGATTTCGGGGGTTTCCTGCTAGGGAAAGTCATGGTTAGCAGGGGTTAGCTAGGGGGTTTTTGGCGGAGAGGGTGGGATTCG
Source organism: Sphingomonas abietis (assembly GCF_027625475.1). NCBI lineage: Bacteria > Pseudomonadati > Pseudomonadota > Alphaproteobacteria > Sphingomonadales > Sphingomonadaceae > Sphingomonas > Sphingomonas abietis. The sequence continues at coordinate 3,816,991 of NZ_CP115174.1, forward strand.
AACCCACGGTGAGCGTAAACCCACAACGGTTTTCGAGACCGTCCCAATCGACCACTCTGGCACCTCTCCGCGAGAAACGCTGACGGCCTCCGGGGAGGGCGTCATGATCGTGAGGCGCGGCCATTAGCGACAGTCGAGCCGCTTGCCAAGCCGTGAATGCTTGCCTCGCACAATCTATACCCTAGATAAGGTGCATGAACGAAAGCCCCGACATCACAGGCGCCCCGCACAGCGTGCCGGAAGCCCTGCTGGCGGCCCCCAGTATCGTGCATGCACGCTTTTCGCTGGGTGACGTCGTCAAGCACCGGCTGCTCGATTTCCGCGGCGTCGTGTTCGACATCGATCCGGTCTTCGCCAACACCGAAGAATGGTATGAGGCGATTCCCGAAAGCATCCGCCCGTCCAAGGAGCAGCCTTTCTACCATCTGCTCGCCGAGAATGCCGAATCGAGCTACGTCGCCTATGTCAGCCAGCAGAATCTGGTGGCGGATCGCAGCGACGAGCCGGTCGAGCACCCCGCCCTCGACGGGCTGTTCGATGGTTTCGCCGAAGGCCGCTACACGCTGCGCCGCGAGCATCGGCACTAGGCTCGCCAGCGAGCGGGAAACTCCGCCTGCTTTCGATTGACAGACTCAGCCGAATCCCTTAGGCGGCCGGCTTTCCGCGTGGAACCGTGGCGCTTTCGCTCCATCTACCGCGTGCCAGGTCCAGATTGAAGAGAGAGCCATGTTCGCTATCGTGCGCACGGGCGGCAAGCAGTATCGCGTCGCCGCCGGAGACAAGATCGTCGTCGAGAAGATGGCCGGAGAGGCCGGTGACACCATCTCGCTGGGCGACATCCTGTTCGCCGGCAATGACGGTGAATCGCAGGCCACCGATGGCCTCTCGGTGTCCGCCAAGATCATCGCGCAGGCGCGCGGCGAGAAGGTGATCGTTTTCAAGAAGCGTCGCCGCCACAATTACCGTCGCCGCAACGGCCATCGCCAGCACCACACGATCCTCGAGATCCTGTCGGTCGGCGGCACCCAGGCCTGAGCCGCAACGAGCCCGAGGAGTAGAGAGCAATGGCACATAAGAAAGCAGGCGGCTCGTCGCGCAACGGCCGCGATTCGGCAGGTCGTCGTCTTGGCGTGAAGAAGTTCGGCGGTCAGGAAGTGATCGGCGGCAACATCATCGTCCGCCAGCGCGGCACGCGGGTGTATCCGGGCGTGAACGTCGGCATGGGCAAGGATCACACCCTGTTCGCCACCGTGGAAGGCCGCGTGCGCTTCCATGATGGCCGCCTCGGCCGCAAATATGTTTCGGTCGACGCCGTGGCGCTCGCAGCCGAGTAACATGGACGATCAGGGGATCGTCCCAGGGGGCGATTCCGGGTTTTGCGACAAGCGGAACCAAAAGGGAGACGGGTCGCCCCGGCTCCCTTTTTTTGTTTCTCCCTCAAAAATATCTGTCGTCTGCCGGTAACTTAACGCTCGTAGGAGCGTTCCGGGCGGGCGTGGGAGAGGCAAAGAGATTACTGCCATGTTTGCAAGAACCGAACGGCTGCTGCTGCGGCCAGGCTGGGGCGAGGATGCCCCTGCCCTATTCACTGCGATCGCCGACGAGGCGATCATCGACAAGCTTCCGGGCACGTCCTGGCCCTACAAGGCCGAGGATGCCGAAGCCTTCCTGCTGCGTGATCGCGCGCCGGACGATCTGCCCGAGCTGCTGATCTACGCCCGCACCCGCGGCGCGCCGAAGCTGGTCGGCGGCATCGCCCTGCGCGAGACTGAGGGCGAGGAATCGGCGGAGCTCGATTACTGGATCGCGCGGCCCTGCTGGGGCCTGGGCTTCGCCACCGAGGCGGGCCAGGCGGTGGTCGGCATGGCACGGCACGGGCTGCGGCTGAAATCGCTCCGCTCGGGCCATTTCCCCGACAACCCTGCTTCCGGCCGGGTGCTGGAGAAGCTCGGCTTCGTGCCCACCGGCGAGACGGAGAAGCGCTGGAGCAGCGTGCGCGGCGAAGAGGTCGACTGCCTGATGTACGAGCACGCCGCCTGATCCGATCGTGACGCGGCCATGTTCGCAAGGGTAGCGCCCGAAGCCGATTCCGGCTAAGGGCGCCCCTTTCGCGACGAGATGGCCCTTCATCCGGTATGATCCGGAGCGCCGGCTTTCGTCCCAGACGTGTCCGGACCCGCCCATGCATTTTCTCGACCAGGCCAAGATCTTCATCCGTTCCGGCGCCGGCGGCCCCGGCGCGGTCAGCTTCCGGCGCGAGAAGTTCATAGAATATGGCGGCCCGGACGGCGGCAATGGCGGCAAGGGCGGCGATATCATCTTCGAGGCGGTGCCCGGCCTGAACACCCTCATCGACTTTCGCTATACCCAGCATTTCCGCGCGCCGCGCGGCAAGGGCGGATCGGGCTCGAACCGCACCGGCGCGGGCGGCGACGATCTGGTGATCCGCGTGCCGGTCGGCACCCAGCTGATCTCCGACGACGACAACGAGACTGTGCTCGCCGATTTCACCGTCCCCGGCCAGCAGCAGGTGTTCCTGAAGGGCGGCGACGGCGGCCGCGGCAACCTGACCTACAAGACCTCGACCAACCGCGCGCCCCGCCAGCACGGGCCGGGCTGGCCGAGCGAGGAGATGTGGGTGTGGCTGCGGCTCAAGCTGCTCGCCGACGCGGGGCTGGTGGGACTTCCCAACGCGGGCAAGTCCACCTTCATCAATTCGGTGAGCAACGCCAAGGCCAAGGTCGGCGATTATCCGTTCACCACCGTGCGCCCGCAGCTTGGCGTGGTCAGCCATCGCGATCGCGAGTTCGTGGTCGCCGACATCCCCGGCCTGATCGAAGGCGCGGCGGACGGTGCTGGCATCGGCGATCGCTTCCTCGGCCATATCGAGCGCTGCCGGGTGCTGCTCCATCTGGTCGATGCGACCGGCGACGACCCGATCGAGGCCTATCGCATCGTCCGCGAGGAATTGTCGGCCTATGGCGGCGGACTGGACGAGAAGAGCGAGGTGCTCGCGCTCAACAAGGTCGATGCGATCGACGCCAAGACCCGGACCAAGCTCATCAAGGCGCTGAAGAAGGAGAGCGGCGGCGATCCCTTCATCCTCTCCGGCGCCACGCGGGAGGGCCTGCCCGAAGTGCTCGATGCGCTGGTCGATGCGATCGGGCCGGTCGGTCCGTCGCCCGAGAGCGTCCAGACGAGTGAAGCGGACGAAGAGAAGCCCTGGTCCCCATTGTGACAGCGGGCGCTTCCGCCTAAGCGGTCGCTTCCCTTTGCTCCTGTGCCGGCCTTCCGCAACCCGATGACTCGCGCCGATCGTTTCGCCCCTGCCTCCTGCCCGACGCTGGTCGTGAAAATCGGCTCGGCGCTGCTGGTCACGCCCGACGGCCATGTGCGGCGGGACTGGCTGGCGGGCGTGGTCGCCGATCTGGCGGCGCGCCATGCCGCGGGCCAGCGGATCATCGTCGTATCCTCCGGCGCGATCGCGCTGGGCGCGCGGCGCCTGGGGCTGCCGGCCGGCGGGCGGGCCAGCCTGGAGGATGCGCAGGCGGCCGCCGCGACCGGCCAGATCGCGCTGTCGCAATGCTGGGCGGAGCTGCTCGGCAGCCGCGGCCTCACCGCCGCGCAGATGCTGCTCACCCTCGACGATCTCGAGGATCGCCGCCGCTATCTCAACGCCTCGGCCACCTTCGGCCGCCTGCTCGCGTTGGGCGTGGTGCCGGTCGTCAACGAGAATGACACGGTGGCCACCGAGGAGATCCGCTTCGGCGACAATGACCGGCTCGCCGCGCGCGTGGCGCAGGCCGCCGGCGCCCATGGCGTGATCCTGCTGTCCGACGTCGACGGGCTCTATACCGCCAACCCCGGCACCGATCCTTCCGCCCGGCTGATCGAGGAAGTGCTCACCATCGACGACGGCATCATGGCGATGGCCGACAAGGGCTCGGCCTCCGGCATGGGATCGGGCGGCATGGTCGCCAAATTGCTGGCGGCGCGGATCGCGCATGCCGGCGGCGCCCATCTCGCCATCGTCACCGGCCGCAACGATTCGCCGATGGCCCGCTTCGCGCAGACCGGCCATGGCACCGTCTTCCCGGCCCCGGCCCGCGCCGGCGCCCGCAAGGCCTGGCTCGCCGGACGGCTCACCGCGAAGGGCCGGATCTTCATCGACACCGGCGCCGCCGCCGCGCTCGCGGGCGGCGCCAGCCTGCTCGCCGCCGGGGCGACCGGCGTCGAAGGTCCGTTTGCGCGCGGCGACGTGATCGACATCATGGCCGGCGATCATGTCGTGGCCCGCGGGCTGGTCGAATATGACGCGACGGACGTCGCCCGCATCGCCGGCCAGCGCTCCTCCGAACTGGCCGATATCCTCGGCTACGCGCCCCGCGCGGCGCTCGTCCATCGCGATCATATGGTGCTGCTGTGAAGAATCGTCATCGCACGCTGGCGATCACCGGCGGCACCGGCTTCGTCGGCCGCCACCTGATCGACACCGCGCTGGCGCAGGGCCACCTGGTCCGCGCCCTCACCCGCGCGCCCCGCCCGCCGCGCGCCGGCGTCCACTGGATCTACGGATCGATGGAGAAGCCGCTGGCGCTCTCCCAGCTGGTCGCGGGTGCGGATGCGGTGATCCATGTCGCCGGAGTCATCAACGCCCCCGATCGCGAAGGCTTCGCGCTCGGCAATGTCGAGGGCACGCTGGCGGTGGTGGACGCGACCCGCGCCGCCGGCATCCGCCGCTTCGTCCATGTCTCGTCGCTCGCCGCGCGCGAGCCGAGGATGTCCGACTATGGCTGGTCCAAGGCGCGGGCCGAGATCATCGTCGCCGCCTCGGCGCTCGACTGGACGATCGTGCGCCCGCCCGCCGTGTTCGGCCCCGGCGACCGCGAGATGCTGGAGCTGTTCCGCGCCGCGACGCGCGGCATCGTTCCCCTGCCGCCCGGCGGCCGCCTGTCGGTGATCGCCGCGCAGGATCTGGTCCGGCTGCTGCTCGCCGTGCTGCCCGACGACGACGAGAGCCACGCCGCGATCTTCGAGCCCGACGATGGCCGCCCGGCCGGCTGGAGCCATGGCGAATTCGCCCAGGCGATCGGCCATGCGGTCGGCCGCCGGGTGCGCCCGCAGCCCGTTCCGGGCTGGGTGATGAAGGCCGGTGCGAAGCTCGATGCCCTGCTGCGCGGTCCCAACGCCAAGCTCACCGCCGATCGGGTGCGCTATTTCCTGCACGACGACTGGGTCTCCAATGCCGAGTTCCGGCCGCCCGCCCATCTCTGGCGCGCGCAATTGCCGACGATCGACGGACTGGCCATCGCCGCCGACAGCTATCGCGAGGAAGGGCTGCTGCGCTGACGGCCGCCATCGCAATTCCGCCCCGCCATCGCCGCAATCGCTTGGCACGGACGAGGCACGAGATTAAGGACATCACCCCATGACAACGCGCGACGACACCTTCGCCAAGGTGAAGGAACTCATCGACCCCTTCAACAAGAAGGGCATCTCTCTCACCGAGGCGACCCGCTTCGCGCAGGATCTCGAATGGGACAGCCTGACGGTGATGGATTTCGTCGCCGCGATCGAGGACGAGTTCGACATCATCATCACGATGAACATGCAGGCCGAGATCGAGACGGTCGGCCAGCTCATCGATGCGGTCGAAAAGCTCAGGACGCCGGCATGACCGACGCCGGCATCCTTCCCGAAGACAAGCCGATCGACGCGCTGGTCTCCGCCTCCGCGCCGGATCTGCTGTCCAAGTTCGACGGCCTGATCGCCGAGCGCCAGGCGCTGCTGGATACCGGCGTGCGCGATCCCTTCGCGATCGTGATGGAAAAGGTGCTGTCGCCCACCGAGGCGATCATCAACGGCAAGCCCACCATCCTGCTCGGCACCTATAATTATATGGGCATGACGTTCGATCCGGACGTCGTCGCCGCCGGCAAGAAGGCGCTGGACGATTTCGGTGCGGGCACCACCGGCAGCCGCGTGCTGAACGGCACCTATCATCCTCACAAGGATTGCGAGGACGCGCTCAAGGAGTTCTACGGGACCGATCATGCGATCGTGTTCTCGACCGGCTATCAGGCCAATCTCGGCATGATCTCCACGATCGCCGGCAAGGGCGACTACATCATCCTCGATGCCGACAGCCACGCCTCGATCTACGATGGCTGCTGGTTGGGCAATGCGGAAATCGTCCGCTTCCGCCACAACAGCGTCGAGGATCTCGACAAGCGCCTCGGCCGCCTGCCCAAGGGTGCCGGCAAGCTGGTCGTGCTGGAAGGCGTCTACTCGATGTTCGGCGATATCGCGCCGCTGCCCGAGATGGTCGCCGTCGCCAAGAAGCATGGCGCGATGATCCTGTGCGACGAGGCCCACGGCATGGGCTTCTTCGGCGAGCATGGCCGTGGCGTCTACGAGCAGATGGGCGTCGAGCAGGATATCGACTTCGTCGTCGGCACCTTCTCCAAGTCGGTCGGCACGGTCGGCGGCTTCTGCGTGTCGAACCATCCCAAGTTCGAGGTGCTGCGCCTCGTCTGCCGGCCCTATGTGTTCACCGCCTCGCTGCCGCCGAGCGTGGTCGCCACCGCCGCCACCTCGATCCGCAAGCTGATGCATGCCGGCGAGAAGCGCGAGCATCTCTGGAAGAACAGCCGCAAGCTCCACCAGGGCCTGCGCGATCTCGGCTTCAAGCTCGGCACCGAAGAGGCGCAGTCGGCCATCATCGCGGTGATCCTGCCCGATCAGGAGCAGGCCGTCGGCATGTGGCAATCGCTGCTCGAGCTCGGCCTCTACGTCAACATGGCGCGTCCGCCGGCGACTCCGGCCGGCACCTATCTGCTGCGCTGCTCGCTGTGCGCCGAGCATCGCGACGAGCAGGTCGACCAGATCATCGGCATGTTCGCGGCGGCCGGGCACAGCGTCGGCTGCATCCCCGCCTGACGGAATTTACTGTTTCGGTAACCATTCCCGGAATAGAATTGGCAACCATGGATATGGGAGCGCCCGAACCGATCGAACGGGCTGCGTTCAGCGGCAATGGCGGCCGCGACGCAGCACCGCGCGGCTGGCTGTCCCCGGTTAACCTCGCCATCCTGCTCGGCGCGCTGGTCGCGGCCTCGCTGGTCGTGATCCTGATCTTCCAGGCCAGCGCCTCCAACCGCCAGCGCGACGCAGCGCTGGAGCGCGAGCGGCACAGCTATGACGTGATGCTCGTCACCCGATCGGCCGGCGCCTCGATGGCGCGGGCGGAAGCCGCGCTCGGCCGGTTCGCCACCAGCGCCGATCGCGGCATGGGCACCAGCTACTATAACAACTGGACCGATGCCGGCGCCCAGATCAGCCAGCTCGAGGGGCTGGTCGGCACCGACCCGGAAGAGGTCGCGCTGGTCCGCAAGCTGCGCACGCTCTACGATGCGCGCGGGTTGGAACTGGGGCTGACCGCCCAGCGCGCGTATTATCGGCAGGGCTGGCCGGCGCTGCTGCTGTTCAACAATGCCGGCCATTCCAAGCTGATCGCGCAGATCGATCGCACCCTGTCGGCGATCCAGGATCATGAGAGTAGCAAGCTCCAGAGCCGTTTCAACCAGTCGGATGCCGCCGCCCTGCAATCCAACCATCTCGGCCAATTGCTGTCCGTCACCGGGCTGTTGCTGGCCGCCGCCGCCGGCGTGCTCGCGTGGCTGGCGCTGCTCGGCCTCGTCACCCAGCGCCGGGCGCGGGCCGAGGCGGAGGCCGCCGACGATCGCGCGTCGTGGCTGGAACATGCGGTGGCCGAACGCACGCATGAACTGCGCGAGGCCAATGACCGGCTCCACAGCGAGATGGTCGAGCGCGAAGCCGCCGAATCCCGGTTGCGCCAGATGCAGAAGATGGAAGCCGTCGGCCAGCTCACCGGCGGCATCGCGCATGATTTCAACAATATGCTGGCGGTGGTCGTCGGCGGTCTCGATCTCGCCCGGCGCCGGCTCGAAAGCGAGGCCGAGGAGGTCGGCCGCCATATCGACAATGCGATGGAGGGCGCCAACCGCGCCGCCGCGCTCACCCGCCGCCTGCTCGGTTTCGCCCGCGCCGAACCATTGCTGCCGGAAGCGGTCGATCCCGGCCAGCTGATCGACGGCATGTCCGACCTGATCGACCGCACCCTCGGCGAACGGGTGATCGTCACCACCCGGATCGCGCCCGAGAGCTGGCCGGTGTGGGTCGACCCGATGCAGCTCGAAAACGCCATCATCAACCTCGCCGTCAACGCCCGCGATGCGATGAACGGCGCCGGGACGCTGGAGATAGCGGTCGATAACGCCGTGCTCGCCGACGGCGAGGTCGGCCAGGCGAAGGCCGGCGACCATGTCCGTGTCGCCGTCACCGACAATGGCTGCGGCATGACCCCGCAGGTGCTGGAGCGCGTGTTCGAACCCTTCTTCACCACCAAGGAGGTCGGCAAGGGCACCGGCCTCGGCATGAGCCAGATCTTCGGCTTCGTCCGCCAGTCCGGCGGCGACATCGCGATCCGCTCGGCCCCCGGCGAAGGCACCACCGTCTCCCTCTATCTCCCGCGCGGCAACCGGCTGGCGGCCGCGCCGGCGTCACCGACGATGCTGACCAAGCCGATCCCGCCGGCCACGCCGCCCGGCGGGGCGATCTCCACCGCAGAGCCGGTGCTGATCGTCGAGGACGATCCCCGCGTCCGCGTCGCGACCACCGCCGCCATCGCCGAGCTGGGCTATCGCGCGATCGCATGTGGCAGCGGCGAAGAGGCCCTGTCCCTGCTCGCCGAGCATGGCGACGTGCAGCTGATGATCACCGACGTGGTGATGCCCGGCATGACCGGGCCGGAACTGGGCGCCCTGGTCCGTCTGCGGCACCCGCATGTCGGCATCCTCTATGTCACCGGCTATGCTGGCGAGGCCGGCGAAGGCGGCGAGCTGGAGGGTGAGGCGGTGCTGCGCAAGCCGTTCACCGTCTCCGCGCTGGAAAAGGCGGTCGGCGCCGCCATGCTCCGCCTCCGCCAAGCCGATGCCGCCTGAGCGATCTCGACGGCGCGATCCGGGCGGCGCGATATCGCCCGGAAGATCAGCGAACCGCGCCACCCGCGATGAGCTTCGGTAGCAAGGTGATCGCGCCGAGGATCGGCCAGCGCCGCTGCCAGGGGCGGATCGCGATCCGGGTGCCGGCGTGGCGGTTGATCTTCCAGGCGAGATAATCGAGGCCGCCGGCGAAGGTGGCGCTGGCCTTGGCCAGCCGCAGCAAGGTCAGCCGCTTGCCCCGGCGCTGGGTGCGCCGCCAGCCGCGCAGCGCCTGTTCGGGGGACAATCGCGCCGGCGCCAGCTCCCGCGCTGCCTCCAGCACCGGCCCCGAGAAACGTCGATAGCGATCGGGATCGCCATCGACGATGCTGCCGGAGCGCGTGCGCCGCTCGGCTCGCAATTCGGCGGCATAAGTGAGCGCGAAGGCCGCCCGCCACATCTCCAGCGGATCGCCCTGATCGACGGACAGCGTCGGCAGGGTGCGGGCGATCAGCGTCGGCGCCGCCTTGGCCACCGCCGCGACCGCCGCGGCGCGCGCGCCCTCGTCCGCCGCCCAGACCAGGCGCGACGGCTGGGCGAACCGCGCCCAGACCGAGGGATTGTCGGTTTCCGGCCCACACAGGCGGGTGAAGTCGGCCTCGCTCAGCACCGCATATTTGCAGGCCAGCCCGCCCGCCTCGAACGGGAAGACGTTGGGCGGCACCAGCCGGTTCGCCGCCGCCATCCAGCCGCCGCCATAGGCCGCGGGATAATCCGATACGATCAGGTAGAAATCGAGCATCAGCCCGTCGAGCTGCTGCTCGCGCAGGCAGGAGCCGTAGAACAGCACGGCCCGCGCCGCCCGGGGATAGAGCGCCGCCACCGCTGCCGCCAGAGCGACGGCGCGCGCGTCCGCCGCCTCCGCCAGTTCGGCCGCCACCAGATCCTTGAGCATAGCCGGCATCGCGGCGGCCTTCAGGCGGCGAGGCTCAGGAATGGCACCGGCGCGGTCGGCGTCAGCACGATCGGGAAGCCCGCCTTCGCCTCGAACAGCTCGCCGTCGAGAATCACGCTCGAACGCTCGCCCTCGATGCGGATCTCGTCGCCGCGCTCGATATGGACGCCGTTCATCCGCGATTGGCCGAGTCGCCCGAACAGGCTCGCCAGCGTCGCGCCGAGCAGCGATCCGGTCTTCTGCTCGACCATCATCAGCTGCAACGCCCCGGCCTTGTCGCTGTGCGCCTGCTTCCAGCCGAGCACCAGCTTGTGCAGCGTCGTCACGATCATCACCGCGAAGGTGCCGGTCAGCACCCCATGCCGCAGCACCGACACCGAGACGGTGCGCGGCTTGGGCGGCAGGAAGGCGGCGCGGATGCCGAACACCATGGTGAACAGCAACGCGACCGCGGTCAGCGCGTGGCTGATCCCGTTGGGCAGGCCCAGCGGATAGATCTTGTTGCGGCAATAGAGCATCGAATCGGCCAGCCCGGCCCCACCCAGGAACATGCCCAGCACCGGCCGCTCATTGGCGTCGCCGTTGGAGAGCGCGATCAGCTCGCGCGCCACGATATGCGGCGCCATGTCGTCGCGGGCGATGTCGATGATGCGCTGGAGCGCGGACAGCGGATCGCCGACCGCGCCGAGATCGAGCGCGATCAGGTTGGTCTTGCCGTTGGGCAGCACCGCGACGGGCGGCGGCGTCACCCCGAAATGCTCGCCATGATAGAGTTCGGTAAGCGTCGCCTGCACGGTGCCGTCGCCGCCGTTGATGACGAGGATCTTCGGGCGGACGCGCGCGATGGTGCGCAACGCGTCGCCGATCTGCTCGACGCTCTCGACCTCGTAATGGAACACGTCGCGATGTTCGGCACAGAAGGCGCGGATGCGCGGCAGCAGCGAGCGGTTCCCGGTCGAGCGGGGATTGGACAGAAGGGCGACGCGGGCCATCAGCTCTCCGATACCGGGCCGAACGAGCCGCCCGAGAGATAGTTGAGCGTCACCGGCACCACGCGCACGCCATGCGTCACCTCCACCGCCACCTGATCGGGCGACGGCTTGCGCTTGAACATCAGATCGAACAGCGAGACATGCGGGTTGCCGGACATGCCCCCGCCATCCGATCGATCGGTCTTGCCGGATCCGTTGAGATCATGGCGGACGGAGACCGCATAGCGCCCCGGTGCCGACACCGGCACGCATATGTCGACCGCCGCGCCAGCCTGCGGCACCCGGATATCGATGCGCTTCAAATAGCTGCCCTTGTCGAAATAATGATCGGGATCGCCGCCATAGGACTGCACCCGCAGGATGCCGGTACGCGCCTTGAAGCCGGTGACATGCACCAGCATCGCCGTGTCGCCGGCGCTGCAGGCCGCCGCGAACGGCCCGACGGGAGCGGCATATGCCATCGCCGGCACGGCCATCATGGCACCGAGCGTCAAGGCCGCAGCGCGCAACCGCTTTTTGGACATGACCTCGCAACTCCCGGAAGCTATAGGCTCGTGACTCAAGCGTGCGGGATCACCGATCCCTCATGCTCACCACGGGTTGCTAGATCGGCCGCAAATGCGGCCGAAAAAGGGTCATGAGGCGTCCAAACCTTGCCATTTCTGACGCGGATTGATCGTTATCTCGCCCGCCTGATCGCGGTGCCATTGATATCCACGCTGCTGCTCGCGGCGATGCTGTTGCTGCTCGACAAGATGCTGAAGCTGTTCGACTTCGTGGTGCGCGAAGGCGGGCCGGTCAGCGTCGTGTGGAAGATGCTGGCCAACACCATCCCCGAATATATGTCGCTGGGGGTGCCGATCGGCCTGACGCTGGGTACGTTGCTGGCCTTTCGCAAGCTCGCCCTCTCGTCGGAACTCGACGTGCTGCGGGCGCTCGGCTGGAGTTATGGCCGGCTGCTGCGCGTGCCCTATCTCTATGCGATCGGCCTGGCTTTCGTGAACCTGATGATCGTCAGCTTCGCCCAGCCTTATTCGCATTATGCCTATGAGGGGCTGCGCTACGAGCTGCGTTCGGGGGCACTGGGCGCCTCGATCAAGGTCGGCGAGTTCACCAAGCTCGGCAAGAAGGACACGCTGCGGATCGAACGCAGCGCCAATGGCGGCCGCGATCTGTCCGGCATCTTCGTCCACGCCGAGGGCGAAGACGGCAAGACCTACGCCGTCACCGCCGAGACCGGCACCTTCATGGCGACCGACGATCCCGACACCATCATCTTCCGCCTCCACAATGGCGTGCTGGTCAACAACGCGCCCAGCTTCAAGACGCCGCGCGTGCTGAGCTTCACCAGCCACGATCTGCCGATCGCCTTGCCCAAGGTGAGCGATTTCCGCCATCGCGGCGGCGGCGAGAATGACGAGCTGACCGTGCCCGAACTGGTCAAGCTCGGCACCAGCGCCGGCACGCCGGCCAAGCTGCGCGCGCAGAGCAATGCCGAATTCCATTTCCGCATGGTCGAGGTGGTGATCATGTTCCTGCTGCCGATGCTCTCGGTGGCACTGGCGGTGCCGCCCAAGCGATCGACCTCGGCGCTCGGCGTGTTCCTGTCGATCGTGATGATCGTCACCTACCACAAGGTGAACCAATATGCAGCCGCCGTCGCCGCGCTCGGCAAGGTCAACCCGGTGCTGGCGCTATGGGTGCCGTTCGTGATCTTCTCGCTGCTGATCTGGTGGATGTACCACACCCTCGCCCACAAGCCCGGCGGCCAGCCGATCGGCGCGCTGGAGCGGGTCACGGCCCGCATCGCCGGCAGTTTCCGCCGCTGGTTCAGGGTTGGCCGTCGCCGGGAGCGTGCCGCATGACTCCGCAGGAATTCCGCTTCTGGCCCTCGCGCACGCTGGCCTGGTACATGGCCCGTACCTTCCTGGTGCGCTCGGCCGCCGTGCTGGCGGCGCTGCTGATCGTGCTGCTGACGCTCGATCTGCTCGGCGAATCGGGCGACATCCTCGCCTATCCCGGCAATGGCGAGGCCCAGCTGTGGCATTATGCGGCGTTGCGTGGGCCGCAGATCATCGCCTTCCTGCTGCCCTTCTCGGTGCTGCTCGGCACGTTGATCACGCTGGTGACGCTCAACCAGAATTCCGAAGTGATCGCGATGAAGGCCGGCGGCGTCTCCGCCCACCAGATCCTCGCCCCGCTGGTGCTGGCCAGCCTCGGCATCGCCGCGCTGTCCTTCACCTTCAACGAACGGGTCGTCACCCGCTCCACCGCCACGCTCAACGCCTGGCAGGATGTCGATTACGGCAAGGTGCCGGTCAGCCGGGGCACGCCGACCAACATCTGGGTGCGCGACGGCGACGATATCGTCCATGCCGATCAGGTGATCGGCAAGGGGAGCGGCGTTCATCTCACCGGCGTCACCGTCTATGATCGCGACGGCGGCGAACTGCATCACATCTTCACCGCGCCCTCCGCGCGGGCCAAGATCGGCCCCGATGGCGCCATCGCCGGGTGGACTGCGCCCGACGTCACGATGTTCGACGTCGTGTCCGGCACCGAAAGCAAGATGCCGCAATATATGTTCGGCGCGCACATCACGCCCGACCAGTTCACGCTGGCCGACGTCAATGCCGACGAGCATTCGCTGTCCGAACTCGGCGCCGCGGTGAACGATCTCAAGTCCGCCGGCCGCCCCACCGGGCCGCTGGAGACCGGCTGGTGGCACAAGATTTCGGGGCCGCTCTCGTCGGTGCTGATGCCCTTGCTGGCCGGCGTCGCGGCGTTCGGCCTGGCCCGATCCGGGGCGCTGTTCCTCCGTGCCGTCATCGGCATGGCGCTGGGCTTCACCTATTTCGTCGCGGACAATTTCGCGGTCGCGATGGGCAATCTCGGCGCCTACCCGCCCTTCCTCGCCGCCTGGGCGCCCTTCCTGCTGTTTCTGCTGATCGGCGAAACCGTGTTGATTCGAACCGAGGAATAAGCGGCATCCCGCACCGGATTGCGCTTGTCGGCCACGGTGGACGAATATTTAAGTGGAAACCCGTGCGCGCGCCGTCTTAAGGCTCCGCGCAAGACAGGGAGACCATCATGGCGGGCGCGATTCAGATTTTCGAGGTCAAGACGACGGCGGACAAGAAGCGCTTCGTCGACGTCCAGTTCGCCCTCAACAAGCATGATCCCGCCTGGGTGCCGCCCTTGAAGATGGACGCGCTGGAACTGCTCACGCCGGGCAAGAATCCATGGTTCGAGCATGGCCATGGCGACCTGTTCATCGCGGTGCGCGACGGCAAGGATGTCGGCCGCATCTCCGCCCATATCGACCATCTCTGGCTGGACATGCCGCCCGAGCAGGGCGGCGGCAAGGATATCGGCAATTGGGGCCTGTACGAGGCGACCGACAAGGACGTTTCCGACGCGCTGATCGCCCATGCCGAGGCCTGGCTCCGAAAGGAGGGCATGAAGCGATCGGTCGGCCCGATCTCGATCTCGATCTGGGATGAACCCGGCCTGCTGATCAAGGGCCATGACCATTCCCCGACGGTGATGATGGGCCACCATAATCCGCACTATGAAGCGTGGATCGAGGCCGCCGGCTACGGCAAGGTGAAGGATCTCAACACCTACGAAGTCGATATCACCAAGACCTTCCCGCCGCTGATCGAGCGGATCGTCGCCTCCGGCGAACGCAATCCGCGGATCACCGTCCGCACGGTCAACAAGAAGAATTTCAAGGCCGAGGCCGCCCTGATCCTCTCGATCCTCAATGATGCCTGGTCGGGCAATTGGGGCTTCCTGCCGATCACCGATTCGGAAATCCAATATGTCGGCAAGAAGCTGAAGCCGATCGTCTTCAACGATCTGATCCGCATCGCCGAGGTGGAGGGCGAGCCGGTCGCCTTCATGATGACCTGGCCCGATCTCAACGAGATGCAGAAGGATCTCAACGGCAGCCTCTTTCCGTTCGGCGTGGTGAAGCTGCTGTGGCGGCTCAATGGCGGCTTCTCCGGCCGGCCGACGGTGAACACCGTGCGCGTGCCGCTGATGGGGGTGAAGAAGAAATTGCAGGCGACCCGCCTGGCCTCCCAGCTCGCCTTCATGATGATCGAATATATCCGCTCGGATTCGGTCAAGCTGTTCGGCGCCACCCGCGCCGAAATCGGCTGGATCCTCGAGGACAATCAGGGAATGGTGTCGATCGCCGACGCGATCAACAGCCATAAGAACCGGGTCTACCGCATCTACACCAAGGATCTCTGAGCCGGATTATTTGTCCAGGCTGTAGGCGGGGATCGTCGCGGCGATCGGATCGGTGCGCACCTGCACCGCGATCACCAGCCCCACCGCCACCAAGGCCCCCGCGATCACCAGCGCGGTGCGGGTGCCCTGCCCGATCTTCGCGAGCGGCCACACCGCCGCCGCGACGATCAGCAGGAAGGCCAGCATCACCGGCGCCATCGGCGCGCCGACGCCGAGAAAGGCGAGATGCGCGAGCGGGATCAGCGGCGCGACCACCAGCGCCAGCGCCAGCGCTGGGATGGCCGCTCCCCACGGCCGTTGGAAACCGGGATCGGTCCACGCCACGAGGCAGGCCGCCAAGGCGAGGATCAGCGCCGGCCAGGCGAAGATCCACGCGACCAGCGGTGCCCGGCCCTGCAACAGCAAGGCCACGAGCAACAGCATCGCGATCGCCCCGATCCAACCGTTCCACCGCGACACGCCCTCCACCGGAGCCAGCCAGCCGGCCAGCATCCCCATGACCGCCATCGCCACGATCACGAGATGGGGGCCGCCGAGCTTCCAGCCGGCCACGCCCAACAGCGCACCGGGGAGCAATCCCCATGCGCGGTAGGGGAAGCGCCGCAGCGTCAGCCAGCCGATCAACGTGGTCAGGCAGGCCAGCACGGCCTGCATCTCCAGCCGCGGCAACGCCGCGAGCCGATCATAATAATTGGGATGCGCAGCGCTGCCCGAGACGAGATTGAGCACGAGCAGCAGCAACAGCCCATGGGCGATCAGCCACAGGAAGGCGCCGATACCCCCGCCGATGCCGCGCAATGCGAACCCCGCGTGCCGACGGAGACCCAGCACCGCCGCCGCCAGGGCCAGCCCGGCCGCCAGCACGATCAGCCACCCCGCCGCCGGGCTGTAGATCAGCAGATGATGGCCCGCGACATCGAAGAACACGGCGTCGCGCGTCGCGGCCGGCAACATTCTGGCGGTCGCCAGCGCCGATGCCAGATCGAGCGCCTGATCGCCCATATCCTGCAACGCGCGCGGATCGAGCCGATCGGCGGTGGCGCGCGGTGAATGATAATATTCCGGCCGCCCCATGATGGCGAAGTTGAACCCGGGAAGGCCCTGCTCGCGGATCGGCGTGAAATCGGTGTCGTTGGGCATCAGCCGATAGGCCAGCACCGACATCGCATTGGCGACGGGATGGCGCACGGCCTGCCCGAACAGCGCCATCATCGCGCCATTGCCATTGCCGGTCTCGAACATCGTCGCGCGACCGCCGGCCCCCCGCGCCTCGAGGTTGATGACGACCCCGACATGCCGGGCGACTCCGTCGCTCGGCCAGAAGGCGCGTGCGCCCGAAAGCCCGATCTCCTCGCCATCGGTGAACAGCACGACGATGTCGCGCGTCGGCGTCCCCTGCGCCCGGATCGCGCGCAGGATTTCGAGGATCGCGGCGACGCCGACGCTGTCGTCGCCGCCGCCCGGCGATCCCCACACCGTATCCATATGCGCCATCAGCGCGACGGCCGGCCTAGTCCGGTCCCGGCCCGGCAGTACGCCGACGATATCGGCCATCTCGCTTGCCCGGCTGGCCTGCGGATTCCAGCGATGCAGCGTCGCGAAGCCTTCGGGATCGATCAGGTAGCGGCGTTCCTCGGGCACGATGCCGATCGCCCGCAGGCGCTTCTCCAGATAGGCGTGGACCCGCTCGCTGTCGGCACTGGCGGTCGGGTGCGGGCGCATCGCGAGCGCGTGGATGTCGGGCAGCGCGCGCTCTGCCGAAAAGGCGGTCGCCGGCGCCGATGCGGGGACGACCGGTGGCGGCGTGGCCGCCCGCACCCCGATCCAGAGCGACACGACAATGGCGATCAGCAGACAGGCGATCCGCACGGGATGGCTCATGCCGTCGAGGGGCGTCCTGTCGCCAAGCCGCGCGTCGCGTTCGATCGTCAGCGCAACTCTACCCAGGTCGGGGCGTGATCCGACGCCTTTTCGCGGCCGCGCACCGCCTTGTCGACATCGGCATGGATCAGCCGGTCGGCCGCCTGCGGGCTGAGCAGAAGGTGATCGATGCGGAAGCCCGCGTCGCGCGCCCAGGCGCCGGCCTGGTAATCCCAGAAGGTGTAGAGCTTCTCCGGTTCCGGGTGACAGGCGCGGATCGCATCGGTCCAGCCTTGGAACAGCAGCCCGCGGAAGGCAGCACGGCTCTCCGGCTGCATCAGCGCATCGTCCTGCATCGCGCGCACCGAGAAGGTATCGATGTCGGCGGGAATGACGTTGTAGTCGCCGGCGAGGACCACTGGCTTCTCCTCGGCCAGCAACGCGCGCGCGCGCTCCGCCAGACGGGCCATCCAGGCGAGCTTATAGTCGAATTTCGGGCCGGGCTGCGGGTTGCCGTTGGGCAGGTAGAGCGAGGCGATGACGATGCCCGCCACCTCGACCTCGATATAGCGGCTCTGCACATCCTCCGGATCGCCCGCCAGGCCCCGCTGGCGTTCGACGGGCTCGGCACCCCTGGCCAGGACCGCGACACCGTTGAAGCCCTTCTGGCCGTGCCAGGCGACGCCATAGCCGGCATCCTCGAGCGCCTTGAGCGGGAACTTCTCGCCCTCCGCCTTCAGTTCCTGGAGGCAGGCGACGTCGGGCCTGGTTTCATCGAGCCATTCGAGCAGGCGTGGCAGGCGGGCGTTGATACCGTTGACGTTGTAGGTGGCAATCCTCATCGCTCGGTCTTAACCGGCTCACCCCCGCTCCGAAAGGGTCAGATCGAGAAGCTCGATCCGCAGCCGCAGCCCGAAGCCGCCTGCGGGTTCTCGACCCGGAACGCGGCACCGCCCAGCGACTCGACATAATCGACCATCGCGCCGCGCACGAGATCGAGACTGACAGAATCCACCACCAGCGTCACGCCGTCGCGGATCGTGGTCACATCGTCGTCGCCGACCGCATCGGCCAGCCCGAAGACATATTGGAAACCGGCGCAACCGCCGCCGTCCACGGACAGGCGCAGCATCGCCGGTTTGCCGGTCTTGGTCGCGATGGCGGAGACGCGCGCGGCGGCGGCGGGCGAGATGTCGATGTCGGAAGCTTCGCTCATGGTGCGAAGATAGGCACGCCGGAGCGCCGGATCAATCGGCGGCGTCAGGATCTTCCGGGCCGCCCATCGCCACCGCCTGGCCGGCATGGATCGGCATCGTGCGATCCTGCAACGCCGTCATATAGTCGGCGGTCTGGAGAAAGGGCATCGGGTTGACGGCGCGGCCATCGATGCGGACTTCATAATGCAGGTGGCTGCCGGTCGAACGGCCGGTCGAACCGACCAGCGCGATCAGATCGCCGCGATGCACGCGCTGGCCGTCATGCACCAGGATCTGCGAGAGATGGCCGTAGCGGGTCTCCAGACCCTTGCCATGCTCCAGCTGCACGAGATTGCCATAGCCGCCATAGGTGCGCTCGGCGCGGCCGACGATCCCGTCCGCCGTCGCGTAGACGGGCGTGCCGGTCGGCGCGGCCATGTCGAGGCCGGGGTGCATTTCGCCGCCATGGCCACCGAACGGATTGCCGCGCACGCCGAAGCCCGAGGTGTAGCGGAACTGCTGGACCGGCTTCTGCGACGGCACCGCGACGATGCCGCCATGCGGCACGGCATCCATCTTCTTCCACCCATCGAACAGCGAGCGGAACATCGGGTCTGCCTTGTTGGCGAGGCCGGTGTTGGACACCGCATCGAACGCGCCGACCGAAGCGGTCGCCGTCACGGCAGCGGCATCGGTGGCAGCGGCGGGGCTGGCGGCGATCATGCCGGCAGCGAGCAGCGCGGCGGCGGAAATCTTGTGGATCGGGAACCGAACGATCTCGGCGGCGTTCAACAATCGGCTGGAAAACAAGCTCACGATTTTCTTCCACCTTGCACGCGCCACGGGGCTGGAGACAGGCTCCATCCGCAGATTTTCGGGTTTGCCGATCGTGGAATTGCCCCTCCGCTCTCGACCAGGACGGTGTGGCCTGATCAGGTTAACGTCGCAAGAGTCCCGTAATAGTCCAGCGTCAAACCGGCCTGAGCGCGCGCTGAATCGTTAAAGGGCGGCTTCACCACCCCCGAGAAATGGCGGGAAATCAACGATCGCCACAGTTCGGCCGGCACCAGCCGGTCGTTGACGCAGCAGGATTCGAACCATTTCGTCCCGATCGCGACATGCCGGATCTCGTCATGGTAGATGCGGGTGAGGATGCGCGCGGAATGCCCGTCGCCCGCCGCTTCGAAGCGCGCGACGGTCGCCGGCGTCACGTCGAGGCCGCGTGCCTCCAGCGCCATCGGGACCACCGCGAGCCGGGCAATGCGGTCATGCCGCGTCTTGCCCGCCGCCTCCCACAGCCCGTCATGCGCGGGCAGCGCGCCATAATGCGCGCCCGCCTTTTTCAGCCGCCGGTCGAGCAACGCGAAATGCATCGCCTCGTCGGCGCCGACCGAGAGCCAGTCGTCGACGAAGCGGCGCGGCATCCCCTCGCCGAACCGCCCGGCGCAATCGAAGGCGAGATCGATCGCGACATATTCGATGTGCGCGAAGGCATGCAGCATCGCGATCCGCGAACGTTCCGATCCGGCGCGACCGCGCTTGGGCATCCGGTTCGGCGGCAGCAGTGCGAGGTCGGCGGGGCGCGGCGGATCGTCGGGCATGGCCACGTCGAACAGGAAAGCCAGGCGCCCCTGCTGCCAGGCCCGTTGCGCGGCACGCGCGGCGAACGCCTTCTCGATCGGGTCGGCCGTCAGCAGCACCGCACGGCAGGCCTGTGCGATCGAGGTCGCCGATGCGACGCCCTCGCGCCCGATCCGCATCTCTTCGGACACGCTCATCCCTGCGGCAGCGCCTCGGCGGCGGCGAGCACCTGCTCGGCATGGCCCGGCACCTTCACCTTGCGCCAGATTTTGGCGATCCGCCCGTCCCTGTCGATCAGGAACGTCGCCCGATCGATGCCCATATACTGGCGGCCATAGAGGCTCTTCTCGATCCAGGTGCCGAACGCCTCGCACACCGACCCGTCCTCGTCGCTGGCGAGATCGATGGTCAGGCCGTGCTTCGCGGCGAACTTGCCATGCTTGGCGGGCGTGTCCTTGGAAACGCCGATCACCCCGATATCCGCCGCGTCGAACGCCGGCTTGAGCGAGGAGAAATCCTGCGCCTCGCGGGTGCAGCCGGGGGTATCGTCCTTGGGGTAGAAATAGAGCACCAGCGGCCGCCCGCGGGTCTGAGAAAGGGTCAGCGTGCCCCCGTCCGGCGTGGTGAGCGTCACGTCCGGCGCGATGTCGCCGATATCGGGTCCGCTTGCCATCATCTCTCTCCTGCCTGTGCGACGATCCCGGCCCATGCCAGGCGGACGCTCTGCCGCGCTTCCTCCAGCGCCGCAAGCAGCGCCGGCCAGTCCGCCATGCCGCACGCGCGGACCAGGGCGTCGCGCGCGGCCGGGCTCGGCTGCTCGGCGCGCGGGCTGATCAGGCGGAGCGCGACCAGCAGGCGGGTGAGCAGATCATGCGCCGCCATCGATCGGTGCGGCAGCAGCCCGGCCGAGACCAGCGCGCCGATCGCCTCGGGCAGGCGCGGATCGAAGCCGGCCCGGTAACGCAACTGGGTGACATGGACCACGAACTCCAGATCGATCAGCCCGCCATCCATCAGCTTGACGTCGAGCGGCCCGATCGGCGGCTTGTGGCGGGCGATGTCACCGCGCATCTTCACCGCATCGGCGAGCAGCGCCGGGATGTCGCGCGGCGCCGCCAGCGTATCGCCGATGATCGTCTCCAGCGCCGCCCGCCCCGCCGCCGATCCGAACACGACGCGCGCGCGGGCCAGCGCCATATGCTCCCAGGTCCAGGCCCCCTCGCGCTGGTAGCGGGCAAAGCTGTCGAGGCTGACCGCGAGCAGGCCCTGATGGCCCGACGGCCGCAGCCGGGTATCGATGTCGTAGAGCGGCCCCGCCGCCGTCGGCACCGACAGGGCGGCGGTGATCCGCTGCGCCAGCCGATTGAAATAATGGGTCGCGCCCAGCGGCTTCGGCCCATCCGATTCGGCCAAGTGATCGCCGGTGAACAGGTAGACGAGGTCGAGATCGGAGGCATGGGTCAGCGCCGCGCCGCCGAACCGGCCGAGCGCGAGGATCAGCAATTCGCCCTCGGGGATGCGGCCATGGGCCTGCTCGAACGCCTGCACGGTCGCCGCCGCCAACGCCTCCAGCGCACCCTCGGCGATGCGCGCATAGCCGCCTGCCACCGCCAGCGGATCGCGCGCGCCCGAGACGATCTGCACCCCTTCGGCAAAGCGCAACTCGCCCACCTCGCGGCGGACGCGATCCAGCAGCGACTGATAATCCTCGTCGCCCGTGCCGCCGAACCGCCGTGCCAGCGCCGCCACGTCCGGCGGCGCATCGAGCGCGCTCGCATCGATCAGCCCGTCGATTAGCTCCGGCCGGCGCCCCAGCATGTCGGCGAGCGTCGGCGCCAGGCTCAGCACATCGCCGACCAGCGCCGCCAGCGACGGCCGCGCCTCCAGCAGCCGGAACAGGTTGATCGCACTGGGCAGGCGCGCGACGACGTCATCGAAGCGGTTGAACGCCACCGCCGGATCGGGCGCACGCCCCAGCGCCGCCACGAGATGCGGCAGCACCGCCTCCAGCGCATCCTGCGCCGCCGGAGAGCGCAGGGCGCGGGCACCGCCGCCGCGCCACCCGATGATGCGCTGGGCGATCGCGCCGGCATCGGCGAAGCCCGCCTCGCCCAGCACCGCGACGAGCGCATCGCGATCCTGCGGCAGGCGGCCATCCTCCGGCGGATCGAGCGCATCGTAGAGCGCACCGACCATCTCGACATGCGGGCGCAGCGCATCGAGCAGCGCCGCGCCATCCGCCCGGTCGTCAAGCCGCGCCACATTGTCGAGCGCCGCCGGATCGCGCGGCAGGCTGTGGGTCTGCTGGTCCTCGACCATCTGGAGCCGATGCTCGATCGTGCGATACAGCCGATACGCCTCGCTTAATGCCGCGGCCTCCCCCGGGGCGATCAGCCCTGCCGCTTGCAGCGCCGCCAGCGCATCGAGCGTGGCCGGCACGCGCAGCGCCGGATCGCGCCCGCCATGGATCAACTGGTGGATCTGCGCGAAGAATTCGATCTCGCGGATGCCGCCACGGCCACGCTTGAGATCATAGCCCAGGCCGAAACGCTGCCCGGCCTCGTAATGACCGCGAATCCGGCGCGAGAGCGCGCGGATTTCGCGCAGCGCGCCGAAATCGAGTGCCCGGCGCCAGACGAACGGACGAATCTCGGCCAGGAAGCGCTCGCCGAGCGCGATGTCGCCCGATGCCGCGCGCGCGCGGATGAAGGCCGCGCGTTCCCACGGC
Organism: Sphingomonas abietis; assembly: GCF_027625475.1. Taxonomy (NCBI): domain Bacteria; kingdom Pseudomonadati; phylum Pseudomonadota; class Alphaproteobacteria; order Sphingomonadales; family Sphingomonadaceae; genus Sphingomonas; species Sphingomonas abietis. Next base: position 3,839,565 of record NZ_CP115174.1, read on the forward strand.
AGCGCGCTCGATTCATAATAGCTGATCGCCGCCGACACCGGCAGCGCCAGCGGTGTCGCCTCGGGCGACGGCCGGAGCCGCAGATCGATGCGGAAGACATAGCCGTCGCCATCGATCGCCTGCATGATCTCGACCACCCGGCGCGCGATCCGCACCGCCGCCTCGACCGGCTCCTCGCGGGGCCGTCGCGGCAGGGTCTCGGGATCGAACAGCAGGATCGGATCGATATCGGAGGAATAGTTGAGCTCGCGGCTGCCCTGCTTGCCGAGCGCCAGCGCCACGAAGCCGGCCGGTACAGCCTCGGGCGTCCGCTCGCGGATCGCCGCTTCGATCGCGCGACCAAGCGCATCGTCCGCGAAACGGGACAGTCGCCGCGTCACCTCCTCCAGCCCCATCGCGCCGGACAGATCGCCCACCGCCACGGCCAGCGCCAGCCGCCGCTTCTCGGCCCGCAACTGGGCCGCGACAGTGGCGCCTTCGGGCAGCGGCTCGTCGCAGGATGCCAGCGCCGCGGCGATATCGCCCGCGTCGAGCGCCGCCGCGACGGCGGTTTCACGAGCGGCGAGCCGACGCAGATAGGGGGCATAGGCCCGCGCCCGCCCAAGCGCCGCCGCAACGGCCGTGGCCTCCAGGCCGCTCATGTGAATCGGTGGCCGGTCTGCTCGATCGCGCGCAACCCCCGGGAGAGTCCCGCGTTATTCACTTCATGGTCACGCAAGGCTGGAAATCCCTGACAGACGTCGCACCGCCCCAGGATGGGCGTCTGCGCATCGTGTCGCCCCCGATCGAGCATCTCGGCGTGCGCAACGCTCTGCGCGGCGCTTTCCCCTGCAGCGACGCCCCGCCAACCGATTTCGACAGGCTGCTCGCCAAGCTCCGTTGAGCGCGGCACGGCCGCGGAACGACGGGCCAGCATCGTCATCCGGGCCAACAGCCTGCTGCCGATCAGGCTTATCGGCCGGGAAGTTATTTCCCCGCCGCGTCCCTGCTGAGATCATCGACCTGATCCATGATCGTCTGGAGCGCCGTCGTGTTCGGATCGGTGGCATGAGTGCGCCGCGACGGCAATTTGCCCTCGGTCAGCAGCGCTTCCAGCGCGACCCGCCCACGGGCGACGCGGCTTTTGATCGTGCCGACCGCGCATCCGCAGATTTCGGCCGCTTCTTCATAAGCGAAGCCGCCGGCGCCGACGAGGATCAGGGCCTCGCGCTGGGGCTGCGGCAGATGCAGCAGCGCGCGCTGCATGTCGCCGAGCTCGACATGGCGATCCTGGCTGGCCGGGGCGGCGAGCAGCTTGTTCGCGGTGATCTCGTCCCACTCGCCCTTGAAGCGCGCGCGGCGCATCTGGGACAGGAAGAGATTGCGCAGGATGATGAAGGTCCAGGCGCGCATGTTGGTGCCGGCCTGGAAGCGCTGGCGCGCCGCCCATGCCTTCAGCAGCGTCTCCTGCACCAGATCGTCCGCGAGATCGCGGTTGCCGGAAAGCGAGCGCCCGAACGCGCGCAGATGCGGGATCACCTGCGCCAGCTGGACCTTGAATTCGTTATCGGGAAGCGGCGTATGGACGTAGGTTTCCACGACGTCCTCGTCTTCGTCTTCCATGCTGGGCGAGCCCTCGTTCGTCATCGCTGCCCCATGCTCCGTGCCACCAACAATAATGTGGTCCTCCCCTCTAAAATAGGACGCCGAAGCGTCCAGCGCCAGTGCCGCCGCAGGATATTCCATTTTTAGCACTGGCTAATCAGCAGGATGGCCAGAGGCTGAACGAGCAGCACGACATGGCGACGAGATCGACCCGATGAAGGCATTTTCACCTTCATCCGTTTCACCCTCGTCCGAGTTCATCCCCACGCCATGCGATGGTCGTTCTGCCATCGGCCCTCCCCCGATCGTTTCGCATTGCCAACGTCGGGGAAGGGCCGCGAGTTCCCTGTCAGGCCGGAACCGTGGTCGAGTCGAAGAACAGGGCCTGCGCGATCGCCGCCTTCACCGTGGACCGCTGGAACGGCTTGGTGATGAGGAAGGTCGGCTCCGGCCGCGCGCCGGTCAGCAGGCGCTCGGGGAAGGCGGTGATGAAGATCACCGGCACTTCGAACTGGGCGAGGATGTCCTTCACCGCATCGATTCCCGAGCTGTCGTCGGCGAGCTGGATATCGGCGAGCACGAGGCCCGGGCGATGCGCCATGGCCTGCGCCACCGCCTCGTCGCGGGTGACCGCCACGCCGGTCACGCCATGGCCGAGATCGCGCACGATCGTCTCGAGATCCATCGCGATGATCGGCTCATCCTCGATGATCAGCACGTCGGCATGGGTCTGCCGCTCGATCTCGCTCAGCGCTTCGGCGACCAGCGCCTCGACCTCGACGGCCTCGACGCCGATCAGATAGCCGGCATCCTCGCTGGTGAAGCCTTCCATCGCGGTCAGCAGCAGCGCCTGGCGCGAGCGCGGGGTGATCCGGGCCAGCCGGGCCTGGGCGATCGCTTCGGGCGGCGCGGAATCCTGCCCGCCATCGACGCCGGTCTCGACATTCGCCGAACCCCAGATCGCCTGGAACGTTTTGTAGAGGCCGAGCCTGGGATCGACGTCCCGCGGGAAATCCTCCGGCGCCGCGACGATCGCTTCCAGCGTCGCGCGGACATAGGCATCGCCATGTTTCTGGGTGCCGGTCAGTGCGCGCGCATAACGGCGCACGAACGGCAAGTGAGGCGCAAGTTCCTGTCCAAGCGACATGTTCGTTTTCAACTCCTGTGCACAGCCCGTTATAGTCCAGGGCAGGAGCCGCCGTCGAATGCGCCCTCCCCCGAACGACGGCAGCTAATTTCGCGACCGTCATCATACAGGGAACCATCGTGCGACTTTTTTGTTTCCACGGCCACGCGAGGATTTTATCGCAACGCATATGAGTGCCGAAACAATCGGCGGAACGGGCGGCGTTTGGGTTCGGGATTCGCCGTTCGATTGGGCGACAGGGAACGGGGCAGTTGGCGTTGAGCGACATGAAGAAAAGCAAGCGCGGTTCTCAGGAGCCTGCGGGCAGTGGTGGAGACGGCAAGGCCGCGGACCGGGATGTCGGTCACGCGCTGCGTTCGGTGTACGCCAAGACGGTGAGTGAAGACGTTCCCAGCGAATTGCTCGATCTGCTCGGCAAGCTCAGCTAGCGGCGTGCCGCCGGAATCTCCATTGCGTCCCATGTCGTCACCTTCTCCGGCCGTCCGGCTGTTCGCGCGTCTGTCCACCAGCATCAAGATACTGGTCGTGCTGTCACTGGCGCTGCTGCCGCTGGGCCTGATCGCGTCTCTTGCGTCGCTGGAAACCGCCAAGGCCAATCGCGCCAATCGGGAGGCCGCCGCGCACCTGCTCGCCACGGACAGCGCGGAGCGGTTCAACCTGCTGGTCGACCGCACCGCCAGCATCCTGCACGACGCGCAGCGCCAGGGCGTATCCGGCTGCCGCCACGCGGTCGCCGCGATCGGCCCCGGCACCGCCGTCGCGCTGTTCGATGCCTCGGGCAAACTGGTCTGCGCCAGCCGCCCGCTTACCGCCACCCTGCCGATGCGACCGACCGGCCCGGCGCCGATCGTCACTATCGATCCCGACGAGAAGGCGGTGCGATTACTCGCCAGCGGCGCCGAGCTGCCCGGCTGGACGCTCGCGATCCTGCCTGCGGGGCTGCTCGCCCAGACCGCCCATCCCCACGCCCTCGACGGCAGCTATTCGCTGAGCCTCGCCGACGCGGACGGCCGATCGCTCGGCCTCGCCACGATCCAGTCCGTACCCGTCGGCCGGGAGATCCTGTCCGATCTGCCGATTGCCAGCGGCCAGCTGAAATTGTCGATGACGGTCGCCAGCCCGCCGCTCAGCGCCAACGAGATATTGCTGACGATCCTGCCGATCCTGATGTGGATTTCAGGCGCCGCGATCGGCTGGCTGGTCGTCGATCGCCTGATCCTGCGCCCGCTCGAATCGATGCAGGAGGCGATCGACACCTATCGCCTCACCGGCAGCTTCTCGCCGCCGCCGCTGACGACTCCGGCCTTCGAGATCCGCACGCTGGGCCGCGCCTTCCAGCTTGCCGCCCAGACCATCACCCGCCACGAGGTCGATCTGGAAGACGGCCTCGCCCGCCAGACCAAGCTGACCCGCGAGGTGCATCATCGGGTCAAGAACAACCTCCAGGTCGTCGCCAGCCTGCTCAACATCCATGCGCGCGGCGCCCCCACCGTGGAAGCCGCCAATGCCTACGCCACGATCCAGCGCCGCGTCGATGCGCTCGCCTTGGTCCATCGTAGTCATTATGCCGAGCTGGAGGTCAATCACGGCATCGCCTTGCGGCCGCTGATCGGCGAAATCGCGGCCAATCTCCGCAGCTCGCTGTCGGGCGGCATCGTGCCGCCGGTGATCACGCTCAATCTCGGCCTGTTCCATGCCAATCAGGATGTGGCGGTATCGGTCGCGTTCCTGCTGGTGGAGGTGATCGAGACCGCGATGATACGCGTTCCAGGCACCATGATCGCGGTCACGTTGGAGGCGATTCCGGATCGACGCGATCGTGCCCGGCTGGCGATACGCTCGCCCGCGCTCCATCGCGATGCCGCTCCCGTCGACGATCAGTTCGAACTGTTCGAACGCGTGACCGGCGGCTTGGCCCGCCAATTGCGCGCGCCGCTGGAGCGCGGCGAAAATCAGGACATGATCGCGATCGAGATCGCCATCATGGACGGCGCCACGACCGCCTGATCACGGCCCGCCCGGCCCCGCCGCCACGCATGGCATGATCGCGAATCGCAGGATGTCGAAAAAATTTGACGGCGCGGCTGGAACCACCCTCCGTCAACGCCGTTCTACACTTCGGATAGCGACCTTTTGCCCCCCCGCTCTCGCTATCCATCAAAAATGGGCCCGACTGCTCCATCCTCCCCCCGATGGCGCATTCGGGCCCAAATTCTATCTGCTGCATATCCGGCCATCGCCCATGATCCGATCGCCCCTGATCCGCTCGCCATCAGCAGACGGCGGGCCGGGCTGCGCTGATCCGCCCTATCGCGATTTCGGAGCACATGATCGCGTGACAGCGCGGAACTATTGTTTCGGGGACGCATTACCCCCTTGCGACGGCTGCACGCCGTCAAGAAAGGGAGCTTTTCCATGGTTCGCAAGATTGTCACCCTCGGCCTGGTCGCCGGCATGTTCACGCTGGCCGCCTGCAACACCGTTGCCGGCGCCGGCAAGGACGTGTCGTCGGTGGGTCACGCCACCACCAAGGCGGCCGACAGCAACAAGTGATCCGATAGCCCTCACGGGCTCGGGCGAAGGGCGTTGCCGGGAAACCGGCAGCGCCCTTTTTGCGTCCGCCTTAGAGACTCAGGCTTCGGCCAGCGCCTCGCGGGCACGGCGGCGTTCGGTGAACCAGATCATGATCAGCGCGAATTCGTAGAGCACGCACAGCGGGATCGCGAGCAGCAGCATCGACAGCAGATCTGGTGGCGCCAGGACGGCAGCGACCGCGAACACCGCGACCAGGGCATAGCGGCGGCCATTGACCAGTTGCCGCCGGGTGACGATCCCGGCCCGCTCCAGCAGCATCAGCAGGATCGGCAGCAGGAAGGCGACACCGAAGCCGAACAGGAATTTGGTGACGAAGGCAAGATAATTGCCGATCGCCGGCAAGGCCTCCTGCTGGATGCCGCCGACATTGCCCTGAAACTCCTTGCCGAGCAGGAAGTGCAGCGCCAGCGGCATGGCGAGATAATAGGCCATCGCCGCGCCCGACAGGAACAGCACCGGCGTCAGGATCAGGAACGGGCGCAGCGCCCGCTTCTCCTTGGCGTAGAGGCCCGGCGCCACGAAGCGCCAGATCTGGTTCGCCACGATCGGGAAGCTCAGCATGATCGCCGAGAAGAAGGCGACCTTCACATTGGCGAAGAAGGCCTCGAAGATATCGGTGTAGATGAGCTTGCCCTGCCCGGCCTTGAGCAAGGGCTGGACGAGGAAGGCGAAGATGTCCTTGGCGAAATAGAGGCAGCCCAGGAAGGCCAGCCCCAGCGCCAGGAAGCTCCAGATCAGCCGCCGGCGCAGCTCGATCAGATGATCGAGCAGCGGCGCGCGCGAATCGTCCAGATCATTGTCCCCCTCGGCCATGCGATCAGGCCTCGGGCGGCTGGCGTAAGGGGGCCGCCGGCGCCGCATGGTCCGGCACGGGCGTCGCGTGTGCCGGCGTCGATACCGGCGAGGACACGGGCGCCACCGGTTTGGCGGCAAGCGCCACCGCCGGCGTCGGCACCGGCTCGTCCCCGGCTACCGCCGCGTCCGCCGCATGGGCGGCCGGCGCCGGCAAGGCCTCGGGTCCGGCGGGCGCGGGCAGCGGCGCGGTGACGCTGTTCATCAGGTCCGCATGCTCGCGCATGATCCGCTCATTCTCCGCCTTCCACTTCTGCTCCATCTCGGCTAGTTCGGCCTCGCGGACCATTTCGTCCATTGCCGAGCGGAAATGGCGCGCCATCGTCCGGCCCTTGCCGACCCACTGGCCGACGAAGCGCATGGCGCGGGGCAGATCCTTGGGGCCGATGAACACGATCGCGACCAGCGCGACCACCATCAGCTCGGACGGGGCGATATCGAACATCGGCGGATCAGCGCTTCAACGAACCAGCATCACTCGGCCGGACGATCCTCGCGCATCGGCTGGAGATCGCGATCGGCATTGGGCTCCATCGACGGCTGCGCCTTGAGCCGCGGCGGGGCCGGGCGATCGGACGACGAGGTGGATGCGGAATCATCCTCGTTCATTCCCTTCTTGAACTGCTTCACGCCCTTGGCGACGTCGCCCATCAGCGCCGAGAAACGGCCACCGCCGAGCACCAGCACCGCGACGAGCGCGAGTATGATGATATGAATCGGGGACAGGCCCATGATACTTCTCCAAAGGACGATGGCCCTATCTAGTCATCATCGTCGCCGCTTTCCACCTCGACGTGCATCATCATATCCTCGACCGGATCGAGCAGGCCGGCGGCGCGGAGGTCGTCGATGCCTGGCAGGTCGCGCCGGCCCTGCAATCCGAAGTGGGTGAGGAAGCCGGCGGTGGTGGCGTAGGTCAGCGGCCGGCCCGGCACCTCGCGCCGGCCGGCCGGCCGCACCCAGCCCGCCTCCATCAGCACGTCGAGCGTCCCCTTGCTGATCTGCACGCCCCGGATCGCCTCGATCTCGGCGCGGCTGACCGGCTCGTGATAGGCGATGATCGCCAGCGTCTCGATCGCCGCGCGGCTGAGCTTGCGCGGCTCCTCGCGGGTGCGGCGCAGGATAAAAGCGAGATCGGGCGCGGTCTGGAAATGCCAGCGCCCGCCGCGCTCGACCGGCTGAATACCCCGATCGGCATAGCTTTCCACCAGCGCCGCCAGCCCCGCCGCGACGTCGATCCCGTCGCCCGCCGCCGTGGCGATCTCGGCCCTGGTAAGAGGCTGTTCCGCGGCGAACAGCACCGCCTCCACCGCGCGTTCGTGGAGGCCGATCACGCCGCCCTCACCCAGAGAGTATCGAAGGCGCCGTCCTGCCGCAGTGCGATCCGCCCCTGCTTGGCGAGTTCCAGCATCGCCAGGAAGCTCGATGCGCGCGACGATCGCGCCAGCGCGGGATCGAGCGTCGCGGGCAGGAAACGTTCCAGCGCCACCCAGTCCATCGCATGGCCGAGCATCGCCTCGACCCGCTGGAGCGCCGCCTCCAGCGACATCACCGGGCGTCGCGAAACGACGTGCAGCACCGGCTTGTTGCGCGCGGTGACCGCACCATAGGCGGCGATCAGATCGAACAGTTCGGCCTGCCACGCCGCCTTGCGGATCACCTTGAGCCCGTCGGGCGCACCGCGCCCGAACACGTCGCGGCCCAGCCGATCGCGCCCCATCAGCCGCGCGCCGGCCTCACGCATCGCATCGAGGCGTTGCAGGCGCAGTTGCAGCCGCAGTGCCAGTTCCTCGGGGCTGGGCTCGACCTCGGGGTCACGGGGCAGCAGCAGGCCGGATTTGAGATAAGCGAGCCACGCCGCCATCACCAGATAGTCGGCGGCGAGTTCGAGCTTGAGTTGCTTCGCATCGTCGATGAAGGCCAGATATTGCTCGACCAGCGCGAGGATCGACAATTCGCGCAGATCGACCTTCTGCGAACGCGCCAACGTCAGCAACAGGTCGAGCGGCCCCTCCCATCCGTCGATATCGATGGTCAGCGTGTCGTCTTCAGTATGCATGGTGCGATGCTAACAATAATCGATACGGAACCGGGCAGCCATTCTTCACGCTCAGGTTGAAGTTTTCCAGCGTTCGTGCCATATAGTTCAGGCAATCGTCACAGGTTCGACCCTTGCGATACGGACCCCCGTCGTGCCAGCGGCGGGGGTTCAATCGTTTGGGGCCGGGTGCCAGCCCGACCCCGCCCGTCGTGCTACTTGGAGCGAGAAACCTCAATCACCTTGAGGATCAAGGTGGCAAAGGCAAACATCGTTCCCAGAAAGATGCACAAGGTTGCAATCGTCATAGTGCCTTCCTTCTTGCGATGCAGCCACATGATTGTGGCCGCCCCGAAGCTATGGAGCGCCTGTAGACACTCGACAACACGGAGATGTTGTAGCGAGGCGCCCTACAACAGCTGAAATTCAAGCCAGCGCCAGCAGCGAATCGCGCTTCGCCGCCAATGCCTCGAAGCTTTCGTCGGGTGCCCGCGTGGCGATCGTCGCCATCGCGCGCTGGAGGCGCTCCTGGCTCTCGGCCGCGATCGGCCCGAGCGCGCCTGCCACCGCCGCCATCTCCGCCATGTCGCCCGAACAATGCAGCGCGATGTCCGAACCCGCCGCGATCGCGCCGGCCGCCCGGTCGCCGAAATCGCCGGACAGCGCGTGCATCCCGAGATCGTCGGACATCAGCAGCCCGTCGAAGCCGATGCGGCCCCGGATGATGTCCCGCACCACGATCGGCGACAGGCTCGCCGGCCGCTCCGCATCCCATGCGGTATAGATGATGTGGGCGCTCATTCCCATCGGCGCGTCGTTGAGCTGGCGGAACGGCAGGATGTCCTCGGCCAGTTCCTCGTCGCTGGCCTCGATCACCGGCAGCGCCTTGTGGGAATCGAGATCGGAGCGGCCATGGCCCGGCATATGCTTGATCACGCCGACCACCCCGCCCTCGCGCAGGCCATCGATGACGAGGCGGCCGAGCGACGCGACCTGCTTCGGGTCCGATCCCAGCGCCCGATCGCCGACGATCGCATCCGCATCCGGGCGCCGGACATCGAGCATCGGCAGGCAATCGACGGTGACGCCGACCTCGCGCAGCATCGTCGCGATCGCCTTGGCGTTGAGCCGTGCCGCCTCCATCGCCGAGACCGGCGCCTTCTCGTACAGCCGCGCGAACGCCTCGCCGGCCGGCAGCCTGGGCCATTCGGGCGTTGTCATGCGCTGGACCCGGCCGCCTTCCTGATCGATCAGGATCGGCAGGTCGTCCCGGCCGGACAGCGACCGCAGTTCGTCGGTGAGCGCGCGCATCTGTGCCCGCGTCTCGCAGTTGCGGCGGAACAGGATGTAGCCGGCGGGCTCCGCCGAGCGGAAGAAGCCCCGCTCGGCATCGGTCAGTGTCGGGCCGGCAAGGCCGAGGAATGCGGGTATCATGGGATCAGGCGGGTAGCCTTCACCCCACGACGCTGCAAGCCTCGCCCGCCACCTTGAGCTTCGCGCAGATCGACGACGCCTGCCCGCCGGCGGACGCGCGCAGGCGGTAATAGGTCTTGCCATTGACCTCCGCCTTCACGACCATGTGGTTCAGCGCGCCGAGATAGGCATAGCGGCCGGAGAGCGACTTCCATGCGCCATCGGCCTTGGCCTGGCTGTCGAGCGCGCCGAGCTGGATCGTGCCGCCGGATACCGGAGCCGCCGCCGTTTCGGTCTTCGCAGGGGCCGGGGCCGGTTTCGCCTCGGGCTTGGCGGCCGGCACCGGCGCCGTCTTCACCGGAACCTGCTTCACCGGAGCCTGGGCGACTTCGGTGGGCTTGGCGGCAACCGGAGCCGGTGCAGGGGCGGGAGCAGGCGCCGCCTTGTCCTTGGAGATCGGCGCCTCGGGGATCTTGGAGATGTCGATCCGCGCATTGGGATCGGCACCCTCGCTGGCCGCATAAGCGGAATCGCCCTGGCCCTTGACCTCCATGCCGCCCGCTTCCGCCGGCTTGACCTTGTAGGGGCCGGGCTGGGCGGCGATCGTGGTGGCGCTGCCCGACGCCTCGGCGCCGCTGGCCCGCTGCTTGAGCCAGTAGACGCCGCCGACGACGAGGCCCAGTGCGACCAGCGCGACGATCAGGCCGGCAAACAGTCGAGCGGCGGAAACGCCTTCCTCGGCGGTTTCGTCCTCAACCGGCTCGAGCCAGGGCAGGCGGTCCTCGTCCGCATTGCCACCCATGCTGCGCCCCGTATCCGACATCGCCTTACATCTCCTCGGCTGCGGCGACCCCCATGATCGACAAGCCATTTCTTAACACTTGCCCCAGTCCTTCGGCGAGGGAAAGCCTCGCCTGCGTCGTGGCGGGGTCATCCTGCACCAAAAAGCGACGGTCTGGCCGATCATTGCCGCGATTCCACAGCGCGTGGAAGGCGGCCGCACAATCATAGAGATAGAAAGCGACGCGATGCGGCTCGCGGGTGGCGGCCGCCTGCTCGACGATGCGCGGGAACTGCGCGGCGAACTTGACCAGCCCCAGTTCCTCATCGTCCAGCAGGGTCAGATCGGCGCCGGCGTCGTCCAGGCCCAATTCCTTCGCCTTGCGCTGCACCGAGCGGATACGGGTATGGGCATATTGGACGTAGAAGACCGGATTGTCCTTCGACGCTTCCACTACCTTGGCGAAATCGAAATCCATCTGCGCGTCCGACTTGCGGGTCAGCATGGTGAAGCGGACGACGTCGCGGCCGACCTCCTGCACCACGTCGGCCAGCGTCACGAACTGGCCCGAGCGCTTGGACATCTTCACCGGCTCGCCATTGCGCAGCAGCTTGACCATCTGGACCAGCTTCACGTCGAAGCGCTTCTCGCCGCCGGTCAGCGCCGCCACCGCCGCCTCGATCCGCTTCACGGTGCCGCCATGATCGGCACCCCAGATGTCGATCAGCTCCTCGGCCTGCTCCGCCTTCTGGGCATGATAAGCGAGGTCGGTGCCAAAATAGGTGAGCCCGCCCTTGGAGTTGCGAACCGGCCGATCCTGATCGTCGCCGAACTGGGTGGCGCGGAACAGGGTCATCTCCACCGGCTCCCAATCGTCCGGCAGCTTGCCCTTCGGCGGCTCGAGCACGCCCTGATAGAGCAGCCCCTTGGCCTCCAGCGCGGCGAAGGCGGCCTCGACCCGGCCGGCATCCTGCACCGCCGCCTCGGACGAGAAGATGTCATGATGGATGCCGAGCAGCGCCAGATCGGCGCGGATCATGTCCATCATCGCCGCCACGGCCCTGGTGCGGAACAGGTCGAGCCACGCGGCCTCCGGCGCGGCGGCATAGCGCGTACCGAATTCGGCGGCGAGCGCGGCCCCCACCGGCTTCAGATAGTCGCCGGGATAATAGCCCTCGGGGATTTCGCCGATGTCCTCGCCGAGCGCCTCGCGATAGCGCAGATGCGCCGAGCGGCCGAGCGTCTGCACCTGCGCGCCGGCATCGTTGACATAATATTCGCGCGTCACCGGATGGCCGACGAAGGCGAGCAGGCTGGCCAGCGCATCGCCCACCACCGCGCCCCGGCAATGGCCCATATGCATCGGCCCGGTCGGGTTGGCCGAGACATATTCGACATTGACGCGATGCCCCTCACCCGCGGTCGAGCGGCCATAATCGCCGCCCTGCCCCAGGATCGTCGCCAGTTCGCCGCGCCACACATCGGGCGCGAGGCGCAGGTTGAGGAAGCCGGGGCCGGCGATCTCGACCGCGGTGACGCCCGCCACCTGCTCCAGCTTGGCGGCCAGCGCCGTCGCCAGCGCGCGCGGGTTCGAACCCGCCGGCTTGGCCAGCACCATCGCGGCGTTGGTCGAGAGATCGCCATGGCTCGGATCGCGCGGCGGCTCGATCGAGACGGCGCGTCGCGACAGGCCGGCCGGGATCACCCCCTCCGTTTCGAGGCTGTCGAGAATGCGGCCGATCTCTTCGGCGAAGCGGATGTAGAGCGTCACGGTCTTCTTCTGCTGCTGGTGAAGCCCGCGCCCTTAGCGCGCGCTGGCGGCGCGGGCAAATGCGGGACGTCGGGCGGCGGCGGAGAGGACGGCTGGAGCGGGTAGAGGGAATCGAACCCTCGTCACAAGCTTGGAAGGCTAGTGCTCTACCATTGAGCTATACCCGCGCGGCCGCTCCCATGCCTCGGACGTGCCCGCGGGTCAATCTCACAACCACATTCTGGCGCCCGCGTCGGCATCGTCATGCGCCGCGACGGGCCCGGCAGCCCCGTCGATATGGTTGATTCGGCGGCAACCTTTTTCGTCAACCATGCGCCATATGGCGCCCATTCCCGCGTTGATTGGCCAAAAACCGCCAAAATCGATCGCCGCGTTTGCGATTTGATAAGGTGATCATGTCAGGTTGACGCTCAAGAAACCATGAGGCTGTTCTCGCCTGGAGGCCGATTGTCGGGCCACCGCCTGAATCTGAAGATTCTGGCCGCGGCGATCTGTATCTCGCTCGCATGCGGGATGGTCAACCTGCTGGGGCCGCTTGAATTTCTGGCTAGCATCACGCGTGCCAAGCTGCGCAGCCATCCGCCGAGCGGGCAGGTGGTCGTCGTGGCCATCGATGAGCAAAGCATCAACACGCTGGGGCCGACACCCTGGCCTCGCGGGCGCTACGCGGACCTGATTCGTCGCCTGCACAATGCCGGCGCGCGTAGAATTGGCATCGATGCGCTCCCTTGGGGCAGCGACAGCCCAATTGACGACGCCGCATTCGAGAAAGCGCTCACCGATGCGAAGGGTACGGTCATCCTGCCCGTGCGCGTTACCACCGACAATATGACGGGGCGCAACGGCGTCGAATTGCCCCCCAATCGGCTCATCCATCTCGCGCAGATCGCGAGCACCAATCTCGTGGTGAATTGGGACGGCATGGTCTATGATTCGCCCTATACGGTGGACATGGGCGGCGGCAACGTCCCATCGATGGCGAGCGCGCTTGCAACTCGTCGCGGTGATGCCGGCTCCAGCTTTCCCATTGACTATGGCATAGACCTGCGCGCGTTTCCCACGATCAGCGCAGCGGATATTCTCAACGATCGATGGGACGCGACACGCCTCTCGGGCAAAGACGTATTGATCGGCGAAACCGTCAATACCCTGCGCTACGGCGCACCGGAATTCGGCCAGTTGCCGATGGTCTATCTTCATGCGGAGGCGACCGAAAGCCTGCGCGAAGGCAATCCGATCGCGGCAGGCTGGCTCATTCCCGCGCTAATCGCCACGGGCTTCGCGGCTCTTTACCTCTTCGGCCGCCGGCGTCTATTGGCGCGGTTCGTGATCACGGCAGGTTTCGCGCTGTTCGTCTTCGGACCGCTGGCCGCCGACCGGTTGCATGTCTATCTCGAGATCATGCCGTCGTTGGCGTTGCTCACGGCCGCCTCGGTGAGCCGGATCTGGTTCAATCTCCGCCAGACGCTCCGCAACAAGGGCCTCGTCAACGCCGTATCCGGCCAAGCCAATCTCAACGCCTTACGCGAAGTCGGGCCACGCTTGACGCCAACTGTCATCGTCGCCCGCATACTCAACTATGCCGAAGTCACGATTTCGCTGCCGGGCGATTATGAAAAGGACCTCGTCGAACAGATCGTCAATCGTCTGTCGGTCGGCGCGCATAGAAATACCATCTATCAGGCGGACGACGGGCTTTTCATCTGGCTCGCCGATACTGCGAACGAGGAATTCATCGGCGAACAGCTCATGGCGCTCCATGCCCTGTTCCGCAGCCCCGTCGTCGTCGCCGGGCGATTGATCGATCTGGCCGTCACCTTCGGCCTCGATACCGACATCACCCGCTCGCTCGTCCAGCGCGTATCCAGCGCCGTCGTCGCAGCGGATCGGGCCGCCAGCGAAGGGCGTCGCTGGATGACCTATGACCCCGCCGAACTCGAAAATGCCGAATGGAAGATGTCGCTGCTTGCCCGGCTCGATCAGGCGGTGGAGCATGGCGAGATCTGGGTCGCCTACCAGCCCAAGGTCGAGATGGCGACGGGCCGGATCATCGGCGCCGAGGCACTGGCCCGTTGGAGTCATCCGGAAAAAGGCGAAGTGCCGCCCAGCCAGTTCATTCCGGCGGCCGAACGCAGCGGCCGCATCGAGAATCTGACGGCCCATATCCTCGATAGCGCGGTCGCCGCCACCGCTTCCATCCATCGTGCCGGCCACACGGATTTCAGCATCGCCGTCAATCTGTCGGCGCGACTGCTCGACTCGCCGAGCCTGCTGACGATGGTCGCCGATACGCTGGCACGCCATGCCATGGAGCCCCGGCATCTGATCCTGGAAATCACCGAAACCACCGCGATGACGAGCCAGGACGGCATCGTCCAGGCCCTGGAGAAGCTGAGCGCCAGCGGCGTGCGGCTTTCGATCGACGATTACGGCACCGGCTTCTCGACGCTCGACTATCTCAAGCGGATTCCGGCGGACGAAATCAAGATCGACCGCAGCTTCGTGTCGATGCTGGAGAAATCGCAGAGCGACCGAATCATGGTCCACTCGACGATCCAGCTGGCCCACTCGCTCGGCCGTCGCGCCGTGGCGGAAGGAGTCGAGAATGCGGTCGTCCTGAACGAATTGCGGCTGATGCAGTGCGACTACGTCCAGGGCTATTTTACTGGAAAGCCGATGAAATTTTCGGCGCTGATGGAGACGTTGCCCAGCCTGGAGAAACGCGCCATCGCATAATGGTTACCGCCTTGTTAACCACATCGAGTAATGATAAAACTCGTTCGACCGGTCGGCGTACACCGGTTCTTGTTGGACGGGGATTTTATGACCAAGGCTTCGGTGAACGCGGGCTCTCAG
The DNA here is from genome assembly GCF_027625475.1 of Sphingomonas abietis. Lineage (NCBI taxonomy): Bacteria > Pseudomonadati > Pseudomonadota > Alphaproteobacteria > Sphingomonadales > Sphingomonadaceae > Sphingomonas > Sphingomonas abietis. The sequence goes on from NZ_CP115174.1 coordinate 3,854,602, forward strand.
AGCCGTTTCGATATCTGGCAGTGGTTCTATGGCAAGCCTGTTCTGGCCTAATTTCGTAGAACGAAATCCAGATGAAAGCCCCGCTTCGGCGGGGCTTTTTATTTGTGCCGAGAGACATACTCCGACCGCATCGTTCACCGGACGATCGGAATGCCAGCCTTCTCTAGTGAAGCGGGCAATTTGACTTGAGATGCGGGACCGCGTGCACGGCAACCCGAACGCAGGCTGCAAGCCCGACCTCACAGACACCTGACAGGCAATGTCTCGTCATCGATAGCCGCGAACTATGCTTCGGCTGTCAGCGGCGCCCCGACTGCCCCACGCCGCGCAACGACACGGCGGTGAGGAACAGCATCCCGGATGCAACGATGGCAAGCAATGGCGAGCCCAATGCTCTTGCGACCGCCCACCCCACCAGCAGCAGCGTCATCATCGCCGCCAATGCCAGAATGGCCTGGCCGAATACGCCGCTCGATGCCGATCGACCGGATACGCCACCAGACATTGCGGTGCAGGCTCTATGATGGTCAAACGGAAGCATGGCGGATAACCTTTCGTCCCGGCCGCGTATAATGCGACGCCGCACGCCCGATCAGTTGGATAATATCGGCACAGCTTTTCGATAATATGGAAAGTCTTCAGGCGATGACGAGCGGTTTCGTCACTTTGGTCGATGCCAATCCGGCCAGGAACTGATCGGTGCAACGATCCCACCCGTAGCGGCGCCCTTCCGTCACGCAGGCCGCCCTGCCGGCCTGCCGCGCCCGATCGATCGCCGATTCCAGACTATCGTCCAGCGCCCCGATCGGCACGGTGCCGCCGAACATGCCGGTGCCGGCCATGCCGATGATATCGATCGGGCCACGCACCGGGAAACCCACGACCGGCACCCCACTCGCCAACGCCTCGATCATGACGAGGCCGAAGGTATCGGTGAGACTCGGGAAAACGAACAGGTCCGCCGCCGCATAGGCCGCGGCCAGCCGCTCGCCGTGCAGCGCGCCGGTGAAAATCGCGTCCGGATAACGCTTCTCCAACATCGCCCGCGCGGGGCCATCCCCGACCACGACCTTGGTGCCGACGACCCGGGCGCTGAGGAACGCCTCGATATTCTTCTCGACCGCGACCCGGCCGACGGAGAGCAGGATCGGGCCTTTCAGCCCGGCCAGTGCGGGCAGCGGCGCGACATCGGGCGAAAAGAGATCGAGATCGACCCCCCGCGACCAGCGGTGCGTATGCGGAAGCCCGCGCTCGGCCAATTCGTCGGCCAGCGTCTCGGTCGCCGCGAAAACACGCGCCGCAGGGCCATGGAAACGGCGCACGATCGGCCAGAACCAGTCCGCCGGCAGCCGGCTGCGCATCGCGACATAATCGGGAAAGCGCGTGTGGAAGGAGGTGGTGAAGGGAATGCGCCTGTCGATGCACCAACGCCGCGCCGCCCAGCCGAGCGGGCCTTCGGTGGCGATATGGATCGCGTCCGCCCCGCTGGCCGCCAGCCGCCCCGCCATCGCGCGGCCGCAGCCGAGCGCGAGGCGGATTTCGGGATAGCTGGGGCATGGCACCGTCTTGAACTGATCGGGCGTGATCGTATCGACATCGTGCCCGCGCGCGCGCAACCGCTCGGTGGTGGTCATCAGGGTGCGGACGACCCCGTTGATCTGCGGCGCCCAGGCATCGCTGACCAGCGCGATCTTCATGCCGTCACCGCCTGGAGATCGGGCTTGCCGGCCTTCGCCGCGATCTTCGCCATCTCCTGAAGACGGATACGCTCGGCCCAGTCGAGGATCTCCATGCGCCCGTCGGCATGTTCGACCAGCGCGGTGCAGCTCTCCACCCAGTCGCCGTCATTATAATAAGTGATGTCGCCGAACTGCTTGATCTCGGCCGAGTGGATGTGGCCACAGACGACGCCGTCCACGCCCCGATCGGCGGCGGCATGGGCCACCACCTCCTCATATTTGCCGATGAACTGGACGGCGTTCTTGACCCGCTTCTTGAGATGCGCCGCAAGCGACCAATAAGGCAGGCCGAACATCCGGCGCACCGCATTGACCAGCGAATTGGATTTCAGCAGCAGGACATAGGCACTGTCGCCGAGGAAGGCGAGCCAGCGCGCATAGAGCACGATGCTGTCGAACTGGTCGCCATGGAGCACCAGCAGCCGCCGGCCGTCCGCGGTGACGTGGATATCCTCGTTGATCAGTTCGATGCCGCCGAAATCGAGGCCGGTATAATCGCGGAACGCCTCGTCGTGATTGCCCGGCACATAGATCACGCGGGTGCCGCGCTTCACGCGCTTGAGGATGCAGCGCACCACATCATTATGTCGTGCCGGCCAATACCAGCCCTTGCGCAGCTGCCAGCCGTCGACGATGTCGCCCACGAGATACAGTGTCTCGCAATCGGTGGACTTCAGGAAATCCAGGAGCAGATCGGCATTGCAGCCGGCGGTGCCGAGATGCGTGTCCGAAATCCAGATCGTCCTGAATTTGAGGCGCTTCCCCTCCTTCTCCGACCGATCATTCTCATGAATCCAATCGGGCAATTTCTTGTCGCGGATGCGCGGCGGCATGCGATCATGACGCGGCTTGGCGTTACGGCGGGCCTCGACGGGCAATTCAGGAAGGGTCGCCATGCGGTGGCCTCCGATAGACAGGCGACCAGCGGCGGCGCCGGCCGTCCGATCCCCTATGATGATTTATCAAGTCAGACCCGTGTCTTCTCTTTTACGGTTTCTTGACTGTGCCGATGTCTCCAAACTGAAACCGTATCTCCGCAAAATCATCGCGGATCGGACGCTCATCGGTCGCAGATCGCGCGCATAGGCGAGCGTCACGAATGAGGAGATGTGGCATGGCGACACGGATGGAAACGGAACAGGTGGCGGGTGCCTATGCACGCTGGGCGCCGGTCTATGATCTGGTGTTCGGGCCGGTGTTCCGCCAGGGCCGCCGCGCTGCGATCGATGCCGCCGAGAAGGTCGGCGGGCGCTTTCTGGAAGTGGGTGTCGGCACCGGCATCTCGCTGCCGGGCTATGATCGCGCCAACAGCATCTTCGGCGTCGATATCTCGGAGCCGATGCTCGCCAAGGCGCGCCGCCGGGTCGACACGCTCGGCCTCCACCATGTCGAGGCGATCCAGGTGATGGACGCGGAGAAGCTCGATTTCCCGGACAACGCCTTCGACGTGGTGATCGCGCAATATGTGATCACCGCCGTCCCCAATCCCGAGCGCGCGCTGGACGAGTTCGCCCGCGTCGTGAAGCCGGGCGGCGAGATCGTCATCACCACCCGCGTCGGCGCCGAACAGGGCCTGCGCGGACAGATCGAGAAGGCGCTGATGCCGGTGACCAGCCGCTTGGGCTTCCGCACCGAATTCGCTTTCTCGCGCTATACCGACTGGGCGGCGACCCGCCCCGACATCACCCTGACCGAACGCCGCGCCCTGCCGCCGCTCGGCCATTTCTCGCTCGTGCGCTTCACCAAGGCCCTCTCGGACAGGACCGTGCAATGACCGGATTTCGCGCGCAGCTTCACGAACAGCGCTGGGACGACCATCGCTATTATCATCACAGCCTGATCAACCAGAGCCTGCATTTCCTGTCGGCCTGCACCTTCCTCACCGCCTATGTGCTGCTGTTCAAGGATCCCGCGATCGCCAGCCTGCTCGGCTGGACGGTGGCGATGATCAGCCGCCAGATGGGCCACTTCTTCTTCGAGCCGAAGGGCTATGACGTCGTCAACGACGCCAGCCACGAATATAAGGAGAAGGTGAAGGTCGGCTATAATCTCGCCCGCAAATGGGTGTTCATGACGATCTGGGCGATGATCCCGATCGGCCTGTGGGTGAACCCGACCCTGTTCGGCCTGTTCGATCAGCCCGCCGGCACGATGGAATGGCTGCGCCACCTCGGCCTCGTCTGGCTGGCGCTCGCCGGCGGCGGGCTCGCCTTCCGCGTGATCCAGCTCTGCTTCTCGCGCGGCGTGATGACCGGGATCGTCTGGGCGACCAAGATCGTCACCGATCCGTTCAGCGATTTCCTGCTTTACCGCAAGGCGCCGGCCCGGCTGCTGCGCGGCGAGCGCTACGAGAATTGGGTGTCGGCGGAAGCCGCCTGACCGGATCGCGCTTCGCCGCTCCGTCACCCCATGCCGGGTGACGGGGCGGCGCTCACATCCGCCCGCGCCGCGCCGCCCACATTTCCTTCAGGATGCTGCGGCGGATCGCCTTGTTGGTGATCGCCGGGTCATGCCACCACCAGCCGTCGGCCTGCATCGCTTCGGCGGCACGCACGAAGCGGGCGACCACCTCGGCGAAATCGGCATCGGTATAATTCAGGCTGAAGATCAGCCGCCCCGTCCCCACCCAGCTGAGCGCGAGCCCCTCGGCGCGGAGATAATATTGCAGCATCCAGTTGTAGCGCGACGGTGTGCGGAACAGCACCGTCCAGATCGTCGAGATGTTCGCCACCGCCACCGGCAGCCCGGCCTCGGCCAGCGCCGCATTGAGCTGCGCGGCGCGCGCGTTCCAGCGAGCGTCCAGCCCGTCATAGAGGCCGCGGCCCTCCACCGTATCCACGAAGCGCAGGAAGGCGTTCATCGCCCCCATCACATAGGGGTGGGCGTTGAAGGTGCCGCGCGCGAAGCAGATATCGACCGGCCGATCGTCGCGGTAACGCTTCATGAGATCGTGACGCCCGCACAGCACGCCGACCGGCAGGCCACCGCCCAGCGTCTTGCCGTAAGTGACCATATCGGGCTTCACGCCGAAATATTCGGCCGCGCCGCCCCGCGCGAGGCGGAAGCCGACGAACACCTCGTCGAAGATCAGGACGATGCCGGCCTTGCGGCAGGTTTCGGCGAGGCGTTCCAGCCAGGCGCCGTAAGCGGCCTTGTCGAAGCCCGCATCGCGGCTGCTGTCGACCGTCGCCGAATCCGACGGCGCGCCCTTGTTGGGGTGCAGGGCCTGCAAGGGATTGACCAGCACGCAGGCGATGTTGTGGCGGCTGGCCAGCACCTTGAGCGTGTTCTCGCTCATGTCGGCGAGCGTGTAGGTGCGATCGGCGGGGACGGGATTGCCGACGCCGGGCTGCACATCGCCCCACCAGCCATGATAGGCACCGCAGAAGCGCACCACATGGCTGCGCTTGGTATGATAGCGGGCGAGCCGCACCGCCTGCATCACCGCCTCGGTGCCGGACATGTGGAAGCTCACCTCGTCCATGCCGGACAAAGCGGTCAGCCGCGCGACATTGTCGGCGACGACCGGGTGGTAACCCCCCAGCACCGGGCCGAGATCGGCGACCTCGGCGGCGCCTTGCGCGATCATCGCCTTGTAGGCGTCGAAGCCGAGCAGGTTGACGCCGTAGGAGCCCGCGACGTCGTAGAAGCGGTTGCCGTCGAGATCGGTGATCGTCACCCCATCCGAGCGTTCGAGGAAGCTGCCGGCCGAAAGATGCCGGCGCACCATATCGCTGAACTGGAAGGGCACGCGATAGGCGCCGGTGAACTGGAGATCGGAAAGGCCGCCGGCGGTCTGCTTGGTCAGTGCCGCGGTCTTGGCGAAGCGCGTGGCGTAGAGATCGGCAAGGCGGGCGAAGCCGGCCTCGCGCTGGCGGGCGACATCCTCGAGCGGCGCATCGGCGCGGAAGAAACGCTGTTCGTCATAGCGCCATGCCGGTATCAACCGGGCGACGCGCAGCGACATGCGGACATGCCCCGCGAGCGATCGATATTTGGCGCGGGACAGCGTGAGACGGGCGCGGCCCTTGGTCGCGCCGACCGCAACCGCGGCAAGGCCGAGGGCGGACAGGATGACGGGCTGTGCGGCGAAGGGGATGCTGGCTTCCATGCGCATAGCACAGTCACATTTATGGTGACGCGATCATGACAAGACGTTCCTGGCTCGCCCGTATCGGCGCGCAGGAGGATCTGAACTTCCTCCTCACCAACCGCATCCCGCGCCGTCTCGCGACGAAGCTGATCGGCTGGCTGTCGCCGATCGAGCAGCCGCTAGTCCGCCGATCCTCGCTCGCTCTGTGGCGGACCTTCTGCGACGTCGACCTGTCGGACGCGGCGGACACCTCGTTCCGCAGCCTCCATCACGCCTTCACCCGCGCGCTCAAGCCCGGATCGCGGCCGGCCGATCCCGATCCGGCGGTGCTCGCCAGCCCGTCCGACGCGATCGTCGGCGCCTGCGGGCGGATCGAGGACGGCATGCTTTATCAGGCCAAGGGGATGCCCTATCGGCTGGCCGAGCTGCTGGGCGACGAGGCGTTGGGCGCCCCGTTCCGCGACGGCAGCTTCGTCACGCTGCGGCTGACGGCGGCGATGTATCACCGCTTTCACGCGCCCTACGATCTCACCGTGGAGGAGGTGCGCTACATCTCCGGCGACACCTGGAACGTCAATCCGATCGCGCTCAAGCGGGTGGAACGGCTATTCTGCCGCAACGAGCGCGCGCCGATCCGGGTGCGCCTCGATCGTGGCGGCCATCACCTGCTGCTGGTGCCGGTGGCGGCGATCCTGGTCGCCTCGATCCGGCTGAATTTCGTCGATGTCGGCCGCCACATCCGCATCGGCGGATCGCGCACCATTCCCTGTGCCGCATCTATTGCCAAGGGCGCGGAGATGGGCTGGTTCGAGCATGGCTCGACGATCATCGTCTTCGCCCCGCCCGGCTTCACCCTGGCCGAGGGGATTGCCGAGGGCCGCCAAATCCGCGCCGGCGAGGCGCTGATGCGGCTGCCCTGAATTCCGCCCTAGCCGTCCAGCATCCGCCGTACCCGCATTGCCAGTTCCTCGAAGGCGAAGGGCTTGGGGAGCAGTTCCACGCCCGGATCGAGCCGGCCATGATGCACGATCGCATCGCGGGCATAGCCGCTGGTGAACAGCACCCGCAGATCGGGGCGGCGCCCGCGCGCCTGCGCGGCAAGATCCGATCCCGTCATCCCGCCGGGCAAGATGACGTCGGTGAACAGCAGATCGACGGTATCGTCCCCGTCGAGCAGCCGCAGCGCGGCGCGCGCATCGGCCGCTTCCAGCACCGCATAGCCGAGCTCGCGCAGGCTCTCGACCGAATTGGCCCGCACGCCATCATCATCCTCGCAGACCAGGATGGTCTCGCTGCCGCCACCCGAGCCTTCGCCCGCATCGGGCACATTCGCCACCGCGGTGCCGCACGCCAGCAGACGGGGCAGATAGATGCGCACGGCCGTGCTCTCGCCCACCCGCGACGCGATATGGACATGCCCCCCGGACTGCTTGACGAAGCCATAGACCATCGAGAGCCCGAGGCCGGTGCCCTTGCCCACATCCTTGGTGGTGAAGAATGGCTCGAACACCCGTGCGACCACCTCCGGGGCCATGCCCTCGCCGCTATCCGACACCGCAATGACGACATGATCGCCCGCCGGCACCTCGCTCTGGCCGGAAATCGGGCTGTCGAGCGACAGATGGTCGACCGCGATGGTCAGCGTACCGCCTCCCTGCATCGCGTCCCGCGCATTGATCGCGAGATTGAGCAGCGCGCTTTCGAGCTGGTTCGGATCGACCTCCACCATCCATTCGCCCGACGCGAAGGTGGTTTCCACCCGGATCGTCTCGCCGAGCGTGCGATGGAGCAGTTCGATCATCCCCTCGACCAGCCGGTCGGGCGCGACCGGGCTCGGCGCCAGCGGCTGGCGGCGGGCGAAGGCGAGCAGGCGCTGGGTCAGCGTCGCGGCACGCTCGGCGCCGGCGGAGGCGTTTTCGGCGGCGCGGCGCAGGCGCGGGGGATCGTCGGGCAGATGGCGCTTGAGCATATCCAGATTGCCGATCACGATCTGGAGCAGATTGTTGAAATCATGCGCGACGCCGCCGGTCAGCTGCCCCAGTGCCTCCATCTTCTGCGATTGGCGCAGCCCTTCCTCCGCCTCCGCGAGCGCCGCGGCCTGCTCCACCTGCGCGGTGATATCGCGCGCGACGGCGTAGATCTCACCGTCGAACGGCACCGCACGCCAGTTGAACGTGCGATAGTCGCCGGAACGCGTCCGAAGCCTGTTCTCGAAGCTCGTCGTAATCTCCCCCGCGAACAATTTGCGCGCTTCGGCGGCCGTTTGCGCGCGGTCGTCGGGGTGCCTCATCCATTCGCCGGTGCGACCGATGATCTCGTCCGCCTCCCAGCCGAGCAGACGGGTCCAGGCGGGGTTGATGCTGATCCAGCGGCCTTCGCCATCGGCGACACCGAGAAGATCGGCGGAGACCTGCCAGATCCGATCGCGTTCGGCAGTGCGCGCGGCAACCTGCTCCTCGAGCGTCTGGTTGAGTCGCTGGGCGGACTGGAACAGCCGCGCATTTTCGATCCCGACCGCCGCCTGCGCCGCGAGGCCCACGGCCAGCCGCTCGATGCGCAGCGAGAACCGGCCGGGCTGCGCATGGCCGAAGAACAGGCAGCCGACGACCTCGCCCGAACGCAGCGAAACCGGAACCGCCATATAGCTGCGCACCGGCGGATGGCCCGCCGGCATCCCGAAATGCGGGCCGGTGCTGCCGTAGCGCGGATCGGCCTGTACATCATCGAGGCGGACCACCCCCTCGCCCCGGAACGACGGCCCGAACAAGGCGGTGCTGCGCGGCATGGGGAAATTCTCGAATGCCGATGCCGCGGCCCCCGACAGCGCATAAAGCTGATAGGCCTGCCCCTGCGCATCGAGGATGGTGTAGAAGAACGCGCCGGTCTCGGCCCCGGCCAGCGTGACGCCGGCATTCACCACCGTCTGCACCAGCTTTTCCAGATCGAGCTCGGCCGCGATCTCACGCGACAGCCGGTTGAGGATTTCCAGCGCGTCGCTTTCGGCGCGCAGCGCTTCCTCCGAGGCGGCGACCGCGGCATGGGCGCGTTTACGCTCGGTGATGTCGATCACCGTGCCGACGAAGCGCACCGCACGGCCGCCTTCGAAATGGGCCGCCCCCTGTGCCGAGATCCAACGCTCGCCCCCGTCCTCCAGGCCGATGACGCGATATTCGATGTCGTAGGCGCCGCTGCCACCGGGGGTCATCGCCGCAATCGCCGCCGCCTCGACCGACGCCCGGTCGCCGGGGTGCAGCGCCGCCAGGAAGCTATCGTCATAGCGGATCGTCGCACCCGGCCGCAGGCCGAACAGCGCCCGGCACCGCGCATCCCAGCGCAGCACGTCATGCACCGGATCATAATCCCATATGCCGACCTGCGCCGCCTGGGTCGCGAGGCGCAACGCTTCCTCGGCCACGTGGCGGGCCGCACGCTCGGCCCGTTCGCGAACCGCGCGGCGGATCACGGCCGGAAGCCGTTCCAGCCGTTGCTTCACGACGTAATCGGTAGCGCCATGCTTCAGCGCATCGACGGCCACGTCCACATCCAACGTACCCGACACGAAGATGAAGGGAATATGCGGCGCCCTCTCCAGCGCGAGCGCCAGCGCAGCCTCGCCATCGAGTCCCGGCACCCCGTCCGCCGCGAGGATGGCATCATAATTCTGGCCCAGCGCTGCTGCGAAGTCCGAACGGGTGGAAACCCGCTCGATCGGGCCGCCTAGCCCTTCGGCGATCAGCAGCGCAGCGACGCGATCGGCATCATCCGTATCGCTTTCCAGGTGCAGGAGACGGATGGGCGCCCCGGCATCCGTCACCGGCACGGCGCTCCCGACCCGGCGTGGCACGGCGCGTGGCGCAGTTCGGGACCGGCGATCCAGCCGCCGCGCCCCGTCAAATCCACTGGCTTCATCATGAAGACATCGGCACCAGAATGGCAGTTCATGATCAGCTCACGCATCCCCCGCGCGGCCGCGGCGAGCATCTCCACGGGCGTGACGTCCAGACGCCTACCCTGCGCGATCTGTTCCCGCAGGGCAATCCGTCTCTCCACCTTTCGGCTTGATCCACAACGACATGCACGCCCCCGGCGCCGATCGGAGGCCCGCGCGGCGCCCCGGCGCTAGCGCGGCGCCTTCACCACCTCGCCGCCCTTGATGACGCCCTTCACATCCTCCAGCAGCCGGATATCGTGGAGCGGATCGCCGGCCACCGCGATCATGTCGCCATAATGGCCGGGGCTGAGCGCGCCGACATCCTTCGATCGGCGCATCAGTTCGGCAGACACCGTCGTCGCCGCCTGGATCGCCTGCATCGGCGTCATCCCGTAGCGGACCATATAGGCGAACTGGCGCGCGCCGAGGCCGTAGCGATAGACCCCCGCATCGGTGCCAAAGCTAAGTTTCACGCCCGCCTTCACCGCCTTGGCGAAGCCGTCGCGCTGTTCGTCGGTGGTCTCCCGATTCTTGCGGAGATATTCCGCCGGCCAGCCCTGCTTGACGCCTTCGTCGTTGATCCAGTCACCGTCATAGATATCCATGTCGAGCCAGACGCCGGCCTGCTTCGCCATCGTGATGCCCTCGTCGTCGATCAGCGAGGCATGTTCGATCGAACGCACCCCGGCGCGGATCGCCGCCTTGATCCCGGCGGCGCCATGGGCGTGGGCGATGCAATAGCTGCCGTGCAACCGGGCCTCGTCGCAGGCGGCCTGCATCTCGTCGGGCGTCAGTTCGAGCGCGCCGGGCTCGCTGCCGAGCGCCAGCACCGCCCCGGTCGCGATCATCTTGATGAAGTCGGCGCCATGCTGGAACAGGAAATCGACCCTGGCCCGCGCTTCGTCGGCATTGCGGACATAGCCATATTGCATGTCGGCGGGGATCTGCACGTCGGGCGCGAAGCCGGTGACGGCACCGCCGCCGCCGGGAATGGTGATGTACGCGCCGGCCACGATCATCCGCGGCCCCTCCACCGTGCCGTTGTCGATCGCATCGCGCAGCGCGACGTCGGTCAGCCCGCGATAGACGCCGACATCGCGCACGCTGGTGAAGCCGGACAGCAGTTCCACCTTGGCGGCCGCCACCCCGCGCAGCACGCTCTGTGCCTCGGTCGATGCCAGCGGCTGGATCGGATCGCCCTCGGCCGATCCGTCGCTCAGATGGGTGTGACAATCGAGCAGGCCCGGCAGCACCGTATAGGCCGACCAGTCGACCACGGTGCCGTCGCCAGGCGTGCCCTGCCACGGGCCGACCGCCACGACGCGGCCGTCGACCACCTTCACCCCCTGATCGGCGAGCGTCCGCCCCCGCTCGGGATCGATCAGATGGCCGGCATGGACATAGACCGTCTCCGCCTGCAGCGGCGCGACGACGAGCAGGCCCGCCGCCGCCAGTCCGTAGAAACATTTCATGCCATCACTCCATCGCCGCCCCGATGCACCGGCATCGGGGCGGCGATCCGTCAGAACTTGTAGCCCGCGCGGATGCCGACGGTGCGCGGCGGCAGGATGACATAATAGTCGGTGAGCGAGCAGGAGCCGCATTCCTGGAAGGATGAGACGTCCGCCTTCTTGTCGAACACGTTGGTGGCGAACAATTCGGCCGAGATCGCCTTCCACTCCAGCCCGGCGGCGAGATCGACCAGCGCATAATCCTTGAGCGTTGGCACCGGATCGTTGACCGCGCCCAGTCGCAGCGCCGAGCTGGCCTTGCTCTGGAAGGTGATCGCGCCCTGGAGATGCGCCTTCACCTCGTCGCCCACCGCGAACTCGTAGCGGGTGGTGGTGTTGAGCTTGTACTTGGAGGCGATCGGCAGGCGCGTGCCCTTGGGGGCGACCACGCTGTTGCCGTCCTCCGCACAGGTGAAGGTCGGATCGTCGACCGCGCAGAGATTGGCGCGCAGCTTGCCGTCGGTATAGGCCGCCGTCGTGAACACGGTGAGACCCGGCGTCGGCACCAGCGTGACATCGGTCTCGACGCCGCGGATGCGGGCATTCGGGCCGTTGTGGATTTCGGTGAAGCTGTTCTGGCCGAGGAAGCTGTACTGGAAATGCTTCCAATTCTCCTGAAAGATGGCGCCGTTCCAACGCACCGTATGATCGGCCCAGCTCGTCTTCCAGCCGACCTCGTAATTGGTCAGGAAATCGGGCTGGTACGGATCGAGATCGGCCCGACGATTGATGCCGCCGGGGCGGAAGCCGCGCGACCAGGTGGCATAGACCATCGCGTTGGGCGTGATCTTCCAGGTCAGGTTCAGGCGATGGATGACACCGTCCCCCTTGGTCCGCTTGGGGCTGATCGAGCCATCCGAATTATAGACGCCGAGATTGGTGCAGGGGCCGAGGCCTTGGGCCGCAGGCGCGAAGTCCCGGTTCACCAGTATCTGGTTGCCGTCTGCGTCGCGGACGATCGCGGTGCCGCCATCCGTCGTGAAGCAGCCCGGCACGCCGGTCCGCGAACTTTCCGCCGCGTTGGTGGGCGCACTTCCGCCGATCGTATAGTTGGGATTGAGCCCGAAGCCGAAGAAGCCGATCAGCGAGTTGTCATATTTATAGTAACGCAGGCCGCCGGTCAGCGTCAGGTTGTGGAGGATGTCGAAGCTCGCCTCGCCGAACGCCGCATAATCCTTGTCGATGCGGTTCTGGTCGGTCAGCCAGAGCGTGCCGGGATGGCCGTTGACCGACACGTCGGAGCCCAGCCCGGTGACCTGATAGTCCTGAACGATGTGGTGGAACTGGCGCTGATAGAAGAGACCGCCCGTGACCCGGAGCCTGTTTTCCTGCGGCGACGAAATCCGCAATTCCTGGCTCACCTTGTTGAAGCTATCCTTGCCGACGATCCGCTGGATCGGGTTGATCGTGTTGCCGGCATTATCCTGAAAAGCGAAATAGTTGGCGAGGCCGCCATAAGACGAATAGAGAACATGGTCATATTGCGTCGCATAGTCGGTATAGTCGCTCGACGAATTGGTCTTCCGCCACAGATAGGCGCCGGCATAGGTCAGATCCCAGTTGCCGATCTTGCCCTCGATGGTGAGCGCGCCCTGCACATAACGGTCATGGCTATATTCGGGCAGGAAATGCTGGACCTCCAGCCCCGGCAGGTTCGGATCATAGCCGAACGAGCCATGATTCTTCTGGTCCTGCCCGAAGACGGTCGCCGTCGCCGTCCAATTGTCGTTGAGATCGACCTTCAGCGCGCCTCGGCCGCCATAGATGTCGACGTCGTTATAGTTCTTCTTGACGAAATCCTTGTTGTCGATGGTGATGCCGGGGTTGTAGCCGGCCGGGACGCCCGGATCCTGCCCGCCCGGCGCGACACCGCCGGTGTAGCCGGGGCTGTCGGCATTCGGCGTGCCGGTGAAGGTCCGCGTGCCGTGGACATTGTCGATATAGCCGGCGTCATGCTCGTAGAAGCCGACCAGGCGCACCGCGACGCGATCGGTGACCGGCACGTTGACGAAACCCTCGGCCTTGCCGCCCTGGCTGCCGTGCGCGACGGTGTTCCCCTCGACGTCGACCTTGCCGTAGAAATGCGAGGTGTCGGGCTTGTTGGTGATGATGCGGATCGTGCCGGATTCGGACGAGGCGCCGTAGAGCGTGCCCTGCGGGCCGGACAGTTCCTCGATGCGCGAGATATCGTAGATGTGGATGTCGAGGGTGCCGCCGATCGTGGTGATCGGCTGCTCGTCGAGATAGACGCCGACCGACGGCAGCGAGCCCGAATGGTTGCCGTCGCCGCCCGAGACGACGCCGCGGATATACACCGTCGTCGAGCCCGGCTGGATCTCCTGATAGGAGACGCTCGGCAGCTGCTTGGTGTAATCGTTGAAATTGGCGATATTGAGCTGCTCGATCTTCTGCGACGTGATCGCCTGGATGCTGATCGGCACCTTCTGGATATTCTCGGAGCGCTTCTGCGCGGTCACGATGATCTCGCCATTGTCCGGCGCGACGACGGGAGCCGGAGCGGCAGGCGCGGTGGCCTGCGCGAAGGCCGGCGCCCCCAGCCCGGCCAATGCGGTGGTCGCGAGAAGCAAAGCCGGTAACGGCCTGTGATCGAACATGGATGCCCCCTTGTTTTATGTATGTCGAAAAGCTGTTCCGCGTTGGAAACAGTGTCAAGCGACCCCCAACATCCTCATTATATTGCGTCGCCGCATGGCAAATCCGTCACAGTGACGGCACCTGCGGATAGGCCTCCAGCACCGGCCCGAGCGCGTCCCTGAGCGGCCCGAGCCAGCGATCAAATTGCTTCCATTGCTCCATCCCGTCGCGGAAGATCGGGCGGCGCACCTGTTCGGACGAGGCGGTGCGCACCGCCCGCCGGGTCTCGTGGAAACGCAGGCAGGCCTCCTCGAACGGCAGCCCGGCATGGGCGAGCAAGGCCCGCGTCTCCGCCTCCTGATCCTCGACCATGCGCTCGTAGAAGACGCGATGGACCGCGCCGGGCAGCACGCCGTCGACATGCGCCATCCACGCCACATAATCGCGATAATAAAGGCCGAGATCGGTGAGATCGTAGGTGAAGGTCTGCCCCTGCGCGAAATGCTGCTTGAAGTTGGACAGGCAGCAGCCGAGCGGATGGCGCCGCGCATCGATGATCGTGGCGTGGGGCAGGATCAGCTTGATGAAGCCGACCTGCGTCCAGTTGTTCGGCATCTTGTCGATGAACAGCGGCCGATCGGTGCGGCGCTGGATGCGGGTGCGTTCGAGATATTCCTCGCCGAGCGCGCCAACCTCGTCCCGACCCAGCGCGCCGACCCGGCCCGGCCCGACGCGCGCCACCATCGCGGCGATATCGGGCAGCTCGGCGGTGCCCTCCACCTGGCTGTGGCTGGCGAGGATCTGCTCGATCAGCGTCGATCCCGATCGCGGCAGCGAGACGACGAAGATCGGATCGCGCGCCGCGCAGCCCCAGCCTGCGCGCTCGGCGAAGAAGGCCGGCGTGTAGAGCGCCCGGTTGCGCTCGACCGAGCGGGTGAGATCGGCCGGATCATAATCGATGATCGCGCGGCGGCCGCGATTGCCCGCGACATAATGAGCGAACGCCGTCTCGGCGTGGCCGGCATCCTCCTCCGCCTTGCCCAGCGCGAATTCCAGATGGAAGCGATCGTCGCCGTCGAGACCGGGCGTGTTCAGCGCGGCGCGCATCGTCGCCCGATCGGCCTCGGTGAAGCGGATGGTCTTGAGGTTGGCGAGGCTCCACCATGCCTCCCCCAGCGTCGGCTGCATCGCGATGGCGCGGCGATAGGCGGCGATGCTCTCATCCTGCTCGCCCAGCGTCTTGAGCATATGGCCCAGACTCATCCACACCTTGGGCTGGTTCGGATAGCCGACCAGCACCTGCCGATAGAGCGCGATCGCCTGCTCATAATCGCCGAGCCGGCTGAGGATCGCGGCCTTGAGGTTGGTATAGGAGGGATGACCCGGCTCCGCCGCGAGCAGCGGATCGACCATCGCCAGCGCCTCCTCCAGCCGCCCCTGCCGGTGCAGCACCAGCGCGAGATTGTGGCGCGCCGCGGTGAAGCCGGGTGCGAGCTCGACGGCGCGCTCGAGCAGGTACGTCGCATCGCGATAGCGCGCGAGGCGGCCGGCGACTTCCGCGAGCATCCGCATCGCGGCGACATCGGTCGGCCGCTGCTTCAGCCGCGCGCGCAAGATGGGCTCGGCGACGTCCAGCCGCCCGTCCGCCAACGCCAGCGCCGCCTCCATCATCTCGGGGTCGGACGAGGCAGCGCGCACACCGGCGAGATAGGCATGGTCCGCGCCCGCTTCGTCGCCCGACAGGCGCAGCACGTCGGCCAGCGCGGTCCACGCCGCCGCCATATCGGGCTTGAGATCGACGGCGCGGCGCAGCGCGGCGATGGCCGCCGGCGCATCGCCTGACTGATAGGCGGTGACGCCCAGTTCATAGGCGGTGGCGGCGGATTGCGGCTGGACCGCCGCCAGCCCGCCCAATGTGGCGCGGGCCTCGGCGAGCCGGCCCGCCATCCGCTCCGCCCGCCCCCGGAGCAGAATGGCCTGCGGCGTGCCCGGTGCCGCACGAAGGATTTCGGTGATCTGGAGCAATGCGAGATCGGGCCGAACGGCGATCAGCCGCTCGGCGTGCGCGAGCGCCTCCTCCAACGATCCCACCGCTTGCGAGCTGCCCGCCACATACCCCCTTCGCCGCCCACTGAATGGGTCGACCCGCCAATGAGAGGGCCGCGACAGCCCCAAGTCAATCAGGATGTTGCAGTGCGAAGGCAATTATCGGACGATCGTGCAACACGCTGACGCGGCCACGCAACAAACCGTCGACGGGCAGGCCAGTCTACGCCAGCAGCGCGTCGATCCAGCGCCGCGCCAGCGCCATCGCCTCGTCGGCGGTGAACACGCTGCGATCGAGGCAGAGTTCCAGCCACAACCCGTCGATCAGCGCGGTGATCGCGACCGCCTCCAGCCGATGATCGCCCTGGCTGCCGCACGCCACCAGCAACGCCTCGATCGCCTGTCGGAAAGCCGCATAGGTCTCGGCATGGGCGGCCGCGACCAGCGGCATCGAGGTGGTCAGACCGAGCAGCCCGAGCCAGGTGGCGAGCAGTTCCTCGTCCATCACCGGCGGCAGGAAGTTGCCTGCCACATAGGCGTAGAGGCGCGCGCGCGGATCGGCGCCCGCTGCCTCCACCGCCGCCAGCAGCGCGGCGCCGACACGATCGGACACCTGCCGGTAGGTGGCTGCGATCAGCGGCTCGACACCCTCGAAATGATGGGTGACGAGGCCGGGCGACACTCCCGCCTCCGCCGCGATGGTGCGCACCGAGACCCCGCCCGCCCCCTGTTTCGCCAGCGCGTGGATGGTCGCATCGATCAGCGCCTGCCGCCGTTCGGCGGGCGCCCGCCTGTAGCCCGCGCGCTGCGTCATTCGGCGGCGAGCGTCGTCAGCAGGCTGTGCCACTGGCGCAGCGCACCGGGGATCGCCGCCACCGGCGACCGCTCGTTGAGGCCATGCGCGAAATCGTCGCTCGGCTTCATGAAGGCACCCGACACGCCATAGCTGGGGATACCGACCGCCCGGAAATAGAGGCTGTCGCTGGCGCCGGCCGACATGCTCGGCACGATCTCCACACCCGGCTGGTTGGCGGCGACCGCCTTCTTCACCGCCGCCATGATCTTCGGGCTGAGCGGCGAGGCGTCGCTGGCGGTCGGATTGCCGAGCACCGTGAACTGCGCATCCGGATCGGCGACGACCTGCTTCAGCGTCGCCTCGATGTCGGGCACCGTCACGCCGGGGAAGATCCGGCAATTGACCGAGACGGTCGCCTTCTGCGGCAAAGCGTTGAGCGCATGGCCGCCGCTGAGCATGGTGGCGACGCAGGTGGTGCGGACCTGGCCGACATATTCGGGCTGCGCCGACAGCGTTGCTGCCGCCGCGGCATCCCTGGGGTCGGCGGCGAAGCGCTTCATCGCCTCGCCGACCGGTCCCGGCGTCCGCTTCGCCATCGCACCGAGATAGGCGATGGTCAGCTCGTTCGATTGCGGCGGGAACTGGTAGGCAGCGATATTGTCGATCGCCTTGGCGACGCGATAGATCGGATTGTCCTTCACCGGGCCGGGGCGGCTGGAATGGCCACCGGGGCTGGTGAAGCTGATCTCGAAATCGGCATAGGTCTTCTCGCCGGCCTGCAGACCATAGAGCAGCGGCTTGCCGTCTTCGGAGAGGGTGCCGCCGCCGCCATCGCCGTTGAGCACGATCTCTGCCCCCTTCAGCTTCTGGGCGAGCGCCTGCGCGGTGTGCATGTCGGTTTCTTCGTCGCCGGACAACGCCAGGATGATCGTCCGCCTGGGTTTGAAGCCCTGCTGCTTCAACGTCGTGAGCGCTGTGATCACCACCGACACGTCGAACTTGTCGTCGATCGCGCCGCGCCCGAAGATATAGCCATCCTCGACCACCGGCTTGAACGGATCGCGGGTCCAGTCCTTCGGATCGGCGGCGACGACATCCATGTGATCGGAGATGATGATCGGTTTCAGCGCCGGGTCGCTGCCCGGCCAGGTCAGTTCGAGCGTCCCGGTCTCGCCGATCGGGGTGAAGACGATGTCCGTTGCGGCGAAGCCGCCCTTGACCAGCGCGCCCTTCAGATAATCGGCATAGACCGGCACCTGATGATTGCCCTGGACGGTCTGGAACCCGATCGACGCCTTGAGCAGATCGAGCGCGCGGGCCGCCTCGTCGGAGGCCGGGGCGGCGGCATGGGCGGCCTGCGAAGAGCCTAGAATCGCAGCGGCCAGCAAGGCTTTTCGGATACGCACCATAGATCCCCCTGATCGTGATTTGCCCGACCGTATCGTGACGGCGCAGGCAGTCAACCGACGACTGTGATCACGGGCGACCGACGGTTGCGACGAGATGCCCCCGGGCGGGGATGAACAAACGGTCATATTGCCCCCATGGCAAGGCAAGTGCGCGCATCCGAAAAGGCGTTCATGGCCACCTATCGTCACGCCATGGGGCATCACGGAGGAAAGAGAGTCGCGATCGGCATCATTGCCGTCGTGGCTGCGCTTTTGCTCGTCGTGATCCTGGCGGAACGCGGCCTGTTCACGCACCTGCCCAACAATGCGCTGCCCGGTGGCGCCCTGCCCGGCATCACGCTGGGCGACGACAGCGACGATCGCGTGCCGGTCGTCACCAGCGTCCGCTCGAATGGCGAGGCCGAGCGGGCCGGCATCCGGGCGGGCGACGAGATCGAATCGGTGGACGGCCATATGGTGCATGACGTCGCCGCATTGCGGACGACCGTGCTGTCCGATCGCACCGATCATCCGCTTGCGCTTCATATCCGGCGTGGGGATGCGCTATGGACGGTAGCGCTCGACCGCGCCGAACCCTCGGCCGGAGGTGAAGCGGCGACGGATACGGGTCATGGCGCAGAAAATCCTTCTGATTGAGGACGACCGGCAAACCGCCGGTTATATCGTAAAAGGGCTCGGCGAAGAGGGCATGACCGTCGATCATGCCGATAATGGTCGCGACGGGCTCTTCCATGCGACCGATGGCGGCTATGATGCGATCATCCTGGATCGGATGCTGCCCGGCATGGACGGCATGGCGGTGCTCGGCGCGCTGCGTGCCGGCGGCATCCATACGCCGGTGCTGATGCTCTCGGCCTTGGGGGCCGTCGACGATCGGGTCGCGGGGCTGACCGCCGGATCGGACGATTATCTCGCCAAGCCCTTCGCCTTCGCCGAACTGCTCGCCCGGCTGCGGCTGATGCTGCGGCGGGGCGGCGTCGGCGCGCAGCCGACCACCAGCCTCGCCTGCGGCGATCTCGACATGGACCTGCTGTCCCGCAAGGTGAAACGCGGGGCGCGGGCGATCGATCTCCAGCCGCGCGAGTTCCGGCTGCTCGAATATCTGCTCCGCCACAAGGAACAGGTCGTCACCCGCACGATGCTGCTGGAAGGCGTGTGGGATTATCATTTCGATCCCGGCACCAACGTCATCGACGTCCATGTCAGCCGCCTGCGCCGCAAGATCGACGACGGCGAGGCCGTGCCGTTGATCCATACCGTGCGGGGCGCCGGCTACCGGCTCGGCACCGAAGGCTGATCGCGCCGGTGCGCGTGCCCGCTTTCCTGCGATCGTCGACCACGCGCTTCTTCGCGCTCGTGTTCGTGATCCAGCTGATCTCGGGCACCGCGCTGCTGATGTTCGTGCGCCACATCATCGCCGACGAGCTGGAGCGCACGTCGCGCACGCTGGTGACCGAACTGCACGACGACCTCGTCGCCGACTATAAGCAGGAAGGATTGTCCGGCCTGCGCCGGCTGATCTCGGAACGGCTGGGTTCCACCCCGGCGCGCGACGCCGCGGTGCTGCTCGACGATCCGGTCGGCAACCAGCTCGCCGGCAACATCGCGGACTGGCCGCCGATCGTGCCGTTCGATTCGGGCTGGCAGGTGGTGACGCTCTACCGGATGGGGCGCGACCACCCCGAACCGATGGGGATCATCGCGTCCAAGCTGCCCGACGGCACCCATCTGCTCGTCGGCCATGTGGTCGAGGGCGATCTGCGCGTTCGCGAGCTGACCGGCGAGGCGATGGCGGCGGCGCTGCTGCTCGCCGTGCCGCTGGCCTTGCTCGGCGCGATCGTGGCGACGCGGGTGATCACCGGCCGGGTCGAGCGCATCGCCGAAACCGCGCGCCGCGTCGGCATGGGCGATCTCTCGCTCCGCGTCCCGCACGATGCCGGGATGCACGATGCGTTCAGCGATCTTGCCGCGTCGATCAATCTCATGCTCGGCCGGATCGAGGCACTGGTCGCCGAACTGCGCGTGGTGACGGATAGCCTGGCGCACGATCTGCGCTCCCCTCTCACCCGGCTGAGCGCGACCGTGGAGCGGGCGCTGCGCGAAACCGATGACGAAGCCGCCATTTCGGCGCTGGAGCGGGTCGGATCGGAAGCCGGGACGCTGCTCGCCATGCTGTCCACCGCGCTGCAGATCAGCCGCGCCGAGGCCGGTATCGGGCGCGACCGTTTCGTCGCCACCGACATCGGCCAGATGATCGAGGATCTGGCCGAGGTCTATGGCCCGCTGGCCGAGGAGCGCGGCTTCCTCCTCTCCGCATCGGGAACCGCAGCAGGCGTGGTGCATCGCGAACTGATCGGGCAGGTGATCGCCAATCTGGTCGATAACGCGCTGAAATATGGCCGGGCAGGCGGCACCATCGCACTCTCGGCACGCCAGGATGAGGGCGCCGTGATCCTGTCCGTCACCGATGACGGCCCGGGCATTGCCGAGGCGCAGCGCGAGGAGGCGCTGCGCCGCTTCGGTCGGCTCGACCCGGCACGCAGCGCGAGCGGTGCCGGCCTCGGCCTTGCGCTGGCGGCGGCGGTGGCCCGGCTCCACGGCGGCACGATCACGCTGGGCGACAATGCGCCGGGCCTTTCGGTTCGGCTGACATTGCCGCAGGACACCGCCTGAACCGCCTGAACCGCCTGAACCGCCTTGTGGCCGGCGCCGGCGCACGGCGAGGCCAGTTCACCTCGTCAACGGCGCCGAAAGGCGATCTGCCCTAGCCGGCCGCGTCGACCCGGCCGGTGCGCTGAAGCTTGCCCCAGCCCACCCACGGCCCGGACAGCGCCGCCGATACCGCGCGCAGCACCACCGAATACATCAGCTGGCGGTAGACGAAGCGCTGGGCGAGCAGCAGATGCGCCGGATAAGGCTGGCGGCGCGGCTCCAGGCGGTAGGCGATCCAGCCGCACAGCAGATCGATGCTGGTGAAGGCGACCCAGTAGATGCCCATGCGCAGCACGTCCGAATGGGTCTGCGCCCAGCCATGCTGGTGGATCCGCACGATCGTGCCGAAAATGCTGATGACCAGCGCCAGATCGATGATCGGCGAGATCACCGCGAACACGATCTGGAACAGCCAGGCCTGCGGGATGCCGACCAGCGCGAGGCCGGCAGGCTTGCGCTCGCGCAGGATCGCGCCATGCTTCCACAGGCATTGCAGCGTGCCGAACGCCCAGCGGAAACGCTGCTTTGCGAGCGCGCGGAAGGTCTCCGGCGCCTCCGTCCAGGCCACCGCATCGACGTCGTAGGCGACCTCCCAGCCGACGCGCTGGATGGCGATGGTGAGATCCTGATCCTCGGCCAGCGTATCGACCGGATAGCCGCCGACCGCATCCAGCGCCGCGCGCCGCCATGCGCCGACCGCGCCCGGCACCACCGTGATCGCATCGAAGCGGGAGAGCGCGCGCCGCTCCAGATTCTGCGCGGTGACATATTCCACCGACTGCCAGCGGGTGACGAGATTGACCCGGTTGCCGACCTTGGCATTGCCGGCCACGGCGCCGATCTTCTCGTCGACGAACCAGCGCGCGAGGCGGGCGATGGTGGTCGTCTCGAACTGGGTGTCGGCATCGAGCGCGACGATCACGTCGCCGCTCGCCAACGCCATGCCGCTGTTCAACGCCACCGCCTTGCCGCCATTCTCCAGCGTCAGCAGCCGGACCCGCGCCTCGTCGGCAAAGGCGGTGCGGACGATCGCGCTGGTGTCGTCGGTCGATCCGTCGTCGATCACGATGATCTCGATGCGGACATCCTCGCTCGCCAGCACGCGGCGTATCGACGTCTCGATCACCTGCGCCTCGTTGAATGCCGGGATCAGCACCGAGACGAAGCGGGTCGGGTCGATCGCCGGCGGCGTCTCCTTGGACTGTTCGTGGCGGGACCACAGCGCCAGCCCCGCCATCAGCAGCGCCCGCATGATGCCGAGCGTGATCGCCACGAAGAACAGCCATTTCAGCACCGCGAGCAGGCCCGCCAGGAACAGGAACATGCCGACGTCGGCGCGCACCGCGATCAGATCCTTGCCGGCGATCGTCGGCATCACCTGATCGCGGTTCAGCCCGACCAGCTGGGAGACGGTGACGAACTTGTAGCCATGCGCCTTCAGCGTCTGAATGATGATCGGCAGCGCCTCCAGCGTCTCCTGGCGATCGCCGCCGGCATCGTGGAGGAGCATGATGTTGCCCGAATATTTGTCGTTGCTCGCGGCCACGCCCTTGAAGGCGTTGCGCAGGATCGTCTGCACGCCCGGCACCTGCCAGTCCTCGGTATCGACGTGGAGGCCGACATTGACGTAACCGTCATTCTGCGCGCGCAGCGCCGGGATGAGTTCGTCGTCCGTGGTGGGTTCGGCGTCGCCGAAATAGGGCAGTCGCAGCAGCCGGGTGCCGCGCCCGGTATAGGCCTCGATCAGCCGCTGGGTGGCGTTCAGTTCGATATTGGTGACGCGCAGGCTCGTCACCGCCATATTGGGATGGGTGTAGCTGTGGTTGCCGATCTCGTGGCCCTCAGCGATCTCGCGGTTGAGCAGGCCGGGATGGCCGACCGCATTCTCGCCGATCACGAAGAAGGTGGCCGGGACGCCCTCGCGCTTGAGGATGTCGAGGACGCGCGGCGTCCAATAGCCGTCCGGCCCGTCGTCGAAGGTCAGCGCGACATAGCCCGGCCGGTAGCCGACCTTGGTGACGACATAGGGCGTCGGCAGCGAATGATATTGCTCGCCCCGGATCAGGCCACGGGAGTCGGTGGTGATGCTGCGCTGGCCGGTGGTCGGCGTGTCGGTGACGCGCAGCACCTCGCCATTGCCCTCCACGTCGACATCGCCGACCGAATGCAGCGTCGAGAGGTCGGGCGGGAACTTGCTGGTCTGGAAGGCCTTCAGCGCGTCCCAAATGCCGGGATCCTCATAGCCCAGTCGCCACAGCGCAACCCCGGCGACACCCACCGCATCGGCGGCGCGCAGCTGGTTCCAGGCGCTCGCCGCGTCGAGCATCCAGACGGTATGGGGATCGCCATCGTCATCGGCGTAGGTGTAGGTGGAGTTGCCGCTCGCCGCGTCGAAACGGATTTGCGCCGCGCTGTCATGTGCGGCCAGCCACGCTTCCTCGACCGAGCTTTCCGCCGCCGGCCCCTTGCTGGGCCAGTCATAGGCATAGTTGCCGATCGCGACGATCGATTTGGCCATGCCGATCCGCGCCACGGCCGACCGCATCTGCTGGACGAACCACGCCTGGCTGGCGATCGGCCCGGGCGCGCTGTCATTCTCATGCTCATCATAGTCCATGATGAAGATGCGATCGGCGAAATGGGCGTAGGCCTTGAGGTTCCAGTCGGTATCGCCCACCGGCACCGTCAGCGTCACCAGCATGTTGCGCGGGCCGAAGCGGGCCTTGGCCTCGGCGATCAGGCGGAGATAGCCGGGCTGGGCGGCAGGCGCCAGCGACTCGAAATCGAAGACGACGCCATCGGCATGTTTGGCAACCAGCGCGGTGTCGAGCTGATCGAGAAACGCCTTGCGCGCCTTGGGATCGCGCAGCATCGCGGTGGTGCCGGCAACGTCCCACACGCCATTCTGCACATTCTGCACCATCGGCAGGATCTTGGGCCGGCTGGTGCCCATGCGGAGCACCGCATCGAGCACACGATCGGGGGTGACGACGACCTTGTGATCCTTGCCGGTCACGAAGATGAGATCGGGGACGAGCCAGTCGATCTGCCCGATGTGCCGCACCAGCGAGGCCTTGGAAGCATCGTCCCACGGCACGTAGAAACCGATCACCTGCTGCTGGACGCTCGACGCCGCCTTGCTGCTGCCGGGCAGCCAGCCGCCCAGCGCCCGCTTGAGCACACGCCCGACCTGCGCGATCTGCGCCGGCAGCGGGCGGGTCTGCGGATGCTCGATGCCGATATCCAGCGCATTGGGCTTGGGCACGTCGACGATGGTGAGCGCGAACACGCAGGCCGTAATGAACAGCGTCAGGATCAGCGCAAACACGGTACGCAGCGACCAGCGCTTGCGCTTACCGCTGGGATCGTAAAAAACCGGCGCTTTCATGCGTCTTCGACCACCATGTTATTTGTCATATCGGAAAACGGCGCCCGACTGGGAGTGGGTAGCCGAGCGCCGTTCCGTCATGCATCGGCGTGACAGGGTCCAGGCCCGCCGACACCCCAATTTCTATGCCGCACATGCCCACCAAGCCGTTGCGACGGAATGAACGATCGGTAATGTCGCCCACTTCCGCTCCTCCAGAACCGACCCGGCGAATCTAACGCTCCGGCACGGTCGTGGGAAGCCTATCAAAAGAATTAGGATTCGGCCGCCTGTCCACCGCAACGGGCCAGCGCGCCCCGCAGGCGCTCGGTCCATTCGGGGCGGCTGATCAGCAGGTCGGGCATATAGGGATCGGGCTGATTGTAGAGCAGCGGCTGGCCGTCGAGCCGGGTCGCGTTGAGGCCCGCCGCCAGCGCGATCGCGACCGGGGCGGCCGAATCCCATTCATATTGCCCGCCGGCATGGATGTAGCCGAGCGCATCGCCGCGCAGCAGCGCCATCGTCTTGGCGCCGGCCGAGCCCATCGGCTTCATCGCGAGGGCAAGCTGGGCGCAGGTCCGCGTCGCGACGTCCGGCGGGCGGGATCGGCTGACCATGACGCCAGGCTCGCCGTGCAGGGCGGCCAGCCGCACCGTATCCGAACGCCACAGCGTCGCCCGCGCCGGCTCCGCCACCGCGCCGACCACCGGCACGCCGTCGATCGCGAGGGCGACATGCACCGCCCAATCCTCGCGCCCTTCGGCATATTCGCGGGTGCCGTCGAGCGGATCGACGATCCACACCCGGCTTTTGTCCAGCCGCGCGCGATCATCGACGCTCTCTTCGGACAGCAGGCCGTCATCGGGTCGCTGGTGACGGATGGCGCGCACGAGGAACGCATTGGCGGTCTGGTCGCCCGCCTCGCCCAGCGCCTTGCCGGACAGCAGCTCGGATCGTCTCAGATCGAGGAGCAGGCGGCCCGCGAAATCCGCGAGCGCCGCGGCGAGATCGATGTCGTTCACCGCCGGGAAAATGGTGGCGGCGGCGCCGGAAAGCAACCGCGCCGGCTCACTTGACCGTTTCGCCGGGATCGACGCCCCACAGCTTCGCCTCCTCGACGAACCCGCCACGCCCCTTGACGTCGAACCGGCACCAGCCGTCCGCGCAGCGGGACAGGGTGCCGATCACGCCCGCCTCGGCCCGCCACAGCAGCTTGGCGCCGTCATGGGGGGCATCCAGCAGATCGACCGTGCCGCCCTTGATCATGCCAGTGCGCTGATCGGAGACGAGGTTGCCGATCATCCAGCCCTCGGCACCGTCGGGATCGCGGATCTTGCGCCAGCCGGGATAGACCTCGAGCACCTGCACCGGCAGGTTTTGCCGCTGGTAGAACCAGTTGACCGGATAGTTGCGCCCCGGCCCGGTGCGCATCCGGGCCTGGCTGGCGGACAGCGATGCCCAATAAGGGGTCTCGCGCTGCGGCGGCGGGGCAGCATGGGCCCATCCTCCGGAAAGGACCGCCACCAGCGCTATCCCCACTATCCCCTTCATCCGCTTCAGCCTTTTTCCGATCGCACGCATGTCGCAGCTCTAGGCTTGGAAAGAGGCGGCAACAAGGGTCGCCCCGGCGCTGGCCCCCGAAGCGCCCCCGCCTCGGCCCGCGTCAGGGCAATCCGGCGAGCCAATCGACCAGCAGGCGACGACCGGCCCGCGCGGCATCGGCGCCGAGCCGCGCATGATCGGCGCGGATCACATCCGCCGAGGTGCCGGCACCGAGGATATAATCGGCGTCCTCCTCGATCCAGCGGCCGATCCCGTCGTTCATGTCCCCCATTTCGGGATGGCATTGCAGCGCCAGCACCGTGGCGCCGAGCGCGAACGCCTGCGGGAAATATTCCGTCTCGGCAAGCAAGGTCGCGCCCGCCGGCACCGTGAAGCCATCGCCATGCCAGTGCAGGATCGGTACGCCCGCCAACGCCGCGAGCGGAGAGTGTCGCCCCGCCTCGCCGATCGAGACCGGCGCGAAGCCGACCTCGCGCACCGGCCCCGGCTTCACCTCGCCGCCCAGCGCCGCCGCGATCAGTTGCGCACCCAGGCAGATGCCCAAGGTCGGGCCACCGGCCATGATCCGCATCGCGATGCGGGCCAGTTCGCCCTCGATCCAGGGATGGGCGTCACGCTCATAGACGGCCATCGGGCCGCCCATCAGGATCAGCAGATCGGGATCGAGGAAATCGATCTCGGCGAAACCGCGATCGCCCGCGAACACGCGATCGATCGCATAGCCCCGGGCGGCCAGCGGCGCGCCGAACGCCGCCAGCCCCTCATGCGCGACATGATGGACGACGAGCGCCCGCATGCTGTGCTCCTCTGACCGATCAGTCGCCGGTCAGGATGCGATCGACCAGCTGCTTCACGCTCGGCACGAAGCCGTTCGAGTAGAACGGATCCTGCTTGAAGCGATAGGCGGCATGGCCGGCGAACATCAGATTCTGCTCGGTATCGCCGCCATGCGCGATGTCCTGCAGCGTCTTCTGGATGCAGAAGCTGCGCGGATCGGCGAGCCGCCCGGTCGAGTTCGTCTCGGTATCCGCCCAGGACGAGAAGCCGCACTGGCTGAGGCAGCCCATGCAATCGGCCTGGTCCTTGCGGACGATCTTCATCTCCTCGGGCGTGACGAAGACGAGCGTGTTGTCCGGCGTCTTGAGCGCGTTGACATAGCCCAGGCCATACCATTCGCGGGCGCGCAGCAGATCGCCGCGCGTCACCCAGAAGCTCTTGCCCTTGACGCCGACGTCGAGCTGGAACTGGTGATCCCCCGCCGCCTCGCCCGAAAAGGCGATCTGGCGCTCGGAGCGCGCCTCGAGATTGCGCAGGAAGGGATTGCGCACCGCCGACGAATAGAAACCGGTCGGCGAGAAGCGGTGGAGCAGGATGTCGCCCTCGTCGAGCGTCATCAGCCGCTGCTTCCACATGTCCGGGATCGGGCTTTCCTGCGTCAGTAGCGGCCGGGTGCCGAACTGGAAGGCGATGCTGCCGAGCTCCGGATTGTCGATCCAATTCTCCCACTCGCGCAGGAACCAGACATTGCCGGCCATCACGATCGGGGTGGAATCGGGGATGCCGCCCTCGCGCATGGTCTCGCGCAGCGCCTTCACCCGGGGATAGGGATCCTCGGGCTGCAGCGGGTCTTCGGCGTTGGACAGGCCGTTATGGCCGCCGGCCTTCCACGGATCCTCATACACCACCGCCGACAGCCAGTCGGCCGCCTTGTGATAGGCGCGCTTCCACAAGGCGCGGAAGGCGCGGCCCGAACTCACGATCGGCAGGTAGGAGACATTGTGGTGCGCCGCGATCTCGGACAGCTTGTAGGGCATGCCCGCGCCGCAGGTGACGCCGGAGACGAGGCCCTTGGTCCGCTCCAGCACGCCCTGGAGGACGCGCTGCGCGCCGCCCATTTCCCAGAGCACGTTGATGTTGATCGCGCCCTTGCCGGACGCGACATCATAAGCCCGCTTGACCTGCTCGACAGCGCCATCGACGGCATATTGGATCAGCTCCTCATGCCGCTCGCGGCGGGTGAGCGCCTTGTAGATCTGGGGGATGATCTTGCCGTCATGATCGTAGCTGTCGGCGTTCACCGCCGACACCGTCCCGATTCCGCCGGCCGCGGCCCACGCGCCCGAGCTCATGTGATTGGTAGCGGCAACGCCCTTGCCGCCCTCGACGAGCGGCCATACCTCGCGGCCGCCATACAGGATCGGCTGCAAACCTTTGAACAACATTCTTCTCCGTTCCGGAGCTGGGGACCCGACCCGCTCTTAGCAGGAACCATCGGCCTCTGCTAATCCTGCGTTAGGATAAGAGAAATGGATCAGGAGACCAGGGCCGGCCGGCCGATCGCCTCGCCATAAAGCGCAGCATAATCGGCGATCATCGCCGCCTCGCCATAACGCGACCAGGCGAGCGTGCGGTTGGCCGAACCCAGCCGGTGGCGGACATCGCGGTTCGCGACCAGCCGGCCGATCGCATCGGCGAAACCGGCGTCGTCGGCGACCGGGACGATGTAGCGCCGGTTCTCCTGCGAAACCATCGAGCGGACATCGCCGACATCGGTGGAGACCACCGGCAGGCCCGCCGCCATCGCCTCGATCAGTGAGATCGGGAATTGCTCGCTGTCGGACGCCAGGGCGAAGATGTCGAAATGGCCCACATAGCGCGACGGATCGGCGAGGAAGCCCGGCAACAGCAGGCGATCGGCCACGCCCTCGGACTGCGCGGTGGCGAGGATCGCGTCCCGCTCCGGCCCCTCGCCGACGATCACCAATCGCCCCCCCGCCCCCGATCGCGCGAAGCCACGGACGAGGCGCGGCAGATTCTTGACCGCGCGCAGGCCGGCCAGCGTGCCGACCACCACGTCGCCCGGCGCGCGGCGGAAACCGGGGATCGCATCGGCGGCAGGCACGCCGTAGCGCTCGAGCGGGATGCCGTTGGCGATGCGACGGATATGGCGCGCAGGCTGATGCCAGTCCCGCCGCGCGATCTTTTCCAGCCGCTCGGACGGGACGACCAGCCGATGCGCCGCGCCCAGCATCGCGCGGCGGAACAGCATGCGCGCCGGCTTCTGCCGCTCCCACTCGTCGGCGTTGAAGCCGTCCTCATGATGGACCAGCGGCGGCAACCGCATCATGCCGGCATAGAGGCGCCGGGCGGCGACGCCGTCCATCGCGCCCCAATTATAGCTCAGCACCAGATCGAAGCCGGCCATGTAGCGCGCCATGTGCCAGTAGCGGCGCGGACCGGGCCTGCCGATCAGCGACGGCGCCTCGCCCTCCCCCGGAAAGGTCACGGCGATCGCCGGATCGATCGCGTCGCGCGCGCCCAGGGCGCCCGGCACCGCGCTCAGCACGACATGCTCGGCGCGATCGCCGAAGGCGTTCATCAGCCGGACGGCACGCGCCTCCTTGCCGCCGAGCGCGAAGGTCGAATGCAGATGCAGGATACGGACGGGCATGATGCGCACGATCTATCACGCCAATCGTGAATTCCTGATGGACGGCCCAGGCTCAGCGCGCCGAACGGACGCGATCGAGCAGCCGGTCGATCGCCGCCACCGCTTCGGGCTCGTCCAGCGTCGGGGCGTGGCCGACATCGGGGACGGTCGTGAGGTCCAGCCCCGGCAGGCGCGACACCATCTCGTCCGCCAGCTTCGCCGAGAGCAGGTCGCTGCGGCCACCGCGCACCAGCGCGAGAGGGCGCCCCCGAAGCGCCGAGAACGCCGGCCACAGGTCCGGCGCGGGCGCATCCTCCGTGACCTGGCGGATCGGCTCGGCGATCCGCATGTCGTAATCGAACACGATCCGGCCTGCAGAGGTCAGCCGGCAGCGGCGCTTGGCGAGCAGCAGCCAGTCCTCCAGCATGTAGCGGGGGAAGACGTCGCGCTCGGTCTCGGCCAGCGCGCGGGCCGCATGGAGCCAGGTCGGCCAGCTCGCGCTCTTGCCGACATAGGAGCGGATGCGCGAAATGCCGGCCGGATCGATCACCGGGCCGATATCGTTGAGCAGCACGCCGGCCAGCCGCTCGGGCGTGGTCAGCGCCATCAGCATCGCGATCAGGCCGCCGAGCGAGGTGCCGAGCAGCACCGCCTTGTCGATCCCGAGCGCGACATAGAGCGCCCCGATGTCCAGCACATAGGTCGGCGGTGTGTAGCTCGCCGAGTCGGGCGACTGCGGGCTTTCGCCGCGCCCGCGCAGATCGACGCAGATCACCCGCCATTCCGGCGACAACCGCTCGGCCAGCGCCTCGAAATCGCGGGCATTGCGGGTCAGGCCGGGAATGCACAGGATCGGCGGGCGCCCGTCGGCCTTGGCGTCCGCGCCGCCGGGATAATCGCGATAATGCAGCTTGAGGCCGTCGGTCGATTGCCACCAGCCGTCCTCGTAGCGTTGCGATACCATGCTTGTCTCCGGGGTGTGGCGCGCCCCATATCGCGGCATGGACTTCTCCCCGCAAGCACGCATCCTCACCCTTGGCGACAGCTTTTACGATCGGGTGGCCCCGGCGGACTTTCCGAGCACGATCCTGCGCTTCCGCAACGATCGGGCGGCGGCCGAGATCGGGCTCGACCGAATGGACGATGCCGGGTGGATCGACCGCTTCGGCCGCTTCCGCGCCTTCGAGGGATCGCTGCCCGAACCGCTGGCGCTGCGCTATCACGGCCACCAGTTCCGCCACTACAACCCCGATATCGGCGATGGCCGCGGCTTCACCTACGCCCAGATGCGCGACGCATCGGGGCGGCTGATGGATCTCGGCACCAAGGGCAGCGGCCCGACCCCGTGGAGCCGTTCCGGCGATGGCCGGCTGACCCTGAAGGGCGGCGTCCGCGAGGTGCTCGCCACCGAGATGCTGGAGGCGCTCGGCGTGAACACGTCGCGCAGCTTCTCGCTGATCGAGACCGGCGAGGCGCTCCATCGCGGCGACGAGCCCTCGCCCACCCGATCCGCCGTGCTGGTGCGGCTGAGCCACGGCCATATCCGCATCGGCAGCTTCCAGCGCCTCGCGACGTTGCAGGACGATGCCGGGCTGGCGGCGCTGACCCGCTATGTGCTGGCCGAGCTTTATGGCGAAGCGCCGGGCGAACAACCGGCGCTCCAGCTCTACGCGCACGTCGTCGAGCGCACCGCGCGGCTGTCGGCCTCCTACATGGCGGCGGGATTCGTCCATGGCGTGCTCAACAGCGACAATATCAACGTCACCGGCGAGAGCTTCGATTACGGGCCGTGGCGCTGGACGCCCTATTGGGACGTGAATTTCACCGCCGCCTATTTCGATCATCAGGGCCTCTACGCCTTCGGCCGGCAGGCGCAGGCGATCCATTGGGACGTGGCGCAGCTCGCCATCGCGCTCTCCCGCATCTGCGACATCGAGGCGCTGGCGCCGATCCTCGATCGCTTTCCGGCGCTGTACGAAGCGGCGCTCGCCGCCGCCCTGCTCAAGCGGCTGGGCGTGATCCCGAAGGGCGAGGCCGAGGACATCGCGCTGGCCGATACCATGGTGCGCGCACTCCAGGCCGGGGCCGTCACCATCGATCGTTTCTTCTTCGATTGGCGCGGCGGCGCGCGGCGGAACGACGACCCGGCCTATCACCAACCCGCATTCGCGCCGTTCGTCAGCGCCGTCGCCGGCTATCGGGCCGCTGCGACCACCGATCACCCCTATTGGTCCGATGGCGCGCCGTGCGCGATGCATATCGAGGAGGTCGAGGCGATCTGGGCGCCGATCGCCGAATCCGACGACTGGTCCTTGTTCACCATGAAAGTCTCGGCGATCCGGCGGATGGGGGATGCGCTGTCTTGACCCCGACACGCAAACCCTGTTGTTGGCGCTTCCAAGAGGACAAGCGCGCGACATCATGTTGATTTCGACCGAGCCCGCCACCGGCGCCGTGATCTGGGAAGGAGCCGAAGGCGATGTCGGCGAGGAGGTCGGCGCTGCCCGCGGCGCCTGGGCCGAATGGGCCGCGCGCCCGCTCACCGTCCGCATCGAGACGCTGCGGCGGGTCGCCAATACGGTGCGCGCGCGCTCGGACGCCTTCGCCGATCTGATCGCCCGCGAGACCGGCAAGCCGCTGTGGGAAGCCCGCACCGAGGTCGAGGCGGTGATCGCCAAGGCCGATATCTCGGTGTCCAGCTATTCCGAACGCACCGCCTCCCGGAAACTGGAAGGACAGATGACCGCCCGCACCGCGCTGCGCCACAAGCCGCATGGCGTGCTGGCGGTGCTGGGGCCGTGCAACCTGCCCGCGCACCTGCCCAACGGCCACATCCTCCCCGCGCTGATGGCCGGCAATGCGGTGGTGTTCAAACCGTCCGAAAAGGCGCCGGCGACCGGCAAGTTCCTGGTCGAATGCTTCCATGGCGGCGGCGTGCCGCAGGGCGTGCTCCGCCTGCTGATCGGCGGCGCGGAGACCGGCAAGGCCTTGTCGAAACATCCCGGCATCGACGGGCTGCTGTTCACCGGATCGGCGCCGGTCGGCCTCTCGCTCCACCGCCAGTTCGCCGAGACCCCCAACAAGATCCTCGCCCTCGAAATGGGCGGCAACAACCCGCTGGTGGTTTGGGACACCCCGACCATCCACGCCGCCGCGATCATCGCCGTCCAGTCCGCCTTCATGACCGCGGGCCAGCGCTGCACCGCCGCCCGCCGCCTGATCGTCAAGGATGGCGCCCACGAACCTTTGCTCGACGAGATCGCCAAGATCATCGGCCGGCTGGTGATCGCCGAGCCGCATTCGAGCCCGGCCCCGTTCATGGGGCCGGTGATCGACAATGACGTGGCGGAATATCTCCAGGAGAAATGGCTCGATCTGATCATGGCCGGCGGCCGGGCGATCACCCATTTGCAGCGCCCGATCCCCGGCCGCCCCTTCCTCACCCCCGGCCTGATCGACGTGACCGGGATCGAGAAGCGCGCCGACGAGGAGCTGTTCGGCCCGATCCTCCAGGTGATCCGGGTGCCCGACTTCGATGCCGCGATCGCCGAGGCCAACGCCACCCGCTACGGCCTGTCCGCCTCGCTGATCACCGAGCAGCCGGCGCTGTACGAGCGCTTCTGGTCGAAGATCCGGGCCGGCGTCATCAACTGGAACCGGCCGACCAACGGTGCCCCCGCCAGAGCCCCGTTCGGCGGCATTGGCCTCTCCGGCAACCATCGGCCGAGCGCCTATTATGCCGCCGACTACTGCGCCTATCCGGTCGTTTCCGGGGAAACCGAACAGGCCCGCGCCTCGATCGGCGTCGGCCTGCGCGACGCATGAGGCACACCGCGATCCTCGCCCTGCTGCTGGTCGTCAGCTGCGCCAAGCCGAGCTTCTATCACGGGCCGAAATCCGATCATTTCAACGGCCGGCGGTTCTTCAACACCGATGGCGAGCAGGGCACCGGTGGCGACGAGAACAGGTCGCTCCCGCAATTGCTCGAAGGCAAGGTGATCGACCGGCACCGCATCTGGCCGGCCTCGGTGCCGGTGACGCCCAGGGTGCCGCCGCGCCAGGTGCAGGGCGAAACCATGCTGGTGACATGGATCGGCCATTCGTCGGTGCTGGTGCAGACGCAGGGTCTCAACATCCTGATCGATCCGGTCTGGGCGGATCGCGATTCGCCGGTGAAGGGCGTCGGCCCGCTGCGGGTTCGCGCGCCCGGTGTCCGCTATGCCGATCTGCCGCATATCGATCTGGTGCTGATCAGCCACGATCATTATGACCATATGGACGAGCATCTCCTCCGCCATTTGTGGCGGCGCGACCGGCCGCTGATCGTCACCGGGCTGGGCAACGACACGCGGCTGGCCAGCTGGGGCATCCCCTCGCAGGCGCGCGACTGGGGCGGCTCCGTCGCCATCCGGCCCGGCATCGCCGTCATCCTCGATCGCGCCCATCACTGGAGCGCGCGATCGACCGACGACAAGAACATGACCTTGTGGACCGGCTTCACCATCACCCTGCCCGGCGGCAATATCTATTATGCCGGCGACACCGGCCCCGGCGACATGAAATGGGCGATCGAAGCGGCGAAACGCGGCCCCGTCCGCTTCGCGATCCTGCCGATCGGCGCGATCCATGCCAGCGGCACGATCAGCGGCAACCATATCGGCCCGGCGCAGGCGGTGCAGGCGTTCCAGCAGCTCCATGCCGGCCGCGCGCTCGGCGTCCATTGGGGCACCTTCGAACTGACCGACGAGCCGATCGACCTGCCCCCCAACCTGCTGCGCCAGTCCCTCGCCGCCGCGCATATTCCGCCCGATCGCTTCCGGGTGCTGGAGGCCGGCGGGCAATGGTCGATCCCGCCCCTCGCCCCAAGCTCTTCTAGCCTCGCCCCAAGATAGCGTCGGTTGCGATGCGGCACGCACAGGCCCATCTGCATCGCATCATGGCATCCTTGCTCGATCCTGCAGCGCGTGGGCGCGTCATCCTCGTCGGAGCCGGCCCGGGCGATCCCGGCCTGCTGACGATCAAGGCGGTGGACGCGCTGCGCCAGGCCGATGTCGTCGTCCATGACGGGCTGATCGATCCGGCGGTACTCGATCATGCTCCGGCCCATGCCCAGCGCATCTCGGTCGCCAAGCAGCGCGCGCGGCACACGCTGCCGCAGGAGGCGATCAACGCGCTGATCATCGCGCATGTCCGCGCCGGATCGATCGTCGTGCGGCTCAAGGGCGGCGATCCGTTCGTGTTCGGGCGCGGCGGCGAGGAGGTCGAGGCGGTGCGCGCAGCAGGCCTGCCCGTCGAGGTGATCCCCGGCGTCTCGGCCGCGCTTGGTGGCGCGGCGGAGGCGATGCTGCCGCTCACCCATCGCGACTGGTCGAGCGCGGTCAGCTTCGTCGCCGGCCAGTGCAAGCCTGTCCTGAGCGACGCCGCAGGCGGCGTCGAAGGGGGGCTGAGCGAGCAGGACTGGTCGGGTCTTGCCGGTAAGGGCCGCACGTTGGTGATCTACATGGGCGTCGCCAATGCCGCCGCCATCGCCGACAAGCTGATGGCCGATGGCGTCGATCCGGGCCTGCCGGTCGCGGTGATCGAGAAGGCGACGCTGCCCGGCCACCGGGCGATCCGCACCTTGCTGGCGGATCTCGGCGACATGGTGGCGCGTGAAAAAGTGCAGAGCCCGGCGATCATCGTCGCGGGCGAGGTGGTGCTGCTGTCGGATGCCGAGAACCGGCTCCAGACGCTGGCCAAACAGGCGGAGAGTTTTGCGTGAAGATCGCGGCATGAAGATCGCTACGGGCAATGATCTGGCGACGGGCGACGTCGTCTGGTGGGACGGCGAAGGCTGGAGCCGCCATGTCGAGGACGCCATCGACGTGGGCGAGGCCGGCGCGGCGCTGATCGCGCGCGAGGAAGCCGCGCGCCGCGTCAACGTGCCCTATGTGATCGATGCGGAACCGACCGCCGGCGGCCCTCGCCCGGCCCATATCAAGGACCGCATCCGCGCGCTCGGCCCCACCGTGCGCGCCGACCTCAACCGCGTGGCGATCGATCCCGCATCGGGAAGCTGGGTGATCTGACATGTACAAATATGACAATTACGACCAGTCGATCGTCGATGCCCGCGTCGAGGAGTTTCGCGATCAGGTCGCCCGCCGCCTGTCCGGCGAGCTTTCGGAGGATCAGTTCAAGCCGCTGCGGCTGATGAACGGGCTCTACCTCCAGCTCCATGCCTATATGCTGCGCGTCGCCGTTCCCTATGGCACGATGGACAGCCGCCAGATGCAC
The DNA here is from genome assembly GCF_027625475.1 of Sphingomonas abietis. Lineage (NCBI taxonomy): Bacteria > Pseudomonadati > Pseudomonadota > Alphaproteobacteria > Sphingomonadales > Sphingomonadaceae > Sphingomonas > Sphingomonas abietis. The sequence continues at coordinate 3,890,070 of NZ_CP115174.1, forward strand.
ATGCTGGCGCATATCGCGCGCAAATATGATCGCGGCTACGGCCACTTCACCACCCGCCAGAACATCCAATTCAACTGGATCGAGCTGAAGGATACCGGCGACATCCTCGCCGAACTGGCGACGGTCGAGATGCACGCCATCCAGACCAGCGGCAACTGCATCCGCAACACCACGTCGGATCAATATGCCGGCGCCGCCGCCGACGAAGCGGAGGATCCCCGCCCCTGGGCCGAGCTGCTTCGCCAGTGGAGCACCTTCCACCCGGAATTCACCTACCTGCCGCGCAAGTTCAAGGTCGCGATCATCGCTTCCGACGAGGATCGCGCGGCGATGCGGCTGCACGATATCGGGCTTCAGCTGGTGAAGAACGACGCCGGCGAGACCGGCTTCAAGGTGTTCGTCGGCGGCGGCATGGGCCGCACCCCGATGATCTCCGCGCTGATCCGCGAATGGCTGCCGGCCGAGGATTATCTTAGCTATCTGGAAGCCTGCCTGCGCGTCTATAATCGCCACGGCCGCCGCGACAACATCTACAAGGCGCGGATCAAGATCCTCGTCCACGAGCTCGGCGCCGCCGAATATGCCCGCCAGGTCGAGGAGGAGTTCCTCCACGTCAAGACGCTCGGCATCGATCCGCCGGCCGCCGAGATGGCGCGGATCAGCGCCTTCTTCGCGCCGCCGGCGTGGGAAGAAGGCCTGTCCGACGCACTCGACCTGTCCGATCCCGATTTCCGGCTGTGGGTCGACCAGAATGTCTTCGCCCACAAGACGCCGGGCTATGCGATCGCGACGATCAGCCTGAAGCCGGTCGGCGGCATTCCGGGCGATGCCACCGCCGACCAGATCGACCTGATGGCCGACCTCGCCGCCCGCTACAGCTTCGACGAGCTGCGCGTCACCCACGCGCAGAACATCGTGCTGCCGCATGTCAAGAAGGCCGATCTCTACGCGATCTGGCAGGCGCTGGATGCGGCCGGTCTGGCGACCGCCAATCTGGACCTGATCAGCGATATCATCGCCTGCCCCGGCCTCGATTATTGCAGCCTCGCCAATGCCCGCTCGATCCCGCTCGCGCAAAAGATCGCGACGCGCTTTTCCGATCTCGATCGCCAGCGCGACCTCGGCGAGCTGAAGCTCAAGATCTCGGGCTGCATCAATGCCTGCGGCCATCATCATGCCGGCCACATCGGCATCCTCGGCGTCGACAAGAAGGGCGAGGAGAATTACCAACTCTCGTTCGGCGGATCGGGCGCGGAGGATGCGAGCCTCGCCAAGATCATCGGCCCGGGCTTCTCCGAAGACGGCGTGGTCGATGCGGTCGAGCGCGCCACCGACGTCTATCTGGCCGAACGCGCCGAGGGCGAGCGCTTCCTCGACACCTATCGCCGGATCGGCCTCGATCCGTTCAAGGAGGCGATCTATGGTTGAGGCACTCCGCTATCGCGACGACGCCGCGCATGAAGAGCCGGCGGTGACGCTCGACGCGTTCCTCGATCAGTCCAACGCCACTGCGGTGCGGTTGGAGGTGGGCGAGGATGCCCGCGCGCTGATCCCCTATCTCGATCGCCTGGCGCTGATCGAGGTCGCCTTCCCCGCCTTCCGCGACGGGCGTGGCTATTCGTCGGCCAGCATCCTGCGCGAAGCGGGCTATGCCGGCGAGCTGCGCGCGGCGGGCGACGTGCTGGTCGATCAAATCCTGCCGATGCGGCGCTGCGGCTTCGACGCCTTCGCGCCCGACAAGCCGCTCGATCCGGCCGCCGTGGAACGCGCGCTGGGCCGCTATCCCACCGTCTATCAGAATGCCGCCGACGGGAGGGCGCCGGCCTGGAAACTGCGCCATGGCTAGTGCCTCGATCCGCCCGCTGGATGTCATCGATACCGCCGCCCGCTTCACCGCGGCTGACGCGATCCGCCTCAACACGCGCTTCGCCGACGCCGCGCCGGCCGAGCTGCTGCGCGCGGTGCTGACCGAGACACTGGCCGGCCGGGTCGCGACCGTCTCCTCGTTCGGGGCGGAATCGGCGGTGCTGCTGCACCTGATCGCCAGCGTCGATCGCTCGACCCCGGTGGTCTTCCTCGACACCCACAAGCATTTCGCCGAGACTTTGGCCTATCGCGACCTGCTCGCCGACCGGCTGGGCCTCACCGACCTGCGCGTGATCCACCCCGATCTCGAGCGCATCGCCCAGCGTGATCCGACCGAACTGCGCTGGTCCTACGATCCCGATGGCTGCTGCGAGATCCGCAAGGTCGAGCCGCTGGCGCGCGCGCTCGCCGGCTTCGATGCGACCATCTCGGGGCGCAAGGCCTTCCAGTCCGGCACGCGCTCGCACCTGCCGCGCTTCGAGATCGACGCCTCGGATGCCGCCGGCCGCCTCAAGATCAACCCGCTGGCGAGCTGGGCCAAGGCCGATCTCGACGCCTATTTCGCCGCCCACGACCTGCCGCGCCATCCGCTCGAGGCGCAGGGCTATCTGTCGATCGGCTGCTCGCCCTGCACCAGCGTCGTCAAGCCCGGCGAGGATCCGCGCTCGGGCCGCTGGCGCGGATGGGACAAGGTGGAATGCGGCATCCACACGCCTGCCGACGACGCCGACCTGCCGAGCTTCTGAACGCCATTTGACCGGTTACGACCGGCTCAACGAAAAGTTTAGACATTTCTGCGACAAGCATCCCCGAACTCTTGTGCTCGGGGGAGCAGTGCCATGTCGATTTCCAGCATTCTATCGAGCCTGACCGGCACGACCGCGCATGGTGCCTTCTCCACCCAATCGGCGACGAGCACCGCGTCCGAGGAATTGCAGAAGCTGTTCTCCAAGCTGCACATGGACGCGATCGCCTCCGCCACCACCGACAGCAGCAGCGCGACCTCGACCGCCGCGACCAGCACGAGCACGAGCACGACGTCCTCGACCTCGGCCTCCGGCGGCGCCCTCACCGACATCGCATCGGGCCTGCGCCATATCCTCGATGGCGGCATCACGGCGATCAAGGACGCCCGCTCGGCCGCCAAGGCGGTGAGCGGCTACACCCATGGTGCCGGCCTCGGCCACCTCGCCGCACAGGCGCTCGACAAGGTCGCCTGACGCCGGGGGCCGATCGACATTCAGCGGATCAGGCTAGGATCCGCGCCTGAAGCGGTCGTCATCCTGAACTTGTTTCAGGATCCCGGCAAAGCTTGGCGCTGAGCGCCCGGAGGAAGCGGGATGCTGCAACAAGTTCAGCATGACGGTTAAAGACGAAACGATCACCCGATATTCAGCCAATTCGAATGTCGATCGGCTCTTGCCCCTTCCGCCTTATTCGTCGTCGCGCACCGCATAGGCGCTCGGATCGGCCAGATCCGAGAAGCGCGTGATCTTGGCGTCGAACTTCACCGGCACCGTGCCGGTCGAGCCGTGGCGGGACTTGGCGACGACGACCTCGGCGATGCCATGCGCCTTGTCCATCTGCCGCATCCATTCCTGGAAGGCGATGTTGACCGGATCCATCTCGCTGGCGTCCGGGCCGGGCTCGGTCGGCTTCTGGAAATTGATGTAATATTCCTCGCGATACACGAACAGCACGAGATCGGCGTCCTGCTCGATTGATCCCGATTCGCGCAGATCGGAGAGGATCGGGCGCTTGTTCTCGCGACTCTCGACCTGTCGGCTGAGCTGCGAGAGCGCGATCACCGGCACGTGCAGCTCCTTGGCGAGCTGCTTCAGGCCACGCGAAATCTCCGAAATCTCCTGCACGCGGTTCGATTCGCTGGCGCGGCCCGAACCGGAGAGCAGCTGGAGATAATCGACGATGATCAGGTCGATCCCGCGCTGACGCTTGAGCCGCCGCGCGCGCGTCCGGAGCGCGGCGATGGTCAGGCCCGGCGTATCGTCGATATAGAGCGGCAGCGTCTCCAGCTCGGCGGCGGCGCGGGCGAGGTTGCGGAACTCGTTCTGGCTGATCTTGCCCATCCGCAGCGCCTCGCCGCTGATCCCGCTATTCTCGGCGAGGACGCGGGTGGCAAGCTGGTCGGCCGACATTTCGAGGCTGAAGAAGGCGCAGCCGGCGCCCAGGCGCTTGCCCTCGGGAATGCCGTCGTCCTTCTCGCGCATCAGCCGCTGCGCGGCGTTGAACGCGATGTTGGTGGCGAGCGAGGTCTTGCCCATGCCAGGTCGCCCGGCGAGGATGATCAGATCGGAGCGGTGGAGGCCGCCCATCTTGGCGTTGAGGCTGTCGAGGCCGGTGGTGATGCCGGCGACATGCCCGCCCGAATTGAGCGCGCGCTCGGCATTCTTGACCGCCTCGGTCGCCGCCTGGAGGAAGCTCTTGGTCGATCCCTGCTCGCCGCCCTCTTCCGCCACCCGATAGAGCGCGACCTCGGCCTGCTCGATCTGGGTCTTGGGATCGACCTCCTCGGAGGTGTCCATCGCGCCCTCGACCATGCCGCGGCCGACCCCGACCAGCGCGCGCAGCAAGGCAAGATCGTAGATCTGCGCGGCGAAGTCGCGCGCGCCGATCAGCGCCGCGCCCGATCCGGTCAGCTGGGCGAGATAGGCCGGGCCGCCCAGCTCGCGCATCGCCTCGTCACCCTCGAACAGCGGCCGCAGCGTCACCGGGTTGGCGATCATGTTCTTGTCGACGATGCGGAGGATCTGTTCGTAGACGCGGCCGTGCAGCGGCTCGAAGAAATGCTCGGCGCGCAGCTTGATCTGCACGTCCTCGCACAGCCGGTTGTCGATCATCAGCGCGCCGAGCAGCGCCGCCTCGGCCTCGATATTCTGGGGCAGCGCGGGCGTGTCGATGGCGGCCGGCGCAGCGGCATGGGGAACGGGCTGAAGCATGACGCCCTTGTCCGCTCTTTCGCGCGACGGCTCAAGGCGACGTTCGACGATATCCACCGTCGCGACGGTGGGCTGTGGATAACCTTGCCGTTCGGCGCCGCGCCCCGCTTCTCCCGTTCGTCCGGAGCGAACCGCGCAGAAGAAGCGGCCCGCGTCCCCCCTCGCCAAGCCCGCGCCAACCCGATAAGCGCTAGGGCGCCATGACGGACCCGCGCATCATCGATGTCTCCCTCGACGAGCGCACGATCCTGTGGCGCAACGCCGATATCGAGCAGGAGCGCCAGGTCGCGCTGTTCGATCTCCTCCACGAGAATCATTTCCAGCCGGCCCGCGTGCCGCCCGACGGCTATGCCGGCCCCTACAAGGTCGGCCTGCGGGTCGAGGAAGGGCGGCTCGCGATCGACATCAACCGGGCGGACGGCAGTCATATCGAGACGATCGGGCTCGGCATGATGCGCTTCCGCCGCGCGATCAAAGATTATTTTGCGATCTGCGACAGCTATTACCAGGCCGTCCGCCAGCATTCGCCGCAGCAGATCGAGACGATCGACATGGCGCGACGGGGGCTGCACAACGATGCGGCAGAACTGCTGCGCGACCGGCTGGACGGCAAGATCGATCTTGATTTCGATACGGCACGGCGACTGTTCACGCTGATCTGCGTCCTTCATATCCGGGGTTAGCAATGGCCGAGATTTCCATGGAAGATGCCGCCGCCGGCGCGCTGGTCGAGGCCGCGCGCGAGGCCGCGCGCCACGCCCACGCGCCCTATTCGCGCTTCGCGGTGGGCGCGGCGCTGCTGATGGCCGACGGATCGGTGATCACCGGCACCAATTTCGAGAATGCGAGCTATGGCCTGTCGCTCTGCGCCGAGACGGTGGCGATCGCGACCGCCAACGCGCAGGGGCGCCTCGCCGACATCGTCGCGGTGGCGGTGATCGGCGGGATGATGGGCGCCGACGGCCTGCCGACCGGCGCCGACGTGGTCGGTCCGTGCGGGCGCTGCCGCCAGGTGATGAACGAGGCGGCGGAGATGGGCGGCCGCGATTTGCCGGTATTCTGCACGTCGGGCGACGGGCGCACGATCGAACGCCACATGCTGTCGGAACTGCTGCCGCATGCGTTCGGGCCGAAGGATCTGGGGCTGGCGTAGGACTGCGGCTTTACGGCTGGGCCTGGTGGAAACCCGCCCCTCTTCTATCGTCATCCCGGACTTGATCCGGGATCCAGAGCCGTCATCGCCGACGCCCCAGGCTCTGGATCCTGACGTTCGTCAGGATGACGACAGGTGGTGGACTGCGGTCATTGGCGCGAGCCCTCTCCCGCTTTTGCGGGAGAGGGTTGGGTGAGGGTCTTCTTCTGCGAGGCAACGACGGCCATCGCCCATCACCTGCCATTCAGAATGAGACAGGCGCGCAACGATTGCAGACATTCCCGAGGAGGCGCAGAAGGCACCCATGGGGCAATATGAATGGGATAGTGGATCACCGACGGTGGCGCAGCGAGTTATCGCTGGCGTCTATGTGGTTGGGTTGCTCTTGTTGAGTGCGAACAGCTACTTCGATTGGCGGTTCTTTGGCTCATACGATCATCTGGCGACGGGGTGCTGGGTAATCACCGGGTTGATATTGTTCATCCGGTTTATGCCGAGGGCGCGTCGGAGCGACTGACCGCTGACGGCCGCCCGGCAGATACCGCCCCACTTGCGGACAACGGCGAGGCAATGCGATCATCGCCATATGCGACGTTTGTTCATTTTTCCGCTCCTTGCGCTTTCTGCGTGCTCGACAAGCGCGGCTTCCAATGACCAATCACCAATTGCGGCAATTGAAGTGCCGACCCCAAGCCGCGACGATCAATCCGATCTCATTGAGATATTGAAACGGGTGGCCCCGAAGCAGGGGTTCCACGTCGACGACGTTAGCCAACAGTGGCGTGAGTTTGCAAGGCAAGCAGAAGACCATCCATCGCCCGCGCGTAAGACGCTCTACGCTGGCGTTTGGAGCGGCAAGAATGATGACGACTTCATCGCAGCGGCTGACGACGGCGGACACAAAGGTAGAAGTTGGATCATCTGCTACTCGGGACATCACCCGGCGGCCGCAAAACGCTTTTGGTTAGAGCTTAAGGCTGCGGTATATCACCGATGGCCAACCGCGCAGCCGATCCCAATCCTCCCGTCAGGCGCGGTGCCGCTCTCCACTGATCTTCAACTCACTTCCTCGGGATACCAGATCATCCGAACCGCCGCCGCGAGGTACGGGCTTCCCGCATCATCCCCGTTGATCGCGGATGGCAGCTAAACAACGACCTTGCCCGAAACCGGACCGTCCCAAATCCACCAGAAGAAGACCCTCACCCAACCCTCTCCCGCGAAAGCGGGAGAGGGCTTCACGCGACGGCAGCGTTTGGGGCGGAAGCAGTCTTTTCATTCTACGTCATCCCGGACTTGATCCGGGATCCCACTTTTTGCGTGTCCAGCCGAAATCCAAGGAGTTGGACCCCGGATCACGTCCGGGGTGACGAGATAGGGCGAAGGGGCGTTTCTTGGGGCGCTTGCCGCCATACGCAGCTCTTCGCCCCCCTTACTCGACCTGGCTCACATCCCGCACCGCGCCGCGCGCCGCATTGGTGGTCATCGCCGCATAGGCGCGCAGTGCTGGCGAGACCTCGCGCTTGCGGCCGAACGGCTTCCATGCTTTCGCGCCCTTGGCCACCATCTCGGCATGGCGCTCGGCGATCACGGCATCGTCGAGGTCGAGGCGGATCGCGCGGTTGGGGATGTCGATCAGGATCGGGTCGCCCGTCTTCACCAGCGCGATCAGCCCGCCTTCCGCCGCTTCCGGCGAGACATGGCCGATCGACAGGCCCGAGGTGCCGCCCGAGAAGCGCCCGTCGGTGATCAGCGCGCAGGCTTTGCCGAGGCCCTTCGATTTCAGATAGCTGGTCGGATACAGCATCTCCTGCATGCCCGGCCCGCCCTTCGGCCCCTCATAGCGGATCACGACGACGTCGCCGGCCTTGACCTCGTTGCCGAGGATCCCGACCACCGAGGCATCCTGGCTCTCATAGACGCGCGCGGTGCCGCGGAAGGTGAGGATGCTGTCATCCACGCCCGCGGTCTTCACGATGCAGCCTTCGGGCGCGAGATTGCCGAACAGCACCGCCAGCCCGCCATCCTTCGAGAAGGGATGCTCGGTCGAGCGGATCACGCCGTCCTTGCGATCGGTATCCAGCTCGTCCCACCGCGCGGACTGGCTGAACGCGGTCTGCGTCGGCACGCCGCCCGGCGCCGCCTTGAAGAAATTGCGGACCTCCTCGCTGTTGGTGCGGCCGATGTCCCAGCGATCGAGCGCATGGCCGAGCGTCGGCGCATGGACGGTCGGCTGCGAGGCGTCGATCAGCCCGCCGCGCTCCAGCTCGCCGAGGATCGACATGATCCCGCCGGCGCGATGGACGTCCTCCATATGGACATCCTGCTTGGCCGGCGCGACCTTGCACAGGCAGGGGACGCGGCGGCTGAGGCGATCGATATCCGCCATCGTGAAGTCCACGCCGGCCTCCTGCGCGGCGGCGAGCAGGTGGAGCACGGTGTTGGTCGATCCGCCCATCGCGATGTCGAGGCTCATGGCGTTCTCGAAGGCGGCGAAGGTGGCGATGCCGCGCGGCGTCGCGGTCACGTCGTCCTGCTCGTACCAGCGCTTGGCGACGTCGACGATCAGGTGCCCGGCCTCGCGGAACAGCTTCTCGCGATCGGCGTGCGTCGCCAGCGTCGATCCGTTGCCGGGCAACGAAAGCCCCAGCGCCTCGGTGAGGCAGTTCATCGAATTGGCGGTGAACATGCCCGAGCAGCTGCCGCAGGTCGGGCAGGCGGCGCGCTCGACTTCGGCGACCTCCTCGTCCGAATAGCTCTCGTCCGCCGCGACGACCATCGCGTCGACCAGATCGAGCGCGACTTCCTTGCCCTTCATGACGACCTTGCCGGCCTCCATCGGCCCGCCCGAGACGAACACCGCGGGGACGTTGAGGCGCAGCGCCGCCATCAGCATCCCCGGCGTGATCTTGTCGCAGTTGGAGATGCACACCATCGCATCGGCGCAGTGGGCGTTGACCATATATTCGACCGAGTCGGCGATCAGCTCGCGGCTCGGCAGCGAATAGAGCATCCCGCCATGCCCCATGGCGATGCCGTCATCGACCGCGATGGTGTTGAACTCCTTGGCGACGCCGCCCGCCGCCTCGATCTCGCGTGCGACCAGTTGCCCCAGATCCTTGAGGTGGACATGGCCCGGCACGAACTGGGTGAAGCTGTTGACCACCGCGATGATCGGCTTGCCGAAATCGCTGTCCTTCATCCCCGTCGCGCGCCACAGGCCGCGCGCGCCCGCCATGTTGCGGCCGTGGGTGGTGGTACGCGAACGATAGGCGGGCATCAGGCGGTCCTCAACGAAATGAGGGCCGCCTTTGCGCAACATACCATCCGATTGTCAATCAAAACCGGACATAAGATTACGTCAGGCGACGTCCACCGCCTCCGGGGCCGGCACGATCAGCGGCGGCGCGGTGAGCAGATCGCCGATCGCCTTGGCGAACGCGCGGAAGTGATCGGACGCCATATGCGCGTCGACGGCCGCCTGATCTGCGTAGAGTTCGTCGAACACGTAGCGACGGTCGCCCGACGCCTCGCGCCAGACATTATAATGATGGTTGCCCGGCTCCTGCCGGGCCTCGGCCGCCACCGCTGCGGCGGCGGACTCGAACCCAGCCTCGCTGCCGGGCTTCACGGAAATCAGGGCGACGACCTTGATCGGCATCAGGCATTCTCCGGCTTGCGCTGAAAGACGGGCGCGCGTTTTTCGAGGAAGGCGGTGAAGGCCTCCTTCGCTTCGGCCGATAGCATGGTCTCGCGAAACAGCCGCCCCTCTTCCTCGATCCGCGCGACCAGCGCGGCAGGATCGCCCTTGATCAGCCGGCGCGTCGCGGCGAGCGCCTGCGGTGGCTTGGTGCCGAGCGCCGCCGCCTTGGCGCGGGCGTGGGCCAGCAGCTGATCGGCCGGCACGATCGCGGTGACGAGGCCGGCCTTGTCGGCGGCGTCCGCCCCCATCGGCTCGCCGAGCAGCAGCATCGCCGCCGCCTTGGCATAGCCGAGCGTCGCCGGTGCGAGCAGGCTGCTGCCCGCCTCCGGAACAATGCCGAGATTGACGAACGGCATCACGAAGCGCGCGTCGGGCGCCGCATAGACCAGATCGCAATGGAACAGCATCGTCGTGCCGACGCCCACGGCGAGGCCCTGCACCGCCGCCACGATCGGCTTGTCGAACAGCGCGATCGCCTTGATGAAGCCGAACGCCTCGGTGCCGCGATCAGGACCGCTCAGGAAATTGGCGATGTCGTTGCCCGCACAGAAGGCGTCGCCATTGCCGGCGATCAACACCGCCGCGATGTCCGCGCGGGACGAGGCTTCGGCGAGCCCCTCGGTCAGCGTCCGGTACATGGCGCCGGTCAGCGCATTCTTCTTGTCGGGGCGGTCCAGCCGCAGCTCGATCACGCCATCGGCTTCGCGCCGTTCGATACCCTCACCCATGCTCCGCTCCTTGACGTTTACGGAAAGCAATAGACCTTTCCGGCAGAGGGGGAAAGCGGGATCGGCGCACGAATATTCCCGCTTGCGCGCCGTAAAGGACACAAAGCGCGACAAGGCGCGACGATCGCGCTAGAGGCGGCGCCATCATGACCACCGACTCCTCCCCCCGCACGCTCTACCAAAAGATCTGGGACGCGCATGTCGTCCAGCAGCGCGACGATGGCACCGCGCTCCTCTATATCGATCGCCACCTCGTCCATGAGGTGACCAGCCCGCAGGCGTTCGACGGGCTGCGCGCCGCGGGCCGCAAGGTCCGCCGCCCCGATCTCACGCTCGCGGTAGCCGATCACAACATCCAGACGACGGCGCGCGTCGATGCGGCCGGCCAGCGCCTGCCGGTCGAGGATCCGCAGTCCGCCGAGCAGCTGGCCGCGCTGGTGCGCAACACCACGGCGTTCGGCGTCGAATATATCGAGGATCTCGCCGCCGAGCAGGGCATCGTCCATGTCGTCGGCCCCGAGCAGGGCTTCACTTTGCCGGGCACCACCGTGGTCTGCGGCGACAGCCACACCGCCAGCCATGGCGCGCTGGGCGCGCTCGCCTTCGGCATCGGCACGTCGGAGGTCGAGCATGTGCTGGCCAGCCAGACCTTGCTGCTCAAGCGCTCCAAGTCGCTCGAAGTGCGCGTCGATGGTCCGCTCGGCCCCGGCGTGACGCCCAAGGACGTCGCGCTGGCGATCGTCGCCAAGCTGACGGCGGCGGGCGGTGCCGGCTATGTCGCCGAATATACCGGCTCGGTGTTCCGCGAAATGTCGATCGAGGGACGGCTGACCGTCTGCAACATGTCGATCGAGGCGGGCGCGCGCGCCGGGCTGGTCGCACCCGACGACACCACCTTCGCCTATCTCAAGGGCAAGCCGCGCGCGCCCAAGCGCGCCGATTGGGACAAGGCGGTCGCCTGGTGGCGCAGCCTCGTCACCGATCCCGGCGCGACCTACGACAAGGTCGTCACCATCGACGCCGCGACGATCGTGCCGCTGGTGACATGGGGCACCAGCCCCGACGACGTGGTGCCGATCACCGGCATCGTCCCCGATCCCGCCGCACTCACCGATCCGGCGCGCCGCGCCGCGGCCGAGAAGTCGCTCGCCTATATGGGCCTCACCGCCGGCCAGCGGATGCAGGACGTCAGCGTCGATCGCATCTTCATCGGCAGTTGCACCAACAGCCGCATCGAGGATCTGCGCGCCGCCGCCGCCATCGCCAAGGGCCGCCACATCGCCGGCAATGTGAAGCAGGCGCTGGTCGTGCCCGGCTCCGGCCTGGTCAAGCGCCAGGCGGAGGCCGAAGGCCTTGATCGCATCTTCATCGAGGCCGGCTTCGAATGGCGCGAGCCGGGCTGCTCGATGTGCCTGGCGATGAACCCGGACAAGGTGCCGGCCGGCGAACGCTGCGCCTCCACCTCCAACCGCAATTTCGTCGGGCGGCAGGGGCCGGGATCGCGCACCCACCTGCTCTCGCCGGCGATGGCGGCGGCGGCGGCGGTGACCGGGAAGCTGACTGACGTGAGGGAGATCGCCTGATGCGCGCCATCGACACCATCGAGGGCAAGGCCTACCCGCTCGGCCGCCCCAATATCGACACCGACATCATCATCCCGGCCCACTGGCTGAAGACGGTGACGCGCGAAGGCCTCGGCAAGGGCGCGTTCGAGACGATCCGGGCCGAGCCCGGCAACGTGTTCGACGATCCGGCCTATGCTGGCGCGCCGATCCTGATCGCCGGCGACAATTATGGCTGCGGCTCCAGCCGCGAACATGCCGCCTGGGCGATGGCGGACATGGGCATCCGCGCGGTGATCGCGCCGGGCTTCTCCGACATCCACTCGGGCAACGCCTTCAAGAACGGCATCCTGACGGTGGTGCTGCCGCAGGAGCAGGTCGATCGGCTGCTCGAGGTGGCGAAGGAGCTGCCGATCGCGATCGACCTCGAGAGCCAGACGGTGACGACCCCCTATCAGGATCGCTTCCGGTTCGAGATCGATCCGTTCCGCAAGGATTGCCTGCTCAAGGGCCTCGACGAGATCGGCATCACGCTGCAACTGGACGATGCCATCGCCGCGCACGAGGCCAAGGCGCATCGCGAGACGCCGTGGGTGGAGGGCGCCGCCCGGGCCGCCTGATCGGTCGCACCGGCTCGGCCGTGGCAATCTCCCGTTCAGCGCCGCTATCGTATCGGTTTCGCTTGAATGGAACGGGGTAACGCCCGATATTGCAACGGCCGACGCCCTTCGTCGGCGATAAGGAGCTTTTCAGATGGCCAATTGGTCTGATCCCCGGACGACAGCGGTGCCCCGCGCCGCAACTGGCGCGCGCGACGCCGCCTTCGATGCGGGGCTGCGGTCCTACATGCTGTCGGTCTACAATTATATGGCGTCGGGCGTGCTGCTGACCGGCATCGTCGCGATGCTGTTCGCGAACAGCCCCTATATGGGCGTGCTGTTCGATCCGTTCGGCCGCCCGAACCTGCTCGGCATGGTGGTGATGTTCGCCCCGCTCGGCCTCGTCATGGCGATGAGCTTCGGGATGCAGCGGATGCAGGAAAGCACCATCAAGGCGCTCTACTGGGTGCTGACGGTGGCGATGGGCCTGTCGCTCTCCACGATCTTCCTGCGCTACACCGGCGGATCGATCGCCCAGACCTTCTTCGCGACGGCGATCGGCTTCGGCGGCCTCAGCCTCTATGGCTATACCACCAAGCGCGATCTGGCGCCGTTCGGCACCTTCCTGACGATGGCGCTGTTCGGCCTGATCGCCGCCTCGCTGATCAACATGTTCGTGCATAGCCAGGGCATGGACCTGATCATCTCGTTCGTCGGCGTGCTGCTGTTCGCGGGCCTCACCGCGTTCGATACGCAGCGGATCAAGAGCACCTATTATGCGGTGCGCGGCACGTCCTTCTACGGCAAGTCGGCCGTGATGGGCGCGTTGCAGCTGTATCTCGATTTCGTGAACATGTTCCTGTTCCTGCTGCGCTTTATGGGCAACCAGCGCAACTGATCCGCTTTCCCCAAACATGACGAAGGCCCGGCGGAGCGATCCGCCGGGCCTTTTTCTTGCACCCGCTCCGCACCATCGCCGAGCAAGCATAAGGGGACTCCGGCAAGGGCGCGCGTTCAGGCAGCCGGTTTGGGCGCGGGCATCGGGCCGTCAAGCGCGAGCGACCGCAGATAGGCAGGGCGGGCCTCCAGCCGGTCCACATAGCCGACGAATGCCGGCCGCCGCTCCACCATGCCGAAGCGCATATAGAAGGACAGGCAGGCGCCGACATAGCAATCCGCCGCCGTGAAATAATCGGCGGCGATATATTCCTGCCCGGCCAGCGCGCCTTCGATCGCGCCCAGCACCGCATCGAGGCTGGAATAGCCGACCATCGCGGCCCGTTCGGCCGGAATGCTTCTGCCCAGCGCCTTGTCGGTGATCGCCCCATCGAACGGGCCCGCGACGAAGAACAGCCAGCGATAATAATCCGCCCGATCGGCAGGCGGCGGGGCCAGCCCGGCATCGGGGAAGGCATCGGCCAGATAGGCGCAGATCGCCGCGCATTCGGTGACGATTTGGCCATCGTGGCTGATCGCCGGCACTTTTCCCATCGGATTGATCGCCAGATAGGCGGGGGCCTTCATGGTCGTGCCATAATCGAGAATTTCGGTGCGATAGGGACGGCCAATCTCCTCCAGCATCCAGCGGACCAGCCGCGCCCGCGACTTCGGGTTGGTGTAGAAAACAAGATCGCCGTCCATCGTCGTTCTCCCTGATCTGGCAAGATGCTAGGCCCGCATCGGCCGGGTCCACAAGCCGGGCTTGGCGAAGCGCGCGCGCTCTGCGATGTCCGGTAGCATGACAGACATCCTCCGCCAGCCCTACCCCGCCCTCGAACCCTATGACTCGGGCCTGCTCGACGTCGGCGACGGCCATCAGGTCTATTGGGAGCGATCGGGCAAGCGCGGCGGCATTCCCGCCGTGTTCCTGCATGGCGGCCCCGGCGGTGGATGCAGCCCGGCGCATCGCCAATTGTTCGATCCCGATCGCTACGACGTGCTACTGTTCGATCAGCGCGGCTGCGGGCGATCCCGCCCCCATGCCGAGCTGGAGGCCAACACCACCTGGCACCTCGTCGCCGATATCGAGCGGCTGCGGGCGATGTGCGGGCACGAGCAATGGCTGGTCTTCGGTGGCAGCTGGGGGTCGACGCTGGCGCTCGCTTACGCCGAAACCCATGCCGAGCGCGTCTCCGGCCTGATCCTGCGCGGCATCTTCCTGCTGCGACAGGCGGAGGTCGACTGGTATTATGAGGGCGGTGCCGCCTGGCTGTTCCCGGACAAGTGGGAGGAGTTCCTCGCGCCGATCCCCGAGGCCGAGCATGGCGATCTGGTCGAGGCCTATCGGCGGCGCCTGACCGGCGACGACAAGGCCGAGCAGATCGCCTGCGCGCGCGCGTGGAGCAAATGGGAGGGCGGCACGATCACGTTGCTCGCCGATCCGGCGACCAGCGGCAGCTTCGGCGAGGATCATTTCGCGCTCGCCTTCGCCCGGATCGAGAATCATTATTTCACCCACAAGGGGTGGATGGAGGAAGGCCAGCTGCTGCGCGATGCCGGCCGGCTGCGCGATATCCCCGGCACCATCGTCCAGGGCCGCTACGACACCGCCACCCCGGTTCGCAGCGCCTGGGATCTGCATCGCGCATGGCCCGAGGCGGAGTTCCACCTGATCCCCGACGCGGGCCATGCCTATAGCGAGCCGGGCATTCTCGATCGGCTATTGCGCGCCACCGACGCCCATGCCGATCGGCTCGGCTGACCCCGCTCAGGGCATATCGACGATCGAGATCGCCGCCGGGGCCGGCCGGGCGAGGGCGGCGGCGATCGCCTTCTGCGCGATCGGCGCCATCACCGCATAGCCGATCTTGTTGGGATGGACGCCGTCCAGCGCCCATCCGGCGTGGAAGCCGCCATGGCCGTCCTGCAACGCCGACCAATAGTCGGCATAGACCGAGCCGGTCTCGGCGGCGTAGGTCTTCAGCCAGGCGTTGAGCGCCTCGATCTTGTCGGTGACGGCGAGGCCGGGTGCCCACGGCAGGCGGGCGGCGGGCGGCACCGAGGCGATGATCACCCGCACGCCATGGGCGTGGGCGAGTTCCATCATCGATCGGATGTTGGCCTGCGTTTCCTCCATCGTCATCGGGCCGGTATTGCCGGCGATATCGTTGGTGCCGGCGAGGATCTGCACGACGGCGGGGTGGAGATCGAGCACGTCCTGCCGGAAACGCAGCAGGATCTGCGGCGTCGTCTGCCCGCTGATCCCGCGGCCGACACGGCCGGCAGCAAAGAATTCGGGCACCATGCTGTGCCAGTTCTCGGTGATCGAATCGCCCATGAAGACGATCCGCGGCTCCTTCGATCGCGCCGGCAGCGCCGCGTTCGCGGCCTTGTACTTGCCGAGCCACGGCCAGTCATTGTGCAGCCGCTCGTCATTCTCGCGGGCCCACTGGTCCTTCTGGGCCTGGCTGGGTTCGGCATGCGCCAATGCCGGGATCGCGAGCGCAAACATGAGGGTGGCGACACCCGCGCGGAAGTTCATGGGCATTTCTCCTAGTGGTTGCGGGACAGATGCGCGAAGCCCGTGCCCTTGGCAATCGCGGAAGCCTGCGCCGCACGCACGGCCGCCAGCCCACCCGAAAAAGGCAGGGGCAGCATCCTCTTCACCATCGACGGCAAGACCTGTCGCAGCCCTCTGCGGAGCGGCCGCCCAAGGGCATCCCGGCGGGGCGGCTTCGCCGATCGGAAGGCCGCGCCGATCGGCCCGCGCCTCTGCGTCGGCGACATGTCTGCGTCGGCGAGATGGCGCGGATGTTCGAGCCGA
The DNA here is from genome assembly GCF_027625475.1 of Sphingomonas abietis. NCBI lineage: Bacteria > Pseudomonadati > Pseudomonadota > Alphaproteobacteria > Sphingomonadales > Sphingomonadaceae > Sphingomonas > Sphingomonas abietis. The sequence continues at coordinate 3,906,401 of NZ_CP115174.1, forward strand.
TCGCGTCGCCGCCGCGGCACTGAGGCTTGACCGGCCGGGGGCGCTCCGTCCAACTGTGGCCATGACAACATCCTCCCCCATCGGGGTCGGGCTGGTCGGCTATGGCCTGGCCGGTGCCGTGCTCCACGCCCCCATCATCGAGGCGCTGCCCGATTATCGCATCGCCGCCGTGATGACGTCACGCGCCGAAGCGGCCGAGCGGCGGGACGCGCCGGCGGTGGTCAGCGACATCGAGGCGCTGCTGGCGATCGACGCGGTGGAGCTGGTGGTGGTGGTGACGCCCAACGACCTCCATTTCGCCCATGCCGAGGCCGCGCTGCGGGCCGGCCGGCATGTCGTGATCGACAAGCCGATGACCCCGGACGTCGACACCTGCGATCGGCTGATCGACCTCGCCGCCGAAACCGGGCGGGTGCTCTCGGTCTATCATAACCGGCGCTGGGACGGGGATTTCCTGGCCGCACGGGCACGGATCGCGGCGGGCGGACTTCCTGCCCTCTATGAGGCGCGCTGGGATCGCTTCCGGCCCGAGGCCGCCCAGGTCTGGCGCAACACGCCGCGCCCCGGCGCGGGATTATTCTGGGATCTCGGCGCGCATCTGATCGATCAGGCCGTCACCCTGTTCGGTTGGCCCGACCGGATGACCGCCGACATCGCGACCCAGCGCGAGGGCGCGGGTGCTGACGATTATTTCGAGCTGAGCCTGCAATATGGCGAGCGCCGCGCGATCCTGTCCGCGGCCACGCTGGTCGCGGCGACGCGGCCGCACATGGCGCTGCACGGCGTCGCGGGAAGCTGGTGGACCGAGGGCCTCGATCCGCTCGAGGCGGCGCTGCGCGCCGGCCGCCGGCCTTCCGAGCCGGGGTTCGTCGCCAGCCTGCCGGATATCCCGGCCTTCACCGCCACGGCCGATGGCGAACGCCTGCCCGCTCCGGTTTCGGCAGGCGACCCTTACGCCTTCTACCGGCTGATGGCGGCGGCGATCCGGACGGGCAGTCCGCCCCCGGTCGATCCGGTCGAGGCCCGCAACATCGTCGCCCTGATCGCCGCCGCCCATGCCGGCGCGCCGCTGCCGCCGCCCCGCTTGCATGATAGCGTGGGACGCGTCTAACTGCGGCCACGGGAGCAGGAGTGGGGATACGCTTTGACCAGGAAGCCGGCGACACGACATGCCACGATCACCGACGTCGCCGACGCTGCCGGTGTCTCGATCAAGACGGTGTCGCGCGTCTTCAACGATGAGCCCAATGTCCGCCCGCTGACCCGTGATCGGGTGGTGAAGGCGGCGCTGGACCTCGATTATCACCCCAATGTCGCCGCCCGCAGCCTCGCCGGCCGCCGATCCTTCCTGATCGGCCTCGCTTATGAGAATCCCAGTCCCAACTATGTCGTCGATCTCCAGACCGGCGCGCTGGAGCGGCTGAAGGGCGAGCGCTACCGCCTGCTGGTGCTGCCGTTCGCCGATGTCGGCGCGGCGTCCGGCAAGATGCAGGCGATCGCGCGCGCGTCCGGGCTCGACGGGATCGTGCTCGCCCCGCCGCTCTGCGACGATGCCGCGACGGTGGCGGAACTGGAAGCCTGCGGCCTGCCCTATGCGCGGATCGCGCCGACCACCGACGGCAGCCATGCTCCCGATGTCGCGATGGACGATCGCGCGGCGACGCAGGCGGTGATCGATCACCTCGTCGGCCTCGGCCACAGGCGGATCGGCATCGTGCGGGGCGATCCCAGCCACGCCTCGGCGACCGCCCGGCTGGAAGGCTATCGGGCCGGCCTCAAGGCCCATGGCCTGACGGCCGATCCCGTGCTGGAGGCGCAGGGCGCCTACACCTTCGCCTCCGGCTATGCGGCGGGCAAGGCGCTGCTCGCGCTCGCCGATCGCCCGACCGCGATCTTCGCGAGCAACGACGACATGGCGGCCGGCGTGCTCAATGCCGCCTATGAGGCCGGCGTGTCCGTGCCGGGCGCGCTTTCGGTGGTGGGATTCGATGACAGCAACATCGCCTCGGTGGTCTGGCCGCGCCTGACCACGGTCCACCAGCCGATCCGGGAAATGGCCCATGACGCGACCGGCGCGCTGCTCGCGCTGATCGAGCATCAGGAAGCCCCGCCGCACCAGACGATGCCGTTCCAGCTCGTCGTGCGGGGATCGACCGGCCCGGCCCGCGCCTGACGGCCGCAGACCATGACCCACAGGAGACGATGATGACCGACGCCCCGCTCGTGGCCGGCGTGGAACTGGGCGGCACCAAATGCGTCTGCGTGCTGGCGACCGGGCCGGGCGACATCCGCGCCGAGGCGCGGGTGCCGACGACGACGCCCGGCGAGACGCTGCCCGCGATCGAGGCGATCCTCGATCGCTGGGCGCAGGAGCATCGCTTCGCCGCGCTCGGCCTGGCGAGCTTCGGCCCCGTCGATGTCGATCGGGCGTCCCCCACTTATGGCGCGATCACCGCCACCCCCAAGCCCGGCTGGCGCCATGTCGATGTCGCGCAGCGGCTGATCGCACGCTTCGCCGTGCCGACCGGCTTCGATACCGACGTCTCGGGCGCGGCGCTCGCCGAAGGGCGATGGGGCGGTGCCCAGGGGCTGGAGAGCTTCTGCTACGTCACCGTCGGCACCGGTGTCGGCGTCGGCGTCATCTCGTCCGGCCAGCCGGTGCGGGGGCTGGGCCATGCCGAGGTCGGCCATCTGCGCATCGCGCGCGCGCCGGGCGACAGCTGGCCGGGCGCGTGCATCTATCACGGCGGCTGCGTCGAAGGGCTGGCATCCGGCTTCGCGGTGGAGCAGCGAACCGGGCAGCGCGGCGAGACCATCGGTGCGGACGATCCGGTGTGGGGGCTGGTCGCCCATGCGCTCGGCGGCATGTGCCATAATCTGGTGCTGACCGCGGTGCCGCAGCGCATCCTGATCGGCGGCGGCGTCGCCACCAAGCAGCCCCAGCTGATCCCGCTGATCCGCGCCGCGCTGATCGAGAGCCTCGCCGGCTATGCCGAGGCCGATCGCATCGCCGCCCAGATCGACGCCTTCATCGTGCCGCCGGCACTGGGCGATCAGGCCGGCCCGATGGGCGCCATCGCGCTGGGACTGGACGCGCTCTAACAGCGTCGCCCGACACGCCTCCCCCCGGCCCGGGGTGCGGCTTCGCCACGAACCGGCCATCCGGCCCGCGAGCGCCGCCTGACGCGCGCCAGGCAGTGGTGCATCGCGCCCGGCCGACCGGCGATGATCTTCCCCCGCCCCCGCCCCGGTTAGGCTCGATGGTCGTTCAGGCCAGGACAAAAAAAGGGAGCCGGCCGAAGCCGACTCCCCTCTTTTCCGAAATCCCCGAAGGGATCCCGCATCGAGAACCTTACTGGCCCGAACCCGGACCGAAGGTGATCTCCACGCGGCGGTTCTGCGGCTCGCGCACACCGTCTGCGGTCTGCACCAGGAGGTGCGTCTCGCCGAAGGCCTGGGTGGTGAGTGCCGCATCCGGCACGCCCTTGCCTGCGAGGTAGGACTTCACGGAGTCCGCACGACGCTGCGAAAGACCCATGTTGTACTTCGGCGTACCCGAGGTGTCGGTGTAGCCCGCGAGCATCACCGAAGCCGAACCGGTCTGCGCATAGGCAGCGGCGGCGTTGTCGAGGATCGACGCGGCTTCCGGCGTGATATCCGACTTGTTCCAGTCGAAGAACACGATGAACGGACCCGGGTTGACCGGCGGCGGCGGCGGCGGCGGGGGAGGCGGCGGCGGCGGGGGAGGCGGCGGCGGCGGCGGCGGCGGCGGCGGCGGTGCAGCCGGTTCGCCGAAGTTGAAGATCAGGCTGCCCAGGATGCTGTGCGACCGGAACTTGCCGTCGTAATTCGCTGCCGAACCGCTGTCCGGATCGAGACCGACCATCTTGATGTTGCGAACGTTGAAGAAACGATACTTGATACCAACGTCGATCCGATCGGTGATCGGAGCGCGAACGCCGGCGATCGCCTGCCACGCGAAGCGGGTATCGCTGTCGTCGAGGAATGCCGCATCGTTGGCGCCACCGCGCCAATCGCTGGCCTTCACGCGAGCGACACCGGCACCACCGCCGACGTAACCGCTGATGCCCTTTTCGTCACCGAAGTCGAGCAGTGCGTTGACCATGAAGCTGAGAGCGCTGGTGTTACCCAGATACTTGCCGTTGGCGCTCTGGGTGTTCGTCGTGAAGTTATCCACTTCCGAACGCTTGTAACCAGCTTCACCTTCGATCCGGATCGGACCGAAATCATAACCGACGATGCCATCGACATCGTAGCCATAATGCTGGTTAACCTTGACGCTGTTGGCATCGCTCAGCTTGTAGGTCGAATCCTCGACGAGCATCGCGCCGCCTTCAACGCCTACGTACCACGCCTTATCCTTCGCATGGGCGGCCGCACCGGCCAATGCGGTGGAGGCAAGCGCCATAACTACGGCGAGCTTCCGCATAATAATCCCCTTTCAATCAATTCCCGTCTGGGAACGGATAAAAGCCTAACCAAAGCGGAATATCCGCGCAAGCGCGCATATTCCCACACTGTTGCCAGATTGCCACAAACCCGCGGTTGCTTGTTGTGTTTCCTCCCCGGCAAGCGGCTGCTCAACACGCCACCGGGCAATCGGTTTCGCCGTGCTGCAAAAAAACTTCAATCCGCGATCAGGCCGTGGCTGCGAAGGGCCGCGAGCACGGCGGATATCGCATCGCGCGCCGCGCTGTCCGCCACCGTTCCGCCGGCCGGATCGGGGATCGCCGACTGTTGCCTTCCGACCACTTGCACGCCGGCCACGGTCAGCCGGCCGGCGGCGATGTCGCCGATCCGCCATGCGGTGCCATCAAAGCATGCAAGGAGGCGATCGGCAACCGACCAGATCGCCATGCCGTCGCGCGGCGCCACGAAGCGCCAGCCGCCTTCCGTCCATCCGGCGAGCGCCTGTGGCTGCCCGGCCCACGCGCCGCTCGGCGCGGCGCCGACGATCCAGCATTGCCCGACGATCGGCGCGGGCGGCGGATCGTTCAGCGCCACCGCCTCCACCGTCGGCTGGAGCAGCAGGTCGGCACGGGCGAGCGCCTCGTTGTGGAACAATTCCTTCTGCGCCTGCCCGGCGGCGAGCAACGGCAGGGCAAAGCGGGCGGTGGCGTCGGACATGTCGGGCTCCCGGTCAGGCGGTGAAGATGGCGGGCGGCAGCGACGCGGCGGTCGTGCCGATCTGGGCGATCGCCACCGACACCGGCCCGTCGCCGCCGATCGCCGCGAGGGTGGCGGCCTCGATGGTCAGCGCCGGCATGGTCGCGACGAGGGTCTGGGGCTGGCCATCGGCCCGGCTCGCGACCAGCTGGTAGCGTTCGCTTTCCTCGGCAAGCGGCGCGTCGATCGCGTCCAGCCAGTCCCAGCCCAGCCGGCTCCGGCGGGTCCAGCCGACATCGAGCGCGCCGTCCGCCCTCGCCGTCACCGACAGGCCGATCGGCGCCGGCGGGCGCAGCGCGCGGGCCTGGAACATGATCGTCGCTTCGGCCGCGGCCGGGTCTCCCGCGCCGGTGGCCGCAACGCGGATGCTGCGCCCGATCGCCGAGACCGGGAGGGGCCAGCCGAGCAGGCTGTCGGCATCGATCAGCACGAAGCGATCGCCGATTGCATGGCCCACCGTCGCCCATTCGCTGCCCCGGCGCCCCCGCAGCAGGCCGCCGAGCCGGAAGATCCGGGGGGCGACCTGCTCGGCGGTCGCGAACTGGACCAGCTCGTCGCCGATCAGCGCGAGGTTGGCGGTCGCGGATCCGGCGGTGGCGTCGCTCCCGGCCAGCGCCATGCCGTCGTTCAGCAGCAGGATATCGACGCTGTTCACGCCGTCGCGCAGCCGCGTGCTACCGGGGCCGAGCACCGTCGCGGCCTGGCCGATGATCGCCGGCCGCGCGGTCTGCCCGATCGGCTGCCAGCTGGCGCCGTCATCGAGGCTGAGGCTCAGCGCCGCCCGGCGCCAGCCCGCCGACACCCCGGCGGCGGCGATCAGCAGCGTGGGAGCAGCCGCCAGATCGTCACCCAGCGACGGCAGGTCGAGCAGTGCGAGGCTGGTCGGCCCGAGCGGCACGTCCGCCTGCGGCAGCCCCGACCCGGCGCTGGCCGGCGGCAGGACGCCGCCGCCCCCGGCGAGCCGCTGGGCGGTGAGGGTCAGCCGCATCGCCTCGAAGCGGCGCTCGGTGATCCGCCAGCGCCCGCTGTGCCCCGGCAGCGTGACCAGCGCACCCGCCGCCAGATCGAGATGCCGCCACGGCACGGCGATCTGCGCGATCGTCCGCCCCGCCCATTCGCGCGCCAGCCGCGCCTCGACGATCCCCCGCGCGGTCGCCGCGTCGATCATCGCCGGCAGCGCGATCGTGCCGGCCCGTCGCGCCGAGACGTCGCGGCGCGCGCTCTGCGATCCCAGCTGATAATCGAGCGCCGGATCATAATAGCTGATCGTCAGCGCCGCGTTGAGCGTGCCGGCCGCCTGGCGCTCGATGGCGATCCGCGCCGGCGCATCCTGGCCGGCGACGGCGGTGCCCAGCGCGTCGGCGTCGACCGGACGGCGCGCGCCACCTGCCGGCTCGATTGGGCGAGCGATCGCGGTTCGGTGCCGGCCGGCGCGTTGATGCTGATCGCGACGCGCACGTCGCGCGACGGCGCGGCGGCAGCGCCGGCGGCGATGCTGCCGGCGGCGGCCGGCACGAACCATTCCGGCCCGCGCTCGCCGACCAGGTAGGGCCGCCCCGGCGACACCGGGCCGCCGGTCGCACGGCCGGGCGCACCGAGCAGCGAGGAGAGCAACCCGCTGCCCAGCGACAGCAGACCGCCACCGCTCCCACCCGATCCGCCGCCGCCACCGAACAGCGCGGCGAGGCCGCCCTTCACCGCCTGCGCGGCGATCCCGGACAGCACCGCCAGCGCGGTCTTCTCCAGATCGGCGAAGCCGAGCTTGCCGGAACGCACCGCGCGGGCGAGCCCGTTCTCGATCAGTGTCGCGGCCTGATCGGCACCGGTGCCGAGCGCGGTCTGGAGCGATGCCTGCATCGCCGCCGTATCCTGCGCGAAGGCCTGGGTGTCGGCGCGGACGCCGATCATCAGCGTCTCGATTGTCTCATCCATCGGGGAATTGCTCCTTGAGCGCGGCGATGGTCGCGGCGGCGGGCGGCGGCGCGATCTCGGCCACCGGGCCGGCCAGCGCGGTCAGCACCGTTTCGAGTTCGGCCGGGGTGGCGCGCCAGAAGTCGTCGGGCCGCCAGCCGGCCAGCGCCCCCGCAATGCCGGCGAGGCGGACGGCGCGCCCCGAAAATGTCTCCACTCCGTCCGGGACGAACGGGGGCGCCGCCCGCCGCATCACAGGCCCTTGACGATCTGGCCGAGCAGAGTGCGGAGCACCGGGGTCAGCACCGCGATACCGGCGTCGACCACCTGCTCGCCGAAGCCCTCGCTGGTCAGCGTATCGGGCCGGCCGACGAGGCAGTGGAAGACCAGCGTGATCGTGTCGGCGAGGGTCAGCTTGCCCGCCGCCGCCTGCTCGACCAGCGCGAACAGCGGGCCGACCTGCTGCTCGGCGGCGACCAGCGCCTGGAAGCTGGGGCGGACGGTCAACACCTGCCCGCCGAGGGTCAGCGCAGTTTCGCCCCGCGCCGGATTGGGGACCACACCGGGCGCCAGGTTCGCCGCCGGATCGGCCGCGCCGCTCACAGCGACACCACCTGGCCGGAGGATTCCAGCGCCAGCGTATAGGCGCGCTCGCCGTTGAAATCGCCGGAATAATCGAGCTTGGTGAGGAGGAAGCGGCCCTGCATCGTCTCGCCGCTGGCGAAGCTCAGCCGGTAATCGTCGAGGGTGCCGGCCAGCGCATTGGCCTTCAGCCGCGCCTCCGCCGCCGATCCGGTGAACACGCCGCTGCCCGCCACCGAGACGCTGCGCGTGCCGGCGCCGGACAGCAGCTCGCGCCAGCCGCCGCTATCCTTGTTGGTAATCGCCACCTGTTCGCCGGCGATCGAGAGCATGGTGGTGCGCAAGCCGGCCACCGTCGCATAGACCGGCGTGGCGCTGCCGTCGCCGACCTTGAGCAGGAAGCCGAGCATCTGGCGCTTCTCGTCGTCGGAAAGGAAATCGGCATCGGCGACCTGCGCCCACAGCGCCTGGCGGTCGATCGCCAGCGCCGGGATCCTGTCGAGGTCGATCGCGAGGCCGAGCGCCGGCCACCACGCCGCCAGCCCGGTACGCAGCGCGTCGACGATCTTGCCGGCCAGCGGCAATATGGTCAGCCGCCACAGCGCGCGATTGGCCTCCGCATAATTGGCATAGCTGTTGTCGCCGGGCAGGCCGAGCAGCATCGACGGCACCCCGAAGGCGAGCGCGATCTCGCGCGCGGCGGCGGCCTTCAGGTTGATGAAGTCCATGTCGGCAGGCGTCAGGCTCAGCGCCTGCCATTTGAGCCCGCCTTCCAGCAGCATCGGCCGCCCGGCATTGCCCGCGCCTGCAAAGCTCGCCTCCATCTCGGCCTTCACCCGATCGAACTGCTCGCGCGAGAGCGTCGCGCCCGGCTCGCCCGGATCGTAGACGAGCGCGCCCGAAGGCCGCGCCGCATTGTCGAGCAGCGCCTTGTTCCAGCGCGTCGCGGCGTTGTGGATCGCCACCGGCCCGGAGGCGGCGCCGAGCGAGCCCAGGCCATAATGGTCGTCGAGCGGATGGGGCGCGCGGATATGGACCAGCCCCGGCCGCCCGTCCGCGCCGATCGCCGGCAGCCGCATCGCCTGGCCGGCGGCGCGATAGAGATAGGCGACCGGCCAGCCGCTCGCATCGGCCTCGACGGTGACGCGCTCGGGCCGCAGCGGATACAGCATCGCCGGCACGCCATCGGCATCGGCCATGATCTGGACGAAGGCATTGCCATGGAGCAGCAGCTGGGTGGCGATCGTCTCGATCAGCGCGCCCGTCACCAGCGCGCCTATCACCAGCGCGGATGCCGGATGCCCGTCCGGGGTCGCATCGACGGTGATGCTGCCCGCCCCCTCGGCGACGATGCGGACGGCGCGCTGCGCCACCGCATTGCCGAGATAGGCGGCACGCAGCTGCGCCTCATAGCCGCTCGGCCATTCGCCGCCGGATACGCCGGGCGTGGCGAAGGCGCGCGTCAGCGTCGGCCGCGCCGCCGGGCGGGCCGCCTTCCAGGAAAACAAGCGCATGAGGATCTCCTGTTAAATCCTCCCCAAGCTCGCTTGGGGAGGATGTCATTGTCACAGCATCCGCAGCCCCGGCCGGCCGCCGCCCGCGAGCAGCAACGCGGTCAGCGCCCAGACCGCCGCGTCGGCGCGATCGGGCGAGCGGCCGGGGCCGACATAGCGACCGTCGACGGTCAGCCCGGCCAGCTCGTCCTCGAGCGCCGGGAAGGCGCCGGCATGATGGACCCGGCCGCGCTCGTTAGAGCACCGCCACCGGCTCGGCGCGCGCCACCTTGCCGCGCGATGCATGGACCAGGCGTACCGGCAGCCCGGCATCGGCGGCGCGCAGCACGCTCTCCACCATCGCGCCGCCATTATTGGCCTCGGCGATCACCCGATCCGCGCCATGCCGGGCCGCCGCCGCCGCGACCGCGCCGGCCCAGCCCTCGGGCGAAAGCCCCTGCACGCTGGCATCCTCGATGACATGGCCATGCCCATTGGCATCGAGCCCGGCGACGACGATCCCGCAGGCATCCGATGCCGCCCCGGCCCCGGCCGGCGGATCGACCCCGATGACGATACGGACCAGGTCCGGCGCCGCCCGCACCCGGCAACGCTCGAGCAGGTCGCGCGACCACAGGGCGCCTTCCGCCTCCTCGATCAATTCGCCGTCCAGCTCCTGCCGGCCAAGCCGGGTGCCGGCGTAGGTCTCTTCCATCGCGGCGAGGAAATCGCCGGCGAGATAGGCCTTGTTGTCGATCGTCCGGCCGCGCGTGATCGTCACGCCGGGGCGGGCGACCAGCGCGCGGACCAGCGGCACCGGGCGCGGCGTCGTCGTCGCCAGCACGCGGGGATGATCGCCGAGCCGCATCGCCATCGCCAGATTGTCCCACGCCGCCACCCCGAACGGCCATTTCGCGATCTCGTCGCACCAGCCATGGCTGAACTGCGGCCCGCGCAGCGACTCGGGCTCGGCGGCCGAATGGAGCGTCGCCACCGCACCCGACGCCCAGCGCAGCCGGCGCAGCGACGGCTCCCACAGCGGGCGCTGGTCCGGCGGGGCGATCGCGAGCAGCCCGCTCTCCCCCTCCACCATCACCGCCCGCGCCTCCGCCATCGTCGCGCCGACCAGCGCGATCCGCGCCTTGCCGTCCGTCTCGGCGATGCCGCGCACCCATTCCGCGCCGGCCCGCGTCTTGCCGAAGCCGCGCCCCGCCATCATCAGCCACAGCCGCCAGTCGCCCGGCGGCGGCAGCTGCCCGTCCCGCGCCCAGAAGGGCCAGTCCGCGCACAGCTCTTCGGCCTCCCCTTCGCCGACCTTCCGCAAGATCTTTTCGCGATCGCGCTCGGGCATCGCGGCGAGCGCCTGCGCGGTCAGCCGCTCAGCCGTCATGACCGAGCTTCCGACTGACCTCGGCGATCCGGCGCGCCAGTCGTTCGCGGGCGCTCTCGCCATTCGCCGCCGGCCCCAGCACGGTGGCGCGGTGGGCGTTGTAGAGCAGCATCTGGGTGCGCTCGGGAAACTCCACCGTATCCTTCTTCGTCCCGTCCTTCATCGTGATGGTGACGGGGATGCCGTTGATCGCGCGATCGAGCATCGCCTCCTCCAGCCGGCCATAGCCCTCGCGCAGGGCGACATCCCAGGCCCGCGCGAAATCGGGCGAGGCGCGGCGCTGGCGATAGGCGGTGCCGGGCGTCAGCTTCGCCACCCGCTCGGACGCCGCCACGTTGCTGCTCAGCGCGAGATGTTCGAGGAAAGCCTGTTCGCGCACCTTGCTCCAGCGCGCCGACAGCCTGCGCGATTTGCGGATCGCCGCCATTCCACCCCCTCCAGACATGCGAAGGGCCGGCACGGTGTCGCCACCGCCCGGCCCTTGAAGCGTCGATCGCCCGACGCAATTTCTCAGCTTCCCCTTATGTGCCAGATGAGCGTCACGATGTCAAGGATAAAGTGCGTATATGGTTACTTTCCATTCCTTCCCAAGCTTGCTTGGGGAGGAATGACCTTACTCCGCGCCTTCCAGCGCCTGGCTGGCTTCCATCCACTCGATCTCGATCGCGCCCTGCAACTTCTCGACGTCGCCGCGGCGCTTCATCAGCTGGCCCATCGTCATCAGCTTGAGCGCGGGGGTCGGCTTGCCGGCCAGCGCCTCGTCGATCTCGGCCATGATCTTGGCGAGCCGGGCAATCTCGGCCTCGGCCTCCTTCACCTTCTTGCGGATGCCGGCGGTCGCCTCGCGGCGCTCGGCCGCCGCCTTGCGATCCTCCTTGCGGGTGCCGCTGCCCTCCGCCTTGGCCTCGCCGCTGCCGCCCGACGTGATCATCTTGGCATAATCGTCGATGGTGCCGTCATATTCGGTGACGGCACCATCGGCGACCAGCAGCAGCCGATCGGCGACCATCTCCAGCATGTGGCGGTCATGGCTGACCACCACCACCGCGCCGCTATATTCGGCCAGCGCCTGGACCAGCGCCTCGCGGGTGTCGACGTCGAGATGGTTGGTCGGCTCGTCGAGGATCAGCAAATGCGGCGCGTCATGCGTCACCAGCGCCAGCGCCAGGCGCGCGCGCTCGCCGCCCGACAGCTTGCCGGTCTTGGTCACCGCCTTGTCGCCCGAGAAGCCGAAGCGGCCGAGCTGGTTGCGCACCGCGCCCGGCGTCGCGCCCTTCATCATCCGGCCCATATGGTCGACCGGGGTATCGTCCGGGTCGAGCTCCTCGACCTGATATTGGGTGAAATAGCCGACCGACATCTTGGAGGCGGTGTTCATCGCGCCGTCCATCGTCGCCAGCTCGCCGGCGATCAGCTTGGCCAGCGTCGACTTGCCGTTGCCGTTGCGGCCGAGCAGCGCCACCCGGTCGTCGGGATCGATCCGCAGCCCGACATTCTTGAGGATCGGCTTGCCCGCCTCATAGCCGACCGAGGCGCGATCGAGCGTCATCAGCGGCGGCCGCAGCCCTTCCGGGTTGGGGAACTGGAAGCTGAGCGAGGGATCGTCCGCCACCGCCGCGATCGGCTGCATCCGGGCGAGCGCCTTGACCCGGCTCTGCGCCTGCTTGGCCTTGGACGCCTTGGCCTTCCAGCGATCGACGAAGGCCTGCAACTTCTCGCGCTGGACGAGCTGCTTCTCGCGCGCGGACGCCTGCTGCGCCTGCCGCTCGGCGCGCTGGCGCTCGAAGGCATCGTAGCCGCCGACATAGAGGATGGTCTGGCCGCGATCGAGATGGAGGATGTGATCGGCCACATTGTTGAGCAGATCGCGCTCATGGCTGATCAGCAGGATGGTGCCGCGATAGGCGCGCAGGAAGCTTTCCAGCCACATCACCGCTTCGAGATCGAGATGGTTCGACGGCTCGTCGAGCAGCAGGATCTCGGGGTTGGTGAACAGCAGCGAGGCCAGCGCCACGCGCATCCGCCAGCCGCCCGAAAAGCTCTCCATCGGCCGCGCCTGCGCCGCATCGTCGAAGCCGAGGCCCTTGAGGATCGAGCCAGCGCGCGCCGGCGCGGTATAGGCGTCGATCTGGTCGAGCCGCTCGTAGATGTGGCCGAGCCGATCGGGGTCGGTCGCGGTCTCCGCCTCGCTCATCAGCGCGGCGCGTTCGAGATCGGCCTCCAGCACCGTATCGAAGGCGGAGGTCGGCCCGCCCGGCGCATCCTGCCGCAGATAGCCGAACTTGGCGCCGCGCGGCATGTCGACCGATCCGGTGTCGGCCTCCAGCATCCCGGCGATCGCCTTCATCAGCGTCGACTTGCCGGCGCCGTTGCGGCCGATGAAGCCGACGCGCGCGCCCGGCGGGATCGACGCGCTGGCGCCCTCGATGATGGCGCGTCCGCCGAGGCGAACGGTGATGTCCTTGTAGGAAAGCATGGGCCGCCGTTAGCAGGGTTGGTGCGACGCACAAAGGGGCCTGCAAGGGATGCTGGCCAGGAACGCTACGCGACCGGCAGGCGCATCCTTGCAAAACCACGGGAGCGCGCCATTCTGCCTCTATCAACAGGAGGCGTGCATGACGATCGTGATGCTGCTGGCGATGCCCATGCTGATCGGCGCGATATTCCCGGATACGCCGTTCGGAACATGGTGTCGCGAGGCGACGACGGCGAAAATCATACGCCTGCTCGGCCGGATCGAGCGGAAGCATATCATCATGCTGCTGATCGGCCTGATCGCCCTGCAGGCCTTCGCCGCTGCCATGCCACTGGACATGGCGCTGATCGGGATGGTGGATGCGGCGACCTACATCGATGCCCTGCTCGTGATCGGGACGATGGCGACGCTCAGGCGAACCAGCCTGATCTGGGCTTCGATGCGACACCGCCTGCCCCTGATGCAGGGCCGCAACCGTCGTGCGCCGCAGAGGCGACAGCGCAACCGCAGGGATCGCCGGACCAAACCCTCCAACATCGCGGCGAATGACGACGCCGACGATCATGGACAGATGTTGGCAGCCTGAACGGCGGGGCGGAACGCGCATCGCGCATCCCACCCCGCCTGCCACGATCAGAGGTTGGCGCCGCCGCTGACCTCGATCGAGCGGCCGTCGATCCAGCGCGAGCGATCGGAGGCGAGGAACACCACCGGATCGGCGATGTCGTCCGGCTGGCCGATGCGCTGGAGCGCCTGGAGGCCCTTGATGAACGCGCGCCCCTCCTCGCTGCCGAGGAAGACCTGCGCCATGTCGGTGTCGATCGCGCCCGGCGCGATCGCGTTGACCCGGATGCCGCGCGGCCCGAGCTCCTTGGCGAGATTGCGGGTCAGCACCTCGACCGCGCCCTTGGTCGCCGAATAGATCGCGCTGCCGTCGAACGCGGCCCGCGCGACGACCGAGGACAGCAGGATCACGCTGCTGCCTTCGCCGAGGATGGGCAACAGCTGCTGGACGAGGAAGAAGGGCGCGCGGACGTTGACCGCGAAATGGCGATCGAACGACTCGATCGTCTGCTCCGCGATCGGCGCCATCTCGGCGATGCCGGCATTGTTGACCAGCACGTCCAGTCGCTCGATGCCCAGCGCGCGGACGGCTTCGGCGAGGCGGTGGGCACCGTCGGGCGCGGCGAGGTCGGCGCCGATCGCCTCGGCCTGCCCGCCCTTGGCGCGGATATCCCCGACGACGGCGTCGGCTGCGTCACGGCTGGCGCTGTAATGGACGATGACGCGCGCCCCCTCCTCGGCGAGGCGGAGGGCGGTGGCACGCCCGAGCCCGCGCGAGGCGCCGGTCACGAGGGCGATACGGTTCGACAGTTCGGGCATGGCGTGTCTCCAGAAGAGGAGACCCGGAGATAGACCGTCCGCCGCGGCGCCCAACCAACGCTTTCTATACCGTTCGTTATAAAAACTTCGACGCCGGGAAAAACGTCCGAAGGGTCGACTCACACCCGGCGCAAACGCCTAGTGCGGCAGGAAGCTCTGCGCGTGATCGAGCACCATGTTGCAGACCTTGCCCTTCACCTTGTCCTTGACGCCATCGAGCGAGAAGGCGCCGTTCTGGGTGACGATCTGCCCGTCCTGCCCGGCGGCATAACCCTTCGAGCCGGTGACGCCCTTCTGCCCGGTCAGCCGCCCGAGCACGGAAGCGGCATCGCCGCCGCCGAGCAGCTTGCGCTTCACGCAATAGCCGAGCAGCCCGGCCGCATTGCCCGCGCCGATCGAGGACACGCCGCCCGACAGCAGGCCGGCGCCCCCGCCCAAGCCCGACAATCCGCCCAACGAGCCGCCCAACGAGCCGCCCAGCGCGCCGCCGCCCAGCGAACCCAGGCCGGACAGCTGCGCCGAGGCCGGCGCCCCGACACAGAGGCTGAAGGCGATAGCGAGGATCGGCAGGCGATGGGTCATGGTCTTTCTCCCTCCAAGGCGCGACGCCTTCCTCTCTGTGCTAAAGCGATTTTCAGGCCAGCGAAATCATCCGCCGGCCTGAAATCATGCCCGGACAACTTATGTCGCACCGCCGCGCCGATCGCCTTACCGGAACGGCGGTTCGTCAAAGCTCCGGAGCTTGCGCGAATGCAGCTTGCCACCCTCGGCCCGCAGCAGCTCGATCGTCTCCAGCCCGATCCGCAGATGCTGCGAGATCGCCCGCTCGTAGAAGCGGTTGGCCTGCCCCGGCAGCTTGATCTCGCCGTGGATCGGCTTGTCGGAGACGCACAGCAAGGTGCCGTAGGGCACGCGGAAGCGATAGCCCTGCGCGGCGATGGTGGCCGACTCCATGTCGATCGCGACGGCCCGGCTCTGGTTGAAGCGCAGCGCCGACAGCGTGTAGCGCAGCTCCCAGTTGCGATCGTCGGTGGTGACCACGGTGCCGGTGCGCAGCCGCTGCTTCAGCTCCTCGCCGCTCTCCCCCGATACCCGCTCGGCGGCGTGGAACAGCGCCTGCTGCACCTCGGCGATCGGCGGGATCGGGATCTCCACCGGCAGCACGTCGTCCAGCACATGATCATCACGCAGATAGGCGTGGGCGAGCACATAGTCGCCGATCGTCTGGCTCGGCCGCAGCCCCCCGCAATGGCCAATCATCAGCCAGGCCTCGGGCCGCAGCACCGCCAGATGATCGCAGATCGTCTTGGCGTTGGACGGGCCGACGCCGATGTTGACCAAGGTCACCCCCGCCCCGTTCGGGCCGATCAGATGATAGGCCGGCATCTGCACCTTGCGCCACGGCGCATCGGCGATGGCGCGCTCGGCATCCGGCGTCTCGCGCGTCACCAGCACCTGCCCCGCAACCGACAGCGCCTCATAGGGGCTGTCCGGCTTGCGCAGCTCGGCGAGCGCCCAGGCGACGAACTCGTCGACATAGCGGATATAGTTGGTGAACAGGATGTAGGGCCGAAAATCCTCGGCCGGGGTGCCGCTATAATGTTTGAGCCGGGCCAGCGAGAAATCGACGCGCGGCCCCTCGAACAGCGACAGCGGGCGAGTCGGATCCTGCTCGAAGGCGAACAGCCCGTCCGCCACTTCGTCGCCGATGTCGGGCAGCCGCACGCTCGGGAAATGCCGTGCCAGATCGGTCGCCAGCGCACCGTCGAGCGACAGCTCGTCCGATCCGTCCAGCACATAGGGATAGGGGATTTCCTGGTCCGACAGGCCGACCGAGACGCGGACCTTATAGTCGCGCACCAGCAGGGTCAGCTGATCCTCCAGATAGCGGCGGAACATGCGCGGCCGCGTGATCGAGGTGGCGTAGCTGCCGGACTGGTTGAGCCGGGCGAAGGCGCGGGTGAAGCGCGGGATCGGGCCGTCCGCCTCATAATCGACGCGCAGTTCGGGATAGGCGAAGCGGCCCTGCCCGCGAGCCGCGGCATCGGGGGGCGTGCCCTGCCGCAGATAGGCGGCGATCGCGCCGCGCAGATTGCTGACCGAAGCCTCGTGGCGCTCGATCAGCGCGTCGAGGATGGCGGGAATGTCTTCGATACGGCTGTGCATATGGGGAAGGTCTCCTTCTCTTTTATTGTTGGCGGATGCTTCGCACCTCGCAGGCGGGATACCCACCGTCGCCTCTTATAGCGTAGGAATGTGGCAAGGGGGAGACGGCACGAGTCGCGCGTGGGGCAAAAGCAAGGCCGCCGCGATTCCAAAGGGGTATTGCGATGCGTCGATCACGGGCTGCCTTCCTCGCTTTTTCCGCTCTCTCCGTCGCGACGGCCGGCCGATCGCAAACGCCGCCGCCGGAGGGCGGCGACCAGGAGATCATCGTCGAAGGCCACACGCTCGACGCGAAAGAGATCGCGCAGGCGGTCAGGACGATCTCGCACCCGGAATCGACCGGCGGCTTCGACTCGCAATATCCGCGCTGGACCGACCGCGTGTGCGTGCTCGTCGCCGGCTTTCCGCTGGAAGGCGCCCAGTTCATCGCCGATCGGGTCGGCCAGGTCGCCCGCGGCCTCAAGCTGGATGTCGGTGAGCCGGGCTGCACCCCGAACGTCTTCATTCTGGCGACCAACGATCCGACCAAGCTGATCGCGACCCTGCGGCTGAAACGACATTCCCTCGTCGATGGCAAGGATGTGCCGGTGCTCCGGCAGGTGCAGGAAAGCCATGACGCGGTGCGCTGGATCGGCGCGACATCAATGAGAGGCTCGGAAGGGGAGCCGCCGACGCTGAACGGATTTGCAGCGGACGGCCGCGCCATACCACAGACGAACAGCTATAATGGTGGATCGCGATTGGTCGCCGCGACGCGCATGGTGCTGAGCCGCGAAACCATCGTCGTCGATACCACCCAGACCGACGGCGTGAATTTCGGCCAGCTGGCGGATTATCTGGCCTTCGTCACGCTCGCCCAGCTCAATCCGCACGCCGGCGCTCCCGGCGTCAATTCGATCCTCTCCCTTTTCCCGCGCGGGAATCATGCGCCGGCGGGGCTGACCGCCTTCGACAAGGCATATCTGAAGGGATTGTACAAAAGCACCGTGAACGCCGTCGGCACCGTGCAGCAGAGCCAGATCGAGACATCGGTGTCCGATGCCGTCGGCACGAAGAAGCATGGCACCGACAGGCAAGGTGCCGATCCGCAGGGCCAGTGACGCGCTCACCGTCACCGCAACCCGTAGCTGTCCGCCAGCCGATCGAGCGCCAGCGTCAGCACCACCCGCCCGGCCCGCGCCGGCCAGCCGAGCGCGCGCTCGGTCGCCTCCATGCCGTCGCCGGCGCAGACGATCCGCCACAGCACATCGCGCAGGCCCGGCCCGACCGCGTCGAGTGCCGCCTCCATGCGCCGCCTGGCGGACATCTGGGCGAGCGTCGGATCGAGTCCGTCGCCGGTCGAGCGCGCCCCGGCATCCCAGCGCATCGTCACGCGCGGGGCCATGCCGGCGATCGTCCAGTCGCCGCGCAGCCGCTCGCCCGCCTCGAACTGGCGGGCATCGACCAGCCCGCGGGCGCGAAGCCAGCCCAGCGGCGATTCGGCCAGGTTGACGGTGACGCTGCGTGCCAGCCGCGTCCGTCCCGCCGCTGCAGCTGTCGATGCAGCTGTCGACGCCGAAACCGATCCGGATCGGCGGACGGCGCCGTCCTGCGGCAATGCCCGCTCGACCAGCAGGCGCCGGCCGTTATCGCCGCTCGTCTCGACCTTCCGCACCCGCGCGCCCGATCCGCCACCCATCGATTCGTTCCCTTTATGTTCAGGATAGTCCTCCATTGCCACAGAGGATATGCTGTAGGAAAGCAAATAACCTATCCGGTTAGGAAATAAAGTTGATCACCCGTATCCGCGACGTGCGCAAGGCCAAGGCGCTGACGCTGGCCGAAGTGGCCGAACGCTGCACGCCGCCCACCACCGCGCAGACCATCGGCCGCCTGGAAACCGGCACCCGCACCGTCTCGGTCGGCTGGCTGAACCGGATCGCCGACGCGCTGGGGGTCGATGCCGCCGATCTCGTACAGTTGCCGGACACGGTGGACCTGCCGGTTGCGGCGATCCTGGGCGCGGCCGGCGCGGTGGCGCCGCGCCAGCCGCTGCTCGCCACCCCGCCACGCCCGGACGCCGGGGCGCTGGCCTTGATCGTCGAAGCGGGAGCCGGCGATTATCGCGCCGGCGACACCGTGTGGCTCGACCGCCTCGCCCCGGACCATTTCAGCCAGGCGCTCAACCGCGACGTGCTGCTGCCCCGCCCCGCCGGCCGTTTTCTGTTCGGGCGGCTGATCGGACGCGATCCCGGCAAGCTCCACATCCTGCCGCTGAGCCATGGCGGCCGCCAGCAGGTGATCGCCGACCCGCCGTGGCTCGGCCTCGCCACCCGCCTCGTCCGCACGCTCGCCTGACCGCCGGGGACTTGCCGGCCTGCCGCTTTCGATCAGCGCGGCTTCTTGGCGATGGTCGCGGTGAAATCGGGATCCTTCTTCGCCACCCAGTCGACGAATTTGCGAACCGCAGGGTGGGCCAGCAACGCCTCCACATCCAGGCCATGCCGCTGCAGTTCGGAATTGGTGAAGTTCGCGATCAATGTCTGCTGGCAGATCGAATGCATCGGCACGACGTCGCGGCCGCCCCGGCTCTTGGGCACGGGATGATGCCAGACGATCGTCTTGCCCATCGGCCGGCCGCAGAGCCAGCAGGAGACCGCCGGCACCTGCGCCTCTTCGAGCGCGGGGACTTCATAGGAACCATGTCTGGAATGTTTTCGGGCCATGAACTTACCTGAGCGGGAGGAGGCTATCGCTCCCATCTATAGCGACCGCCCATTGCTGCCCATTCCCAAGATGGAGCGATAGCTACCACCGGGAACGCGGGCATCGCTCGCGCGAATCGAGCGACCGACGCTGCCGGGCGCAGCTGGTGGCAACTGAGCGGGCGGCCAAGGTGCGCAGTCTATGGACCTGCGCGGATGCTCTGCTGCAAACGGGCATCAAGCCTGCCCGCTGTTGATCTTAACCCCGTAGGCCCGAGCTAGCCCAAGCCTACAGCCTTGCGAAGCGCATCATCGATCCGACTTTGCCAGCCGGGTCCGCCTGCCTTGAAGCGGTCAAGCACGTCCGGCGAGAGGCGGATTGTTGTGCTGACTTTCGTCGGCTTCCGCTGCGGCCCCCGCTTCGATTGTGCCAGTTCGGGGAACGCTTCGGCGAAGGGCTTCGCCTCGGCGAAATCTGCCGCCGTCCATTCGGGATTGTCTGACACGGCATCGAGATCGGCCTGTGTGTATTTCGGTTCGGTCATGGCATCAGCCTCCTTTCCTTCCGGCTGGCGGGCCGGGCCGAGATGATCGAGATACCCTCGGTTCCCAGTGCGAGAAAGATCACCGCAATCTTGCCGTTCAGTTCCCCGAAGGCTGCGAAGCGGCCTGCGCGCGAAGGACGGACGATGGCAGAGGCGAAGAAGCTTTCGCCGATGTCAGCGAAATCGATGCCATGCTTGGCAAGGTTCGCTTCGCGTTTCGGTTCATCCCAGACGATGATCACCGGCTTTTTGTAGTAACGATAAGAGGTGCTGTCAACCCAAATCGTACCTACAATATAAGCTGAAAGTTTTACAGCCCGGAGCTAGCGCATTGACATGAAATGGCCGATTTTCGAGGCGTTTTACAGCAAGGGCCGCAGAAATCCGCCATTATGCCCAGCTTGGAAGGCTGGTAGTGCCGCACTCGGGAATGGCGCGGCACCGTTTTAATACTGCATTCGCCCGGGAAGATCAGAATCCTGCATCAGTCGCCAGTGCAAGGCGCCGCGCGACCAGACGGCATCGGGGGTAAGCTGATCCAAATCAGCAAGGCGATGCGGTTGGGTTGTTCGGGACTCTCCGGTTCCTCCGTTCCTTTTTCAGCCCCACCGAGGCCGCTCAACGCCCTCCCTTGCATCCCGCCCAAACCCCGCTATCAGGCGGTTTCCAACAGAGTGGGCGGTTAGCTCAGCGGTAGAGCGGCTCGTTTACACCGAGCGGGTCGGCGGTTCGATCCCGTCACCGCCCACCATCACCGGCCCCACCGTCATCCGGCCTCACCCCCGTCCGGTCCCGCCATCATCCGGCCTCACCGTCCGACAGTCGCGCATCCCGCACTCAACCGGCAACGGCGATCACACCGCGTGCGGCGGCCAGATAGCCATCCATCCCCGCCGAGGCCTGATCGCTCAGCCCGATGAACATCCGGCGGCCGTCTCGCGGGTCCGGCTGGCGGACGAGCAGCGCCTGTTCGGTCATCTGGGCGATCCAGCGCAGCGCCGTCGTCGCCGGCACTGCCGCCGCGATGCACAGGCTGGACACCGCGACCATCCGCCCCTCGATCCGCGCGATCGCGAGATCGAGCAGGATATCCCAGGCCGGATCGGCGAACAATTCGGGCATGAAATGCTGCCCGCGCAATTTCCGCAGGCGAATCAGCGCGCGAACCAGCGACGCGTTCCCCACCGCGCCGGCATGGGGCGGCTCCGCCAGAGCCTGCTCCATATCGCTGGCCGAAAGCGCGGCGAGTGCGCGTGCGATGCGCCCCACCTCCTCGCTCAGTTCGGCGAGGCGGCGCTTGCTGGAGGCGCCGCCATCCTCGACCCACGGGCATGGTGGCGCGACCAGGTCGGCGACCGCGCCGGCCAGTTCGGCGTCTCCGGGGTCGACCAGAATGCGGGTGCCGCCATGCTCCAGCCAGCCCGTCACCACGTCGATCAGTGCCGGGCTCACGATCAGGATCGAGAAGAGCCGCCCCGCCGGCCCGGCCCATCTGGTCCAGCCGGACCAGCAGCGCGTCCAGCGCCGCGCCGCGATCCTCCCGCAGATCGATGATCACGCCACCCGCATGCGCCTGCCCCGCCACCGCCTCGCGCTCGAACTGGCCGAGCGCATCCCCGATCGGCGCATTGGCCACGATCCGGCCGCCGGCCCGCGCGACCACCTCCGCCACCATCAGCCGCCGCTGCGGATCGTCGCCGAACAGCAGCATCGCGGGTGCCCAGATCCGGCGATAGACGATATCGGTGGGAAGCGCGTTCATCGAGACCTCCGTTCCATTTCCGTTCCAATATCGCACCAGAACGGACGAGGGTCATCAGGAAAACGGATCCGAAACGGATTTAATCGCGCGCGAAACCACACCGCGCAGAGCGAGGGATCAGGCGATCTGGCCCCAGGCCGCCGCGATCTCGGCGATCATCTCGCGCGCCTGGATGATCGGCTTGGGATCCTGCTGCATCGTGCCGGCGGTCACCAGCCGGCGCGCCTCGCGATAGATGGCGGCCAGCCCGCCGGCGATCTCGCCGCCCTGCTGGTGATCGAGGCTCGCTTCGAGCCCGAGGATGATCGTGGCGATCCGGCCCTTGCGCTGGATCGCGGCGACCCGCGTCAGCGTGCCGTTGGCGGACAGCCCTGCCGCCAGCGTGTCGAGATGCTTGAGCAATTCCTCGAACAGCACGGCAACCAGCTGGTGCGGCGACGCGGCTTCGACGCGGGCGCCCAGATCGGCATTGGCATAGCGCTGCTTGGCCACGGCATAGCCGGAACTCGCGAACATCGATTACTTCCTACTCTGGTGATGCTGAATCAGGAATCAGACTTGGTCCACAGATCGACCTGCTGGGTGAGATAGCTGGAGGTCGCCTTGTAGCCGCTGACGAGCGTGTTCATCTGGGTGAACTGGGTGACGAGCCGATCATGATAGACCGTCACCTGCGCATCCGCCTTGGTGAGCTGGTCGGCCAGGTTGGTCTTGGTCGTCGCCAGGCTCGCTTGCAGGGTGGCCAGCGCGCCGACGGGCTTGCCCGACGAGTCGGTCGCGGTCAGCGAGTTCAGCACCGCCTGGAGCGCGCCGCCCAACCCCTGGTTGATCGTGATCGTCGCCGAGGTCGGGCTGCCGGACAGGATCTGGAGCTTGAGGCCGTCGGCGCCGCTGCCCGAGGCCGCGGTCAGGTTCCAGCTGCTCGCCGTCATGGCGACGCCACCGATGCTGCCCGATGCATTGCCGCCGCCGGTCGCCGGGGTGATCCCGGTGACCTGGAAGACGCCCGACGTCGTCGCCCCTGCGGTGCTGGTGACGAGCACCTTGGCGCTGCTGCTCGATTGCGAGGTGACGAACATCGATTCGACGTCGTCGGGATATTGGGTGAGCATGGTGTTCAGCGCCGTGCTGTCGACCGAGAGCGTGCCGTCATTGCCGGTCTTCACGCCCAACTCGGCCAGCGTGCGGATCGATCCGGTGGCGTTGAGCGGCATCGTCGTCAGCTGGGAAAGCTGGGTCTTCAGCGTCCGCATTGCCGCATTGCCGCGCAGCGGCCCGGCATCGGCGCTGCCGGTCGCGGCCGCCGTCGCCGTGTTGATCTCGGTCAGCAGCTGGTTGTAGGCGGACACGAAATCATTGACCGCCTCGGTGATCGCGTCGTTCGGGCGGGTCGAGGAGAGGTTGATCGTCCCGGTCTTCACCAGCGTCATCGACACGCCGGGGATCACGTCCGAAAAGCTGTTGGAGGCGCGCGAGACGGTCACGCCGTCGACGGTGATGCTGGCATCCTGCGCCGCCTGCGTCTGGGTCAGGCCGCCGGTCGCGGAGCCGCCATAAGCGAGGCTGGACAGCGACACCCCGCCGTCCGGCTGGGTCGCGGTCGAATCGTCGGACGAGGCCAGCGAGAAGGACTGCGCGGCCCCGGTCGCGCCTTTCAGCACCAGCGTCGACGTGCCGTCGGAGCCGGTGATCACGCTGGCGGAGACGCCCGCGCCCGCCGCGTTGATCGACTGGGCGATGCCGGACAGCGTGTTGTTGCTGCTGTTCACCGCGATCGACACGGGGGTGCCGGTTCCGACCGTCAGGGTCAGCGTGCCGGTGTTGAACGGCTGGCTCGACGTATAGGCGGCCGATTTGACCGACTGCGCCTGCGCGATCGCGTTCACCGTCACCGACTGGTTGAGCGCGCCGACCGGCGCGCCGGCGACCGCCGAGACGGTCATCACGCTGGTATCGGACGAGACCGGCTGGGTCTGGAGCGACCCCCCGGAGATCAGGGTGTTGAGCGAGCTGGAGAAGGTCGAGAGGTCGCTGGCGATCGATGCCACCGATGAGATCTGCGCGGTGTTCGCGGTCTGCTTGGTGGTGATCGGCGTCTCGGTCGAGCTTTTCTGCGCCGCCGTCAGGCTGGTGATCAGCGACCCCGTATCGATGCTCGCGCCATTGGCGTTGAGGCTGCTCAGGATGCTGGCGCCGATCGACGCGGAGCTGGTCGTCGACGATGCGGTCGACGTCGTCGCGGCCGTACTGGCGGTGCTGGCACTGCTGGATGTGGCGCTCGTCGTGGTCATGATCGTTCCTTCACCTTCAAGAACGACCATGGACCCAAAATCTTTATGTCCGGTTCATTCCGTTTACCATTTTCTCAGCGGAGCAGCTGGCGCACGGCCGCCGCACCGAGATGCGCCTGCGCCCGGATCGACACGGCCCGCTGGGCGAGCATCAGCTGGACGACCGCACTGGCGGAGACCGTGCCGGCCACATCGTCGGGCGCCGCGGCCTCGCCAGCCTCCAGCCCGCGCAATTCTTCGATAGTGCCCAGCGCGGCGCGGATCCGGCGGCGGTTCTCCGCCAGAATCTCCTCGTCGCGCGCCTCGTCGTCGATCGGCAGCGGCTCGCCGTTGGCGACCCGCAGCGCATCGAGCCAGCGCATCCGCTTCTGCCGGCCCTCGAGGGTACGACGGGCATTGGCGCCGGCCGCGATGGTCATCGCCACCGCATCCGCCCGTGCCACCGCCGTCACCGCCTCGATCATCGAATGCTCCCGGTTTCCCGGAACGGAGAACGGCAGCGGGGATGGAAACTTTAGTCGCAGCCCGAAAAAATTATTCGGGTTCGCCATTCTCGTCGAAACGGACCTCGCCCGGCACGTCGATCTCGGGCTGGCTGCGCCCCTCGGCCATCGCGCGGTCGATGTTGAACACGAAGGCCAGCACCGTCGCGACCGCGATATAGAGATCCTCGCGGATGATCTGCCCCGATCGCGTGGTGAAGTAGATCGCGCGCGCCAGCTGCGGATAGCGCAGCATCGGCACGTCGAACTCCTCGGCCAAAGCGCGGATCGCATCCGCCGTGGCACCGCGCCCGCGCGCGACCACGATCGGCGCCGGATCCTGCCCCGGCCGATAGCGCAGCGCGACCGCGAAATGGGTCGGGTTGGTCAGCACCACGCTCGCCTCGGCGACCTGCGTCCGCGCCGATCGCCGCGCCGTCTCCATCTGGCGACGGCGGATCGCACCCTTCAGCTCTGGCGAACCCTCGGACTGCTTGTGCTCCTCCTTGACCTCCTGCTTGCTCATCCGCAGGCGGGCGGTGCGGCGGATCATCTGGACGGGCACGTCGACGCCGGCGATCAGCACCAGCCCCATCGCCATCACGATCACCGCATAGACGAAATCATGCCCGACCGCGATCATGCTGGAGGCGATGTCGCCGCGGCCCATGGTGGTGATCTTGGCCATGCGGGAGGATAGCAGCCACCAGCCGATCGCGCCCATCACGACGATCTTCGCCAGCGCCTTCGACAGTTCCACGATGCCCTGCATCCCGAAAATGCGCTTGATGCCGCTCAGCGGATTGATGCGATCGCCCTTGAACGCGATCGCGCCCCAGCGGAAACCGAAGGCGCCGAGCAGCGCCGGCGTGCCTACTGCCGCCGCGATCGTCGCGCCGAACAGCAGGAAGACCGGCACCGCGATCGCCCCCATCCGCGCGAGGATCGCCTGGCCCGGCTCGAAATCGTCGATCGCGCTCCGCCCGAAGCTCAGCGATCCGCGCAGCAGCTCGGCCAGCGCCTGCACCAGCAGCGGTCCGCCGAGCGCGAGCCAGCCCGCGCCGACGATCATCACCAGCGCGACGCCCAATTCCTTCGACTGGAGGACATCGCCCTTGTCCGACGACTCCTTCAGGCGTTTCTGGGATGGGGCTTCCGATTTCTCGCCGCTGTCGCCGCCTTCGGCCATCTCAGCCTCCCTTCGCCGTGACGAGGGAACGCGCGAGATCGAGGCCGCGTTCGATCGAGGTGGAGATTCCCTCGCCGATCGCGGGCGCCGCAACCGCGAGTAGGATCACGCCGGCCAGGATGGTGGCCGGCATACCGACGGAGAACAGGTTCATCGCCGGCGCCGATCGCGCCAGCATCGCCATCACCACCTGCACCAGGATCAGCGCGAAGCCGACCGGCAGCGCGATCGCCATGCCGGCCGCGAACATGTCGCCGCCGAACATCAGGATATCCTGGATCTGCCCCTGCCCCATCCATGCGTGCCCCGGCGGCAGCGAGCGGTAGGAATCGACGATGACCTGGATGAGCGCGAGATGGCCGTTCATCGCGAGGAACAGGAAGGTGCCGAGGATCGACAGGAACTGGCCGAGCGCAGTCGACGAGGCACCGGACTGCGGATCGACCATCTGCGCGAAACCGAGGCCCATCGAGTTGCCGATCACCTCGCCCGCCATCATCGCCGCCGCATAGCCGAGCTGCACCGCGAAGCCGAGCGCGAGCCCGGTGACCACCTCGCCCGCTACCAGCGTGAAGCCGGCGACGGTCGCGATGCCATCCGGCGGCAGATCGAACGGCACCTGGCTGATCGCCGGAATGCCGACCGCGAGGCTGATGATCAGCCGCACCTGGATCGGCACATTCTGCGCGCCGAAGACCGGGGCGGCCAAAAACGCCGCGCCCGGCCGGATCATCGCGACGAGGAAGACCCAGAGCTGCGCTTCCAGTCCGACAATGCCGGTCGGCAGCATCGTCTATCTCAGCAGATCGGGGATGCGGTGGAACATGTCCCGCGTGAAATCGGCGAGCAGCGTCACGATCGCACCGCCGAACAAGGCGATGCAGATCGCGACGATGATCAGCTTGGGGACGAAGGCCAAAGTCTGTTCGTTGATCGAGGTCGCCGCCTGCACCATGCCGAGGATCAGGCCGGCGACCAGCGCCGGGATCAGGATCGGCGCGCAGGCCAGCGCCAGCACCCACAGAGCCTGCTGGGCGACGCCGATGAAATAGTCCGTGCCGACGAGCGGTTCCATCAGAACGGCCTTACTGCAAACGAACCGTTCGTGCCGAGCGAAGTCGAGGCACACGCCCCGCACGCCGCGCCGGCTTCCCGTCCCTCGACTTCGCTCGGGACGAACGGGAGGAGAATGGCGCTCACTATCCGAAGCTCGACGCGAGGCTGCCCATCGTCAGCGCCCAGCCATCGACCAGCACGAACAGCAGCAGCTTGAACGGCATCGAGATGATCGTCGGCGACAGCATCATCATGCCGAGCGACATCAGGGTCGTCGCCACGACGAGATCGATCACCAGAAAGGGCAGGAAGATCAGGAAGCCGATCTGGAACGCGGTCTTGAGTTCCGACGTGACGAAGGCGGGCAGCAGGATCGTGAAGGGGATATCCTCCGCCTTCTCCACCTTGGGCGCATGGGCGATGTCGGTGAACAGCTGGATGTCGGTCTTGCGGACCTGGCGCACCATGAAGACGTGCAGCGCATCGCCCGATTTGGCGATCGCCTGTTCGAGCGGGATCTGGCCCTGCCCATAAGGCGCGATCGCGGTCTGGTTCACCTGATCGATCACCGGCCGCATGATGAACAGGGTCAGGAACAGCGACAGGCCGACCAGCACCTGATTGGGCGGCGTCTGCTGGAGCCCGAGCGCCTGCCGCAGGATCGACAGCACGATGATGATGCGGGTGAAGCTGGTCATCATGAGCAGCAAGGACGGCAGCACCGTCAGCAGACTCATCAGGACGAGGATCTGGAGCGACAGCGACAACGGCTTGCCGTCGCCGGAGACCTGGCCCAACGCCTTGTTGAGCGCCGAGGCCTGCACCGCTCCCGGCCCCGGCGGGTTCACCGGCCCGGTGCCCGGCGCCGCCTGCGCGAAGGCGGGATGGGCCAGCAGCAATGCGATCAGCAGTCCGGCGACGAGCAGCAGCACCGACATCGCCCAGCGGCGCCGGATCATCATCGCGGCCACCTACACGTCCCCGTCGTCGATATATTGCTGGAATCCGGTGATCGGCGCTTCGGCCAGCACGTCCATGCGTCCGCGCGACACGCCGACGAGGATGCGCTTGCCCTCGAACTCCACCACCGCGATGCGGCCGCCGGTGGCGCCCATCGGTACTGCATCGACCACCCGCACCAGCTTGTCGCGCTGGCCGCCGATGGCAAGGCCCGGCTGGAACTTGCGCAGCAGCCACAAGGTGCCGACCGCCATGCCGGCGACCAGCGCCAGCATCACCACCACGTTGAGCAGATAGGTCCAGGTCATGCCCGGCGTTCGAGCCCCGCGAGGCGCTGTTCCGCCGCGATCACGTCGACCACGCGGATGCCGAACCGGCCATTCACGGTCACGACCTCGCCCTTGGCCACCAGCGTGCCGTTGACGAGGATGTCGAGCAGCTCATTGGCCTGCCGGTCGAGCTCGACCACCGAGCCTTCGCTCAGGTCGAGCAGTTCCGACAGCTTCAGCGAGGTGGAGCCCACCTCCACCGACAGCCGCAGCGGAATGTCCGCCAGCAGCCGGAAATTGCGACCGGCCGAGCTGTTCGGATCGTCTATGCCCGGGAAGGCGCCATCACTCATGTCGTTCAAGTCCTTTGCCCCCGGCCCTGTCCGCGCTGCCGATCGTCTCGATCTGGAACGCTGCCCGCCCTTCCTGCTCGCCGATCGTGCCTTCCGCAAGCCGTCTGTTGCCGACGATCAGCGGAACCCGCGGCGAAAGCGTGATCGGGATCACGTCGCCGACCTTGAGCGCCATCAGCTCCTGCACCGAAAGCGTCGGTCGCGCGACCACCGAGCGGACCGGGAAGGAGACGTTCTCCAGGGCGCGCGCCATGCGGTAGCGGAATTCATTGTCGATCGGGCCGGCTTCGGCGTGGATCTTGGCGGCGAGCTGGGCTTCGTGGGCGCGCATCGCGGTCAGCGGGAAGACCAGATCGATCGTCGTCGCGCCCGGCCCGCCGCCGGAGATCGAGAAACGCTGGATGACCACCGCCTCGTCGCCTCGTACCAGGCTGGCATAGCCCGAATTGGTCTCGCGCGACGCGAGGCTGGGCTCGAGCGGCACGATCTCCTGCCACATCTCGACCACCGCGCCGGTGATCGCATCGGTCAAACGGGAGAGCAGCCGCTCCTCGGCGGCAGTGAATTCGCGCTTGCGGCTGGCGTTGGGCGAGGCCGCGCCGGTGCCGCCGTAGAAGGCATCGACCAGCCGGCTGACATAATCGGGCGCGATCGCGATCAGCATCCCGCCCTTCATCGGGCGGAGGCGGTAGAGGCTGAGCGAGGTGAATTCGGGCAACGCATCGCGCCACGTCTCGAAGCGCGAGGTGAGTGCGGCTTCGGCCTCCACCTTGGGCTTCACCCGGACGAACGGCTCCAGAACGTCGCGCAGGCGCCGCGCCAGCCGTTCGCCGACCCGGTCGAGCCCCGCCAGCCGGGCACCGGGGCGCAGCGCCTCGCTGCCGAGCGCGAAGGGCTGGGCCTCCCTGCTCGGCCCGCTTACCCTGCCCACACCGGGATTGTCGCCGTTACTGCCAGGCTCCTTCGCCACGCTCGCCCCTCATGTCACCCGCCACCCTCTTACTGGATGATGAAGTTGGTGAAATAGACATCATCGATGCCGCCGTAACCCGTTTTCGAGATCAGCACCTTGTTCATCGCATCGCGGAGCTTGGCCTGGAGCGCGACCTTGCCTTCCGGCGTGCCCAGCACGAAGGCGTCCTGGTTGGCCAGCGTCTCGAGCACGGCCGAGCGGATCGGCATCTCATTGTCCTTGAAGCCGTCCAGCACCTTGGCGTCGTAGAAGGTCGAAACGCCGAGCGAGAGCTGGGCGATGCCATCGGTATCGCGCAGGTTCGAGGTGAAAGGCTGATCCATCGTGTAATAGGACGCCTTGTAGCGACGCGGATCGGGCTGGAAGCTGCCCACCGTCTTGTCCTCCACCGTCGGATCGGCGCTCTGGCCCGCGCGCAGCACCAGCTTGGGCGCATCCGGATCCTCGTGCGACTTGGCCTTGGCGCCGCCCAGGCCCATGCCGGCCGCGAACATGCCACCGGCGACACCACCGCCGACGAGCACCAGCGCGCCGACGATGATGATGATCAGCTTCATCTTGCCGCCCTTCTTCTTGGGCGCGGGGGCTGCGTCGTCACTCATGCTCGTTCCTATGCGTATATGCCGTCGGCGGGCTCGGCGGCGGAGGCGACATCCGCCCCGCTCGTTCCGGCATCCGCCCGACCATCGCTGCTCTGGTTAATGGCAATTGGTTGCGATCGGGTTTGCGAGCGGCCGTTATCCCGGCCATTATCGCCGCCACCGGCCCCGGCCTGCGACGAAAAGCCGCCGTCGCCGCGCGAATCATGGCGCTGTTCGTGCTGCGAACCGCCGCCGGACGAACGCGAATCACTGCCGACATCGACCTGCGCATTGGCGATGTGGATACCTTGTGCCCTCGCCTCCGCCACCAGCTGCGGCCTCGCATCCGCGAGTATCGCGCGCGCCGATTCGCTGCTGGCGGTCAGCGTCACCGCAGCGCCATCGACGCCTCGCGCCAGTTCGACCTGCACGGTGCCGAGATTCTGCGGCGCGACCTGGAAGCGCAATGTGCTCGACGCACTGCCGGTAGAGGCGATGTCGCGAGCAAGACCATCCAGCCAGGCTCCCTGCTTGGCGAGATCGAGCTGGCGATCGGCCGCGCCATCGGCGAGCTGCTGGGACGCATCGGGCGTGCCCGTGGTCGAGGCATCGCCCTTCGCGCCATCCGCCTGCGTCATATCGCCGGCCTGCGTGGATATTGCCGCCGCCAGCGAATCGATCGAAGCGGTCTTGTCCGCCCCATCGCGCTTGCGGGTCGATGCCGCAGTCGTGCGTGTCTCACTGGCCTGTACGGCGACGGGATTGGCGGCGGCGCGCGCCGCCATCAGCGCGGCGGTGCCGGTCAGTGGTGCCGCCGTGTCGGCTTGCTGGGCGGCTGACGGCGCGGTGGCAGGCGCCGGGTCGGGCGCCACGGCGGGCGCGTCCATCAGAACGGCCTTGCCTTCCTGCCCGGCGGCAGCGGCAGCCTTGAGCGCGGCGAGCACCGGTGCGGCGAATGACGGATCGATCAGTTGGGCGGTGGTGGGATCGGTCGCGGCATCGGCTGCCGACGCCTGCGTGCCGTCATCCGCGACGGTCGCGACGGATTCCTGCCCCTTCGCCTTGGCCGTTTTCCCGTCCGATGCGTCCTTCGTCGCAGCATTCGCCGCCGTGGACTGCGCCGCGGCCGCCGAGGCCGCCTGATCGCCATCCGCCTTGATCGGCGTGGAATCATCGTCGTCGCGATCGTCCTTGGACTTCGCCTTGGTGGACTTTTCGGCCTTGCCGGCGTTGCCCTGATCGTCGCCGTCGTCGCGCCGCGACGAGGCCGGCGTGGCGGCAGGCTTGCTTGCCCCCGCCATCACGCTGGCGAAGGCGGATGGCGTGTCGGCCATCGCTGAGGCCGTCTGCCCGCCGTCCGAAGACAGGCCGGCGCCGGAAAGAAAGGATATGCCGGACACGCTCATGCATCACCCTCGAAACCGCGCGATGTGCGCGAACGGACATGGGCCGCGGCGCGGCGTTCGGCCAGCGCGTCGGCATCGCTTTCGGCGCGGGTCACGAGGCGATCGGCGCTCTCCTGGCGGATACGGGCCTCGACCCGCTCGGCCGCCTTGGTCGCGACCACCGCGCGGGCGCCGGCGATGGCATCGGCCAGGCCGAAGCGCGCAATATCGAGGCGATGAGCGAGCTCGCCCCGTGCCGCGAGCGATTCGGACAGCATCGATCCCATCCCGGTCGTCAGGCTCAGGCGCAGATCGAGCACGCGCGCGGCGCTGTTCTCAAGCGATTCGAGCTGGGATTCGGCGGCGGCGGCAGCGCCTGCGGCCATCACATGCTCGACCCGGCGGACCCGCGCGATGCGCTCGCGGCGTTTGACGATCGCGCTCATCGGCCAAATCTCTCGATCAGCTCGGCAGAGGCGAGCGGCAGGTCGATGCGATCCTTGGGCTTCTGCTTGAGGAAGGCGAGGATCTCCTGATGGCGCGCGATCGCCTCGTCGATGGTGGGATCGGAGCCGGCCTTGTAGGCGCCCATCAGGATGAGGTCGCGATTCTCCTCATAGACCGACCACAGCCGGCGGAGCGCCGAGGCGGCCTCGGCATGTTCGTCGTCGACGATGTCGGACATCACGCGGCTGAGCGAGCGACCGACGTCGATCGCCGGGAAGATGCCCTGTTCGGACAAGGTGCGGGACAGGATGATATGGCCGTCCACGATCGCGCGCGCCGTATCCACGATCGGATCGTCGCCATCATCGCCATCGGCCAGCACCGTGTAGAGCGCGGTGATCGAACCGCCCGAATGGGCGTCCGCACCCGCACGCTCGATCAGGCGCGGGATCATGCCCAGCGCCGAGGGCGGATAGCCCTTCATCGTCGGCGGTTCGCCCAGCGACAGGCCGAGTTCGCGCTGGGCGTGGGCGCAGCGGGTCAGCGAGTCGATCAGCAGCAGCACGCGCAGGCCCTGCGCGCGGAAATATTCGGCGATCGCGGTGGCGCGCATCGCGGCGCGCAGGCGCAACACCGGCGGATGATCGGCCGGCACCGCGACGACGACGCTCTTCTCGCGCACGCCCGGCACCAGCTTGGTGGCGAGAAAGTCGGAGACTTCGCGGCTGCGCTCGCCGATCAGGCCGACCACGATCACGTCGGCATCGGCACCCTGGATCATCTGGCCCATCAGCACCGACTTGCCGACGCCCGAGCCGGCGCAGATCGCGATGCGCTGGCCGACGCCGGCGGTGAGCAGCGCGTTGATCGCGCGCACGCCCATGTCGAAACATTCGGTGACGCGCGAGCGGTCGAGCGGATTGGCGGGCTTGCCGGCCAGCGGCCAGGTCGCCGACGCGCCGACCGGGCCGAGACCGTCGAGCGGCTGGCCGGTGGCATCGATCACCCGGCCGAGCAGTTCGGGGCCGACCTCGGCGATGCCGCCGCGCGAATCGGGCTCGACGCGGCCGCCGCTCGAATGCGGGGCCTCGCCGTCCAGCGCCATCATCAGCGAGCGATCGCCCTTGAAGCCGACGATCTCGGCGCGGGTGGCGTGACCATCGGCATCGATCACCCGTACCGACGCGCCGACCGGCAGCGAGAGGCCGGTCGCCTCCAGCATCTGGCCATCATAGGAAACGAGCTTGCCGATCCGGCGCGGGCCGGCATCGGGTACGGCGAGGCCGTTGAGCAGTTCCGCCGCGCGGTCTTCGAGCAGGGTCATCGCGCCGCCGCGATCCGGTCGAGCGACGCGCGCAGGCGTTCGAGCCGCAGGCCGGGGCTGTCCTCGATCGAGCCATTGGCGGTTTCGAGCCGCAATTCGCCCGGCGCCAGCGTCGGATCAGCCTCGGCCGCGACCGGCAGCTCGGCGCCGTCGAGGCGGGCGAGATCGGCGGGGTTGAGCTTGAGGATGGCAGGCCGGGTCTCGTCGCCGATCAGCGCGGCGGCCGCCTGCGCGCGATCCATCAGCGTCTCGCGGCACACCTCCACTTCGCCGACGACCTGATGGAGCAGCCGCTCCACCGTCGCCGCGATCATCATGCCCAAGCCCAGCGTCGGCTCGGTCTTCAGCGATTCCAGATTGGCGGCGAGTTCATGCAGAGCCTGACGCTCCGCATCGGCCTCGCGGCGGCCTGCCTCGATGCCGGCGGCGAAGCCCTGCGCCATCGCCTCGGCACGGATCGCCTCGATATCGATCTCGGGCTCGGGTTCCGGCTCGGGAATCTCCATGACGTCCTCCGGCGCCTCGAACGCCTGGCGCAGCGCCTGCCCCCAGGAGACGAAGGGCGCCGGGCCGCTCGCATCGGGCTGGGTCCAGACGGAGACGCGCTGCGCGCCCGCGAAAGCCGGATTAGACATAATCTTCGCCCTTGCCCCCGAGGCTGATCGTGCCGGCTTCCGCCAGCTTGCGCGCGATCGCGAGGACCGCCTTCTGGCTTTCCTGCACTTCGGCGAGGCGCATCGGCCCCCGCTCGGCCATCTCGTCCTGGATGGACTGGGCCGCGCGGCTCGACATGCAGCCGAACATCTTGTTGCGCAGGTTCGGGTCGCAGCCCTTGAGCGCGACGATGAGCAGCTCGTTGTCGACCGACCGGAGCAGCGCGCCGAGATCCTTTTCGGTGAGCGCGTTGAGGTTGTCGAACACGAACATCTCGTCCTCGATCGTGCGGGCGAGATTCTTGTCGAGCTTGGCGAGCTGGCGGATGACGCGCTGCTCGGTGGTGGTGCGCGTCGAATTGACGATCCGCGCCGCCTCGTTGGGTCCGCCGCGCTTGGGCGCCGAGCCCGATGCGCCGGCCTTGTTGACCTGGCGGAGCAGCAACCGCTCGAGATCGTCCAGCGCTTCGGACGACACGGTGCCGAGCGTGGCGACGCGGTAGACCACGTCCGCCTGCACATCCTCGTCGAGCAGCTGGAGCACGTCGGCGGCGATGCCGGCTTCGAGATGCGCGAGCACGATCGCGGCGATCTGCGGATGCTCGCTCTCGACCAGCTGGGCGATCGTCTTGGCGTCCATCCACTTGAGCGAGTCGAGCGAGGAGGAGCGCGTTGGCGGGGTGATCCGGGCGAGCATGTTCTCGGCCCGCTCGGCGCCCAGCGCGCGCTCCATCATGTTGCGGATCTGGCCGTCGGCGGCGAAGCCGATGGTGGTGCGCTCGCGGGCCCGGCCGACGAACTGGTCGAGCACCTCGTCCACCTCATCCTCGGAGACGTCGGCGACCTCGAACATCGCGGTGCCGAGCTGCTGCACTTCGTCGGGATCGAGCCGGCCCAGCACCTGGGCCGCCTCGTCCTCGGCCAGCAGCATCAGCAGGATCGCGGCGGCGCTGGAGCCCGACGGCGCGGCAAGGGCGGCATTGGCGGGGGCGATCTCAGGCATTGGCGGCTTCGGCCTTGGGCATGTCGGCGCGGATCAGATCGCGGACGACCAGCGCGGCGCGATCCGGATCCTGACGGACGAAGTTGCGGATGAGCGCGGCGCGGGCGGCGTAGCCCGGTGCGCTCTCGATCATGTCGAGCGTCACCGCGCCGGCCGGCGAAGCGGCGGCGGCCTCGGCCTGCTGGGTGCTCAGCATGGCGGCGATCTCCTTGCCGACCTGGGCGCGCTCCTTGGACTTGTTGGCGATCTTCTGGTCGACGACGGTGGCGCGGCGCTTGAGCATCGGGCGGCCGATGCCGAACACGATGATCGCGGCGACGGCGAGCGCGGTCAGATTGCGCGCCATCGTCATCACCCAGGCGCCTTCATACCATTTCGGCGCGGCGGCGGCGGCGGCATCGACCGCGACGAAGGTCTGCTGCGAGACCGAGACGCTGTCGCCACGGGCCTGGTCGAAGCCGACGGCGCCCTTCACCAGATCCTGGATCTGCTGCTGCTGCTGCGCGGTCAGCGGCTTGCCACCGGCCGGCTGGCGCAGCGCCACGGCAACGGTGAGGCGATGCACGGTGCCGACCTGGTTCTTGGTGACCGACACCTGATGGCCGAGCTGATAGCTGCGGTTATAGGTCTCGTTGGTCTTGGCCTGGGCCGCGGCGGCGGCCTGCCCCGGCGCCGTGCCGGGTGCCTGCGGGCCGGCCGGAGTCGGCTGGCCGTTGGCGGTGGCGGCGGGCTTGGCCGGCGCCGGTGCGGTGTTGGAGATCGCGCCGGGGATGCCGGTGGCGGGCGCATTGGCGCCGCCGGTCGGATCGTTGGTCCACTGGCCCTGCTCGGTCGCGATCATCGCGCCGTCCTTGGGATAGCTCTCGGTGGTCGAGGCGGCCTCCGTGAAGTCCATGTCGGCATGGACCTCGGCGGTGAAGTTGCCGTCGCCGACGATCGGGCTGAGCAGCGAACCGAGCGACTGGCGATAGCGATCCTCGACCTTCTGCTGGATCAGCACCTGGCGATCGGTCGCATCCTGTCCGTCGCTGTTCTGCGCGCTGAGCAGGCGCCCCGCCTGATCGACCACCGACACGCCGTCCGGCGTCAGACCGGCCACCGAGGAGGCGACGAGGTGGATGATCGCCTGCACCTGGCTGTCGCTGAGCGAACGACCCTGGTTGAGCGTGAGCATGACCGAGGCCTGCGCCTTCTGGTCGTCGCGCAGGAACACGCTCGGCTGGTCGCCGGCGATGTGGACCTTGGCGGACTGCACCGCGTCGATCGCCTCGATCGTGCGGGCGAGGTCCATCTCCTGCGCCTGCTGGAGGCGCGCCCCCTCGACGGCGCGGCTGGCGCCCATCGGCAGGCTGGAGATCAGCGTGTCGCCATCGGGCGCCGCCTTGGGCAGGCCCTGCTGCGCGAGCAGCATCTTGGCGCGGTAATAGCTTTCTTCCGGCACGGTCAGCGCGCCGGTGTCGTTGTCGACGGTGTATTTGATCCCGGCAGTGTCGAGCGCCTGCACCACCGCCGCCTTGTCGGCATCGCCGAGCCCGGAGAAGAGGTTGCGCTGCGGGCCGGTGTGCAGGAACGCCCAGGCCATCGCGGCGGCGACCAGCACGCCGAGCAGGCCGAGCATCGGCATCGCCTTGGCGATCGCCGGCTGGCGCGCGATGTCGGTGAGCTTCGCGAACGCATCGGACTTGCCGAGCGCGCTGAGCGGCGCCGGCAGGTTCCGGCTGGCGGGAACGAGTTCGTTGGGGGTGGCTGCGATCTCGCTCATATTACACCGACATGCTCATGATGTCCTTATAGGCGGACAGGAGTTTATTGCGGACTTGCAGGGTCGCCTGGAAACCAACCGAGGCCTTCTGGCGGGCCAGCATCACCGACGCGATGTCGGTGGTCTCGCCACGCTCGTAGCTGTTCGACACGTCCTCGGCCTGCGACTGGAGGCCGTTGACCTGCTGGAGCACGCCCTTCAGCGTCGCGCCGAAATCGGTGCCCGTGGCGCCCGTTGCCGCGGTCGCCGAACCCGTGCCGCCGATCGAGGCCGGGGTGATCGCGGCGGGGCCGGTGGCGGCCGCCTTCTGGAGCGCCGAATTCTGCTGGAGGATCTGGTTCCTCAGCGCCATCAGGCTGGTCGGGGTGATCGTGGTCATCGCCTATATCCTCAGGCCGCCTGCCGCTCACGCATTTCTGCGAGGCGGTAGCGAAGGGTACGCTCGGAAATGCCGAGCCGGGCGGCGGCGAGCAGGCGCTTGCCGCCCGCCTCGTCCAGCGCGACGCGGATCGCCTCGGCTTCGGACGCGCGGGCGACTGCGGCGAGGTTGCCGGCGGCCGGCGCGATGGAGGCCGGTGCGACGGTGCTCGGTGCGACGGCGGCCACCACCGACAGCTGCGGCACGACTTGCGCCATCACCTCGATGGCGAGATCGTCGGCCTCGATGCGGTCGCCCATGCGCAGCAGCAGCGCGCGCTGGATGACGTTGTCGAGTTCGCGGACATTGCCCGGCCAGTCATGCGCCATCAGCCGGTCGAGCGCGTTGGCGGTCGGCCAGGCGACGCTCTCGCCCTCGCGGGTGTGGCGCAGGATCAGCGCAGCGGTAATCGCGCGGATATCGAGGCGGCGGGCCTTCAGCGGCTTGAGCGCCAGCGGCATGACGTTGAGACGCCAGTAGAGATCGGCGCGGAAGCGGCCCTCGGCCACTTCGGTCGCCAGCTCGCGGTTGGCGGCGGCGATGATGCGGACGTCGATCTTGACCGGCTGGGTAGCGCCGACCGGGAGCACTTCGCGCTCCTGGATGGCGCGCAGCAGCTTGGCCTGGAGCACGATCGGCATCTCGGCGATCTCGTCGAGCAGCAGCGTGCCGCCCTCGGCCGCGCGGAACAGGCCTTCGGAGGCGCCGGCAGCGCCAGTGAAGGCGCCCTTGGCGTGGCCGAACAGGATCGCCTCGAGCATGGTATCGGGGAGCGCCGCGCAGTTGACGGCGACGAAGGGCTTGGCGGCACGGGGCGACGCGGCGTGGATGAAACGGGCGATGCCCTCCTTGCCGGTGCCGGTCTCGCCGAGGACGAGCACGGTGGCATCGGAGCAAGCCACTTTCTCTGCCAATTTCAGGTAGATCGCGCTTTCCGGTTCCCCGACGGCTGGGCGAACGACGGGGCGGACCAGTTCGGCAATCATCGCCAGGCCGAACGCCATGTCGTCGAAACCGAAGCGGATGCGCGCGGGCATTCCCTTAGACGAAAGTATAAGGCTCGGAGCGACATTTTCGCCGCTCTCGATCAGGATATCGCGGACGGTGGCACGCGAAATCTCGTCCGCCGCCAGAATCCTGATCTCGTCGCGCGCCGGGTTAACCGCGATGTCGATCGGCCGCACCGCGATTCCCACACCGGCCAACCAGGCCCCGAGGGCCGGATTTTCCTGCATTGCGCGGGCACTGAGGCCGATCTGCTTCATGGAAGTTCCCCCGCCGACAAAGTGTCGACCAGGGCAATTTCGCCGATCACGGCAAACAAATGGTTAACGCGCCCGCGCGCCCTCGCATGTGAGCCCGTACACGCCCGGTGGAATCCCGCCTGTATGACGGGCTGGCGCGCGCGCAGGCGCCGTTTGGTTGGCACCCATGGTTAACGGGGCGGTGACAAAAAACATCCGGGCCGATCGCTAAAAGTCACCCGACCCCCGTCGTTACCCGGAATGTAGCCGAGACGGTCATCGACCTCACCGGCTCTTGAGCGGGAAAAAGGATTTTCGACATGACCGTTATCGCTTCCAACACTGCCGCCCTCCGCGCCCAGAACGGCTCGCGCATGGCGAACAACGCCCTGAACACGGCGATGGCTCGCCTGTCCTCGGGCAATCGCATCAACTCGGCTTCGGACGACGCCGCCGGCCTCGCGATCTCGAACACCATGCAGTCGCAGATCAACGGCATGAACCAGGGCATCCGCAACTCCAACGACGGCATCTCGCTGGCCCAGACCGCTGATGGCTCGCTGGACGAAGTGACCAGCATGCTCCAGCGCATCCGCGAACTGGCCGTCCAGTCCGCCTCGGGCACCTACAGCAGCGACGACCGCGACAACATGCAGACCGAGGTGACCCAGCTCACCCAGCAGATCGGCTCGATCGTCAACACCACCCAGTTCAACGGCGTGAACGTGTTCGGCACCAGCGGCGCCGGCGGCACCACCACGATCCAGACCGGCGCCAACGCGGCCGACACGGTCGACATCGTGATCTCGGGCTCGCTCGCTTCGCTGAGCAGCCTGACCGTGACGATCACCGGCACCGACGGCACGACCGCCAACAGCGCGCTGTCCACGATCGACGGTTATGTGAAGACGGTGAACTCGGTTCGTGCCGGCCTCGGCGCTTCTGAAAGCCAGCTGAACTCCGCGGTCAACAACATGACCAACGACGTCACCAACCTCACGGACGCCAAGTCGCGCATCTCGGACGCGGACTTCTCGACCGAGACGACCAACCTCGCCAAGGCCCAGATCCTCAGCCAGGCGTCGACCGCCATGCTCGCCCAGGCGAACCAGTCGCAGCAGGGTGTGCTCAAGCTTCTCCAGTAAGGAACACGCTTCCTTGACTTGAGGCGATGGCCTCCGGCGCAACAGCTCCCCCGCGCCGGAGGCTATTTCGCGTTTTCGATCCGTCCATGGATAGTTACGATGAGCGACGCACGACCCCTGCCTGATTTTCTCGGTAACGACAGCGACGAAGAGCTGGTGTTCGAAGACCCCTTCTTCGCCGAAGAGACCGTAATGGCAGAGGCCGCCCCCGTCGTGGCAGAGGAAGTGCCTGCAATCGCCGAGCCGCGACGGACCGTCCGCCGCGGCCGCAAGGCTTTGGAGGCCACACCGCCGCCTATCGTCGCCGACCCTGAACCGGCTCGCCCCGAACCACCCGTTTCCGCGGACGCCGCTGCTGCGGCCTCCCCGGAAGATTCGGCCGGCGTCGCATCTGCGCCTTTCCCGCCGCACGGTGCGGCGTCGGCCGATACCAAGATCCCGATGCTGATGGTCGCGATCACGATCTTCGCGTTGCTGACGAGCCTGCTCTCGCTGGGTGGCCTGATCATGGTCAGCCGGACGCTGACCCATGCCGAGGCCGATCGCGCTCGCGCCGCGGAAGAGCGGGCGACGTTCGAGGGCGTGCCGGCGCTGGTCGCGCGCCTCGCGGCGGCGAGCAGCCATCTGGATGCGGCCGAACAGCGCCTGTCCGCCGCCAGCCCGTCCGGGCCGCCGGCGACGATCGCCGACATCCGACACGAGCTCGACATGCTGAAGATCGCCCTGGCCGCCCATCAGCCCGATGGCATGGACGCGCTCAACGGCACGACGCGGGATGGTTTTTCGGAAATCTCGACCCGGCTGGATCATCTCCAGGCCCGCCTGACCGGGCCGCAGCCGAGCCATTGATCGTCGATCGCCGGGCCACACGGCCGCGGCGTCGCCTATAGTGCCATCCATCGGATCGGATATCCCAGCGTCGCGGCGATCAGGCGATCCGGATGTGATCCGGCGCAAGACCGTCCAGCCTGCGACGATGTACGGCTTCATAGGCGGCCTCGATCTGGCGGGCGTAGCCGGCCGTATCGAAGAGCGGCTGGGATAGGCGGTTGATCGCCAATTGGCTTTTGATCGCGGCCAGCTTGTCGGGCGACCGCGCCAGTTCCAGCGCCTTGTCGAAATAGGCCTGCTCGGTCTGCACGACCATCTCGGGCAGGCCGACCGCCTGCACCAGGCTGGCGCCGACGCGCGCGGCGAACTGCCGGCCGGCCAGGGTCAGCACCGGCAACCCGCCCCACAGCGCATCGCTCGCCGTCGTGTGCGCGTTGACATGAAACGTATCGAGGAACAGGTCGGCATGGCGGATGCGGGCCAGATGCCGCGAATGTTCGCGCACGCCGGCGAAGACAAGGCGGGCCGGATCGACCCCACGCGCGGCCGCCTCCTTCTGGAGATTCTCCTTGGCCTTGCCGC
Organism: Sphingomonas abietis; assembly: GCF_027625475.1. NCBI lineage: Bacteria > Pseudomonadati > Pseudomonadota > Alphaproteobacteria > Sphingomonadales > Sphingomonadaceae > Sphingomonas > Sphingomonas abietis. The sequence goes on from NZ_CP115174.1 coordinate 3,946,928, forward strand.
TGCAATTGAGCAGCCAGAGCACGCTGCCCTCGACCTCGCGCAGCAGCGGCATCCAGATATCGAACTCGCGCGGGCCGATCTTGTAGCTCTGGTTGAAGCAGCAGAAGACGAAGCTCTGCTCGGGCAGGCCGCAGCTTTTGCGATCCTCGTCCAGTTCCGCGATCACGCGCTGGTCGTCGTTCGGCTGATAGCTGTGGGGAAGCCGCACGACCCGTTCGCTATAGCCGTTCTCGTCGCCGTCAGGGATCACGACCGGATCGGCAATGATGTAATCCATTTCCGGCAGGCCCATCGATCCCGGATAGCCGAGATAGTTGATCTGCACGGGGGCGATCCGCGCCGCGAAATAATAAGCGCGGGAATCCTTGGTATAGCCCTTCATGTCGATGGCGATGTCGAGTTCGTGGCTGCGGATGAGGTTCAGCGCCTCGCGATCGGGCATCTGGCGGATATCGACGAACTTGTCCGCGCCCTCGGGCGCGAGGGTCGGGCCGACGTTCATCGGGCTCAGATCATAGCAATAAATCTCGAAGCGTGAGCGGTCATGCTCGCGGAACAGGCCCGCCATGAGATAATGGGTCGCGTGGCGGAAGAAATCGGCCGAGAGATAGCCGACCCGGATCTTGCCCCCGGCTTTGCGTTCGGGAAGCTCGAACGGCGGATGATCGCCGGTGAAATGGCGGGCTGCGTAGACCTGCGAACGCTGCAGCTGGCGGACGGGATCATCCTCGAACACCAGCGCGTCGAACGGCAGGCCCATCTGCGGGGTATCGATCGGCAGCATCGGCCAGGCATGCCGGCTGCTCCATTCGCAGACCTGGGCCTGCAGGGTCAGCAACCGCCCCCACAGGCTATAGTTGGTCGGCAACAGTTCGGTGGCCCGGGCCAGCGCGATCACCGCATCGTCATATTGGTGGGTGACGCCCAAAGCGTGGGCGAGATCGCTATGGATATCGGCATTGTCGGGATCGAGACGGGCCGCGAGGCGCAATGTTTCGGCCGCTTTCCCATGCTGGTTCAGGCCCAGCAGCGAACGGCCCAGTTCATAGAGCGCACCGCCATGGTCTGGCTGGATTTCGAGCACCTTCAGAAGCGGCGGGATCGCTTCCTTGTGGATCCGGGTCTGGTTGCAGAAGATGCCGATGCGATGGCCCGCCTCGACATGCTCCGGGGCCAGCGCCAGCACGGCGCGGCTCGCCTCGATCGCCTTGCTGAGATGGCCCCGCGCTTCATGCAGGATCGACATGTTGAAATGGGCATCGACATTGTCGGGGTCGATGTCCAGTGCGGTGGTGAGGGCCGCTTCGGCATCCTCCAGCCTGTCCTGGCCCAGCAGCGCGATCCCGACATGGAGGTGATGGCCGGCGACACCGGGCTGCGCCGCCAGTTCCGCACGGAAATTCCGCTCCGCCTCGGCATAGGCCTTGATGGCGAGCCGGGCGGCGCCGATCAGGGTGTTCACACCCTCCGCCACGGGGAAACGGTCGAGGATCGCCTCGCCGACCCTGATCGTCTCGGCATGATCGCCACGCCTGTGCGCGGCGAGCAGCCGGTCCAATTCCACCTGAGGTGCAGTGGCGGCGGTGCGGGCATCGAGGCGCGCCAGCCCCTGCCGCGCGGTGGCATTGCGGGGATAGGCCTGGAGCACGTCTTCCAGCAGGCGCCGCGCTGCGGCTTCGTCTCCCCGCTTCTCCGCGCTTCGTGCCTTGCGAAACACCAGTTCCAGGCTGGACGCCATCTCACACCCTCAAAGTCAAAGTTCCAATCCAGCGAAACCGTGACTGATTATGGCTAAGATAGGGTTAACTCAGCGCCAGCCGGTCAGCTTGCCGCGCAGCTTGTCGAGCGCGGACTTCTTGATCTGGCAGACCCGGGCGGCGCCGATATCCAGCACCTGCCCGATCTCCTCGAGGTTCAGTTCCTCGACGAAATAGAGCTGGAGCACCATCGCCTCGCGTTCGGGCAGCTGGGCGATATGCCCGGCCAGCGCTTCGCCGAGCCGGCCGCGATCGAGCTGCTCGTCGGCACCCTCCTCGATGTCGGCGAACCACATAGACTGGTCCGAATAGACCTCGTCGAGCGATTCGTGGCGCACCGCCTCGGCGGCATCGACCATCTCGCGGAACGAGGCGGGGTCGAGCCCCATCGCCTGCCCCAGTTCGATCTCGGTGACCGCACGGCCGAGCTTGCCTTCCAGTTCGGCGCGGGCCTTGGCGATCTCCTTGCGCTTGACCATGCCGGAGCGCGCCTGCGTCGCATGGCGGCGGAGATGATCGATCATCGCGCCACGGACCCGCATCCCCGCATAGGTGGCGAAGGCGTGGCCGCGATCCTCATAGCCATTGGCGGCCTCGACCAGCGCGACCATGCCGATCTGCACCAGATCCTCGATATCGATCGCGTTCGAGACACGGCCGTGGACATGCCAGGCGATCTTGCGGACCAGCGGCATATGGCCCTGGACCAGCGTCGCCTGACTCTGGCGCTGCGGCTTGCGGGCATAGGTCATCATGTTCATCGCGCCATCTCCGGCTCACGACGCTGGGTGACCTGCGGAGTATGGCCGCCGACGACGGCGACGACCTCGACAGGCTTGCCATCGGGTATCTCGAGGAAGGAAAGCACAGGCGCGTCCGACAGATGCGGGCGCAGCAGACGGGCGAGCGCGCGACGCGCGATCGGCGAGGTGACGATGGCGAAGCGCTTGGCCTCGCCGACCAGCGGCGCGGCCGCCTCCATCACCGCCTGGACGATCCGGCCGGCGAGCGCCGGCTCGATCGGATGGGCGGCATTGGGGCCGGAACGCACCGCCTGGGTGAGCAGGCTTTCGAGGCCGGCATCGAGGGTGACGACCGGCAGCGGCATCCGCACCGGCACCAAAGTCTGCACGATCAGCGCGCCAACCCGGCGGCGGACCTGTTCGACCAGCTGGACCGGATCGCTCTCCTCGCGGGCGGCGTCGGCCATCGCCTCGGCGACGCGGCGGAAATCCTTGAGCGGCACGCCTTCGGAGAGCAAGGCGCGGCACAGCGCAGCGATCTGGGCGAGCGACAGCGGCGCCGGCATCAGACCCGCGACCAGCTGCGGCGCCTTCTCCTTGAGCTCGTCGAGCAGCTTCTGCGCCTCGTCCATGCCGAACAGGTCGGCGGCAGAGTTGAGGATCAGCTGGTTGAGGTGGGTGGCCAGCACCGTCGAGGGATCGACCACGGTGTAGCCGGCGATCACCGCCTCGCCGCGCTTGTCCGGCGTGATCCACACCGCGTCGAGCCCGAAGGTCGGATCCTTGGTCGCCTTGCCCGCGACGGTGGCGGCGAGATCGCCCGAATCGAGGGCGAGCAGGCCGTGGGGATCGCACTCGTCCTCGCCGACGACGACGCCGCCGACGGTGATGCGATAGGCGTTGGGCGCCATGTTCATATTGTCGCGCACCCGCACCAGCGGGATCACGAAGCCCAGCTCCTTGGAGAGCTGGCGACGGATGCCGGTGATCCGCGCCATCAGCGGCGCGCCCTTGCGCTCGTCGACGAGGCTAACGAGGCCATAGCCGATCTCGAGCCCGAGCGGCGCGTCGTCGGTGACCTCGTTCCAGCCGATCGCGGACGGATTGGCGGGCGCCGCCGGGGGTGCCTTGGCAGCCAGCGCATCCTCCGCTTTCTTGAGCTGGTCGGCACCGCGCAGCTTCCAGGCGGCGAAACCGCACAATGCGGCCGCCGGCAGGAAGATGACGTGCGGCATACCCGGCAGCACGCCGAGGATGGTGAGGATGCCGGCGACCGGCGTCCACGCCTTGGCCGAACCGAACTGGCTGGAGATCTGGCCGCCGAGATCGAGCGGCGAATTGACCCGCGTCACGATCGAGGCCGCCGCGATCGACAGCAGCAGCGCCGGGATCTGCGCGACCAGCGCGTCACCGATAGCGAGCTGGACATAATTCTTGGCGGCATCGCCGATCGCCATCTGGTGGCTGACGACACCGAGGATCAGGCCGCCCAGCACGTTGACGGCGAGCACCAGCACGCCGGCGACGGCGTCGCCCTTCACGAACTTGGACGAACCGTCCATCGAGCCGTAGAAATCGGCTTCGGTCGCGACCTCCTGGCGGCGCTTCTTGGCGTCGTCGGGGGTCAGCAGGCCGGCGTTGAGATCGGCGTCGATCGCCATCTGCTTGCCGGGCATGGCATCGAGGGTGAAGCGCGCCGAGACTTCCGAGACGCGGCCCGCGCCCTTGGTAATCACCACCAGGTTGATGATCATGATGATCGCGAACACGAAGATGCCGACGGCATAGTTGCCGCCGATCAGGAAGCTGCCGAACGCCTCGATGACATGGCCGGCCGCCGCATCGCCCTCATGGCCGTGGACCAGCACGACGCGGGTGGAGGCGACGTTGAGCGCGAGGCGCAGCAGGGTGGCGAACAGCAGCACCGTCGGGAAGGCGGAGAAGTCGAGCGGCTTGGCGGCGTTCAGCGCCACCATCAGCACGGCAAGGCTGATCACGATGTTGGTGATGAAGCCGATATCCAGCATGAAGGCGGGCATCGGCACCACCATCAGCGCGACGAGCATCAGCGCCGCGACCGGCAGGATCGCGCCCTTGGTTGCGTCCATCCAGACACGCTTGTTGATCGCGGCGGTCGCCATCTGTGTCAGACTCCGAGGGATGCGAGCATGAGGTAGGCCAGCCGCGCGGTCTGCGGGCTCGGCGCCATGAGTTGGGCAGAGGTGGTCGTAGCTGCGTCCGCCGTCGCGACGGTGGTGCCGTCGCTGGTGCCGTTGAGCGCGGCGAGCTGCATCCGCGCGATGTCGGCGGCGGTATCGGTCGGCGCGCTCGCCATCTGCGTGGTGGACGTGTCGGCCGCCGCCGGCGACGACTGGTCGAAGCGCGACGCGAAGCGCTGATAGACGTCGGACAGCGAGCGCGGATTGCCCGACTTGTCGTAGAACACCCACTTGTTCGCGCGCGCGGCCGCCGGCATCACCGAAGCGGCCGCGGTGTCGGGGCTGGCATCCATCGCCTTCAGGAAGCGCGACGCCCCGGCCGGGCCGAGGAAATGCGCCATGTAGAGATCGGTCGCATTGGTATCGCGGCCGAGCTTCGACTTCAGATAGTCCTGGTTGTCGGAAGCATATTCGCCGGCCATCGCCGCCGAGGTTTCCGGCGACTGGCGCAATGCCAGGATTTCCTGCTTCGTCGTCGGATCGGAGACGCTGTAATGGCCATTGGCGCCCTTGGTGATCGCGCTCGCCGCCCATTGGAGCCCGTGCTCGGCGCCATGTTCCTTCATCATCCCGAGCCAGGTCTGGTCGGTGAACTGATAGAGGCCCGACGCGCTCGACGTGGTGGCGCGCGCATTCGGGTTGAAGCCGCTCTCGATGCGGGCCTGGTGATAGAGATAATGGAAATCGACGCCGGTCGAGGCGGAGGCGGACGCGATCGCGTTCTGCACGCGGCCGCCTGTCGGCCCCGTCAGTCCCGTCTCTCCATTGCCCCGGATGATCGTCAGCGTCATGTCGGTCCTAGTTCAGCAAGAGCCGTGCCAGCCTAATAGGCCAGCCGGCCGGAACGGCCGTAGGTTTGGGTCGCCTTGCCCTTGCCGGTCGCGGCGGCGAGGCGGCTGATGCGGCGGGCGGTCATGTCGGCGAGCACATTGACGCGCACGCGCGCGGCATCGGTGAGCGCCATCGCTTCCTCTGCGAGCGCCTTGACGTCGCTGCCGGCAAAGCGTGGCTTCAAGGCACGGATGCGGACCAGCGCATCCTCGACGGCGGCGGTCTGGCGGGCGATGCCCTCCACATCATCGGCGTCGAGCGCGGCGATCAGGCCCTTCTGTTCGCGGATCAGGGCTTCCAGGGGTGCAGTGCTCACAATTTGGCTCCCATGTCGGCGGAGATCATCGCCTGCGCGATGGCATGCGGATCGGCCTTGTAGGTGCCCGCCTTGATGGCGGCCTTCAGCGCGGAGACGCGATCGCTGTCGATCGGCGCGCCCTGCGAGGCCAGTTGCGACACGGTGGTCGACACCGCGCCGCGATCTTCCAGCGAGGATGCGGGCTTGTTGATCTTGGTCGCAGCCTCGCCGCGCTGGGTGGCGCTGCTGCCGATGCCGGTGAGCGAGGTGCCCGGAGATCCGATGGAGTTGATCATGCCGATGCTCCTCAGAAGGACGACATGCGGACGCTGCCGCCGTCTTCGACCATGCCGATCATGATCTGGTTGCGATCGCTGGCCTTGACGCGGATGCGGCCGCCGAGGCGCCCGTCTTCCTGCGCGACGGCCGAGGTGGTGACGGTGAAGCCATTGTCGCCCGACACGAGCTGGACGGGATCGCCGCGCTTGATCAGCGGGGGCGTCGTCGGCTGGGCGGACTGATAGAGTGCAGGGCCGACGGCGGCGCTGTTCGCCACGGCGTTCATACCCGGCGCCTTCACCAGCGGCACGCGGATGCGCCAGCCGATCGATTCGCAGCGCAACGCCACCGCGCCGAGCGCGGGCGGATCGATCGCCACCGGCTGCGGACACGGCTGGAGCTTCAGGCGATGATCGAGATGCGTCACCGGCCCACCAGGCTTGCCAACATCGGCATCCAGCGCGCCGACAACCCGGCCTTCCAGCTTGGTAAGATCCTCGAACCCCGAAGCGTCGGTCGCGGCATAGGCCGGCGACCCCGCCAGCAGCAGGATAAGGGCGAGGCCCTTGCGTGTCATGAGAGATGCTCCCGTCATATGGACGCATCTAAGCAACCAACGTGCCAAAGATTTGGTTAACGCGGGTTCACCCTCATTCGAAAGTCTAACTAAAGTTTATCGGCCCCCGGCCGTGAGCGTCACCCGGACATGTTGGCCGGCCTGTTTCGCGGCCGGCCCGGTGCCATCGATCGAGAGGTCGATATGGCGCGGATCGAGGCCGCCCTCGGCGACGGCGCGGGCGATCGCGGCGGTGCGGGCGGCGGCCAATTCCCACGCGTCGAAACGGAGAACCGCCGCGTCGGTGCCGACGCTTTCGATATGGACGAGACCGCCCTGCCCTGCCGCCTGACGGCCGAGCGCGATGAAACGGGCACGCGCCGGCGCCAGCAGAATCGCCTCGCCCGGCTCGAACAGGCCGGCCGCCACTTCGTTGAGGCTGGTCGGCGCCGGCGCCCCGAACGCCGCACGAATCCCGGCGTTCAGGGCCTGCGGATCGCCGCGCTGGGCCTGGAGCAGTAGCAGGAAACCGAGCAGCACCAGGCACAGATCGGCAAAGCTCAGCGCCCAGCGCGAGCGAGCGCCGCCGCCGTTCATGCCGGCCCCCGAAGCGCCGGGCGTCCCCAAGGAAAGCGCCGGCAGTCTCATGCCACCACGCGCAGCCGCGCCTCGATCCGCGCGACACGGGTTTCGAGCGGGCCGCCATTTTCCTCTCGCGCAATCGCGGCAAGGCGCTCTAGCGCATCCCTCTGCCAGATCAGTTCGGCGCGGGAGAGGCGTTCCAGCCGCGCGGCGATCGGCCCGGCGATGCAATTGGCGAGGATCACGCCGTACAGGGTGGTGAGCAGCGCCAACGCCATGCCCGGCCCGATCCGCGCCGGATCATCCATCGCCGAGAACATGCGGATCAGGCCGATCACCGTGCCGATCATGCCCATCGCCGGCGCCGAATCGGCGGCCGCCCGCCAGACGGAATGCACGGCCGCATGACGCTCGGCGCGCGCGGCCAACTCGGTTTCGCCCCACGCGACGAACTGCTGCGGATCGGGGAGATCGGAAAGGCGCACGGCCGCACGCGCGAGGAAATTCTCGACCACCGGAACGCGATCCGCAGTGGCCAGTCCGGTACGGGCGGTACGCTCGGCGATCCGGTTGACCGCGACGCGCGAGGCCTGCGCTTCGGCGTCGACGCGCATGGCGAACAGCGGTTTCAGGGCCGCCATCGCGCGGGCGAGATCGCGGCCGGTCGAGCGCATCGCGGCGGCGACCAGCGATCCGCCGAACACCAGCAGGATCGCGACAGGGTCCAGAAAAATCGCGCCGTCCACCGAGTTTACGCTCCCACGCCCAGACCGGCCGGCAAGCGACCGGCAAAAATTTGCCGCCCACCGGCAAGGGCTTGCCGCCCCCGCCGCCGGTCTCCCGAATCCCGCACTTTTCGTCCGCCGCCGCCGAACTGGCACGCCCGTTGCATCATCACGAGCGAACCCGCCGGGACCGATCCCTTCACGACCAAGGACGGCAGCAGCGGCAGGAAGTTTAGAGGACCGGATAAAAAAATGAGCAGCGACGCTCTCTTCGGCATCCACGGCAAGGCGCTCGAGATTCGCTCTCAGCGCATGGCCATGCTCGCCTCGAACATCGCCAACGCCGCCACGCCGGGCTTCAAGGCCCGCGACGTCGATTTCACCAAGGCGCTCGACGCGGCCACGGCGGACCAGCCGGCCAGCACCGACGCCGCGGTCGAGGGCAATATCGGCTACCGCGTGCCGGTGGAGAGCTCGCTCAACGGCAACACCGTCGAGTTGCCGGTCGAGCAGACCCAGTTCGCCGAGAATGCGGTGGCCTACAAGACCACCCTCCAGTTCCTGCAAGGCCGTGTCGACACGGTGATGCAGGCTCTCAAGGGAGACAATTGATGAGCGCCCCCATGTCGGTGTTCGACATCGCCGGCCGCGCGATGTCCGCGCAGGTCGTCCGGCTGAACACCGTGGCCTCCAACATGGCCAATGCCGGCACCGTCTCGGGCTCCGAAGCGAGTGCCTATCGCGCGCTCAAGCCGGTGTTCACCGAGGTTTCGGACGCGCCGGGCGTCTCCACCGTCAAGGTCAGCCAGGTCGTCCAGTCGGCGACCCAGCCGACCAAGCGCCACGACCCCGAAAATCCGCTCGCGGACAAGGACGGCAACGTCTGGGACGCCGGCGTCGATAGCGCCGCCGAGCTCGTCGATATGATCGAGACCCAGCGCCAGTACCAGAACAACGTGCAGGTCATGCAGACCGCGAAACAGCTCACCCTCGACACGCTCAGGATGGAAAAATGACCACAACCGCCACCACCTCCACCACGTCGACCAGCTATCTCGACAGCCTGCGCAAGGCGAGCGCCGCCTCCGCCGCGACCGGCGCGTCCTCGGCGGGCAGCGACACGATCGACCAGGCCGGTTTCCTCAAGCTGCTGACCGCGCAGATGACCAACCAGGATCCGACCGCGCCGATGGATTCCAACCAGATGGTCTCGCAGCTCAGCCAGATGTCGACCGTCTCGGGCATCACCGAGATGAACACCTCGCTGAACTCGATCCTGTCGCAGATCACCGGCAACCGCATCGGCGACGCCGCCAGCTGGATCGGCAAGGCGGCGCTGGTCTCCTCGTCCACCGCCCAGCCGCTCTCGAACGGCGGCTATGCCGGCACGATCACGCTGCCGTCGACCGCGACCAGCATGAACGTCAACCTCGTCGATAGCACCGGAAAGACGGTTTATAGCCAGACGCTTTCCAATCAGGCGGCCGGCACCGTCGATTTCGCATGGGACGGCAAGGCCACCGACGGCACGCAGGCCAGCGGCCCGCTGTCGGTCGTAGTCTCGGCGTCCGGAACGTCGGGCACGATCACCCCCACGGTCGCGACCTGGGCCACGGTGACGGGCGTCAATTCGCCCGCCGGCGGCAGCTCGGCCGAACTCACCACGACGCTCGGCACGATCGCGCCGACCGACGTCCTCAGCCTCTCCTGATCCTCTTCGCTAGGAGCATCCCATGTCGTCCTTCTACACCTCGCTCTCCGGCCTCAACGCCGCGCAGACCGACCTCAACGTCACGTCCAACAACATCGCCAACGTCGGCACCAACGGCTTCAAGTCGAGCAATGTCGAGTTCGCCGACGTGATCTCCTCGTCGCTTTACCAGGCCGGCAACTCGGTCGTCGGCCAGGGCACGCGCACCAAGAGCATCAGCCAGGAATTCACCCAGGGCTCGGTGCAGAGCACCGGCCAGTCGCTCGATCTGATGGTCAACGATCAGGGCTTCTTCGTCACCAAGGCGGCCGGCACCGGCAGCCAGGTGAATTTCACCCGCGACGGCGCCTTCAAGCTCAATGCCAACACCGACAATGTCACCGACTCCGCCGGTAACGAGCTTCAGGTGCTGCCGGTCGACCAGCTCGGCAACGTCACCGCGACCGGCTCCGCCGCGATGCGCACCCTTCATGTGCCCGAGACCAACGGCACCGCCAAGGCGACCAGCGAGATCGACCTGTCGATGACCTTCCCGTCGGACGCTGCCGCGCCGACCGACACGACCTTCAGCCCGACCGATGCCAAGAGCTATAACGGCGCGACCTCGACGACCGTCTATGACTCGGCCGGCAATGCGATCCCGGCGACGGTCTATTATGTCCACACCCAGTCGCTGACCACCAACAGCGACGGCACCAAGAGCGGCACGAGCCAGTGGGTGGCGCACACCTATGTCGGCGACCAGGAGGTCTTCCCGGCCGGCACCACCACGGCGCCGACGCTGACCTTCGACACCAACGGCACGCTCACCTCGCCGACCGGCGTGCAGACCTATGGGGCGGTGACCCCGACCGGCGCATCCGGCCCGCTGGCGATCAGCTTCAACTATGGCACCGCCACGCAGGAAGGCGCCTTCGCACTGCAGACCGTGCAGTCGAGCCAGAACGGCAACACGGTGGGCCAGCTCTCCGATCTGACGGTCGGGGACGACGGCGTCGTCTCCGCCACCTATTCGGACGGCTCGTCGCTGAAGCTCGGCGCGGTCGCGCTGGCCAACTTCACCAATCCGAGCGGCCTCCACCAGTCCGGCAGCACCAACTGGCAGGCGACCGGCGCCAGCGGCGCGGCGCAGATCGGCGCCGCCGGCACCAACGGCCTCGGCACGGTGAGCCAGGGCGAACTCGAAATGTCGAACGTCGATCTCACCTCGGAACTGGTCAACCTGATCTCCGCCCAGCGCGACTTCCAGGCGAATTCCAAGGCGATCGATACCGACAAGCAGATGCTCGAATCGATCATCCAGGTGGTCTGAGGCTGGCTGAGAACAGGACGATCCATCATGGACCAGCTGATCTATACGTCGCTCTCGGCGATGCGCGCCCTCATGCAGAAGCAGGTGGTGACGGCGAACAACCTCGCCAACGTCAACACCGTCGGCTTCCGCGGCGACATGACCAACAGCGAGGCGGTGTACCTGACCAACGGCGGAGACGGCGTCTCCGCCCGCGCCCAGGCGTCAGACAGCAAGGATTCGGCGGACATGGGCGTGGCCGCCAACGTCACCACCGGCCGTGATCTGGACGTCGCGATGAACGGCGACACCCTGCTCGCGGTACAGGCGACCGACGGCACCGAGGCCTATACCCGCCGCGGCGATCTCCAGGTGGCGGACAGCGGCCTGCTCGTCACCGGCGACGGCCTTCCCGTGATGGGCGAGGGCGGCAGCCCGATCACGCTGCCCCCGGTGGACAGCATCCGCGTCGACAATACCGGCGTGCTCTGGATCGTCCCGCAGGGTGGCGACCCCACCCAGCCGCAGCAGATCGAGCATCTCAAGCTCGTCTCCGCCAAGGGATCGAAGATCTCGAAGAGCGACGACGGTCTCTTCCACGTCGCGCAGGGCGGCTCGCTGCCCTCCGATCCCAATGGTCGCCTCACCTCCGGCGCGCTGGAAGGATCGAACGTCAACGTCACCAAGACGCTGACCGACATGATCGATGCCAGCCGGGCCTGGGAAACCCAGGTGAAGATGCTGGCCGGCGCCAAGGAGATGGACACCTCCACCGCGCAGCTGATGGACATGTCCGGCCAGTAAAACTGGCACGCTTGTTGCTTTGATACCGTCAACAGACTTCACGCTAGGGACACGAAACCCATGACCAACGCCGCCCTCCATGTCGCCCGCACCGGCCTCGACGCTCAGCAGGAGCGGATGCAGGTCATCGCGAACAACATCGCGAACGTGAACACCACGGGCTTCAAGCGCGACCGCGCCAATTTCGAGACGCTGGCCTATCAGTATATCACCGCGCCGGGCGCCACCTCATCCGGCGACGACAAATATACTCAGGGCACCTCGCTCGGCGGCGGCGTCAAGCTGGCGGGCACGTCGCGTTCCGACGTGCAGGGCTCGATCAACCAGACCGGCAATGCGCTCGACCTCGCGGTGCAGGGCAGCGGCTTCTTCCAGATCCAGCAGCCGGACGGCACCATCGCCTACACCCGCGACGGCAATTTCTCGGTCTCGGCCGAAGGCCAGATCGTGACCCAGGACGGCCGCCCGCTCATCCCCAACATCCAGGTGCCGGATGGCGCCACCAACATCACGATCGGCGCCGACGGCACCGTTTCGGCGACCACCGCCGGCACCACCGCCTCCACCCAGCTCGGCAAGATCCAGCTGGCGAGCTTCGTCAATCCGACGGGGCTCAAGGCCGAAGGCGACAACATGCTGACCGAGACCGACTCCTCGGGCACGCCGCAGCTCGGCGATCCCGGTACGGATGGACGCGGCACGGTCGCGCAGGGCGCGCTCGAGGCCTCGAACGTCGACGTGACGCAGGAGCTGGTCGACATGATCGAGACCCAGCGCGCCTACGAGGTCAACTCGAAGATGATCAAGGCGACGGACGAAATGCTCCAGTTCGCCAACCAGAACATGTGATCGGCACGATCCTGATGCGCACCTCCTCTTCCCTTCGTCTCCCAAGCGGCGTGCTCGGCCTCACGCTGGTGATGGCCGTCATGGCGGCGCCGCAGCCGGCCCATGCGCACAGCAAGCCCAAGGAGGTGAAGGTCAACGAATATGCCCCGACGCTGCCGCAGCCGATGGTGGCCCCGGCCGCGAACGGATCGATCTTCCAGGCATCGCTGGGCTATGCGCCGCTCACCTCCGGTGCCCGCGCGGCGATGGTCGGCGATCTCGTCACCATCATCCTGACCGAGAGCACGCAGGCACAGAAGACCAATTCGGCCTCCACCGATCGTTCGAGCACCATCGGCATCACCCCGCCGACCACCGGCGCCCTGTCCCTGTTCACCGCATCCGATGCGTCGATGGGCGGATCGGGCACCTTCAAGGGCCAGGGTGCCGCCGAACAGTCCAACCAGCTGACCGGTGCGATCACCGTGACCATCGCGCAGGTCTTCCCGAACGGCACCTTCCTGCTGCGCGGCGAAAAGCATCTGACGCTCAACCGTGGCGACGAGGTCATCCAGATCTCCGGCATGGTCCGCGCCGCCGACATCGATTCGACCAACAGCGTGCTCTCCACCCGCATCGCGGATGCGCACATCACCTACACCGGCAAGGGCGAGATCGCGCGCGCCAGCACCCAGGGCTGGCTCGGTCGCTTCTTCTCCCGCGTCAGCCCCTTCTGAGGAATCCAGACGTGAAGCGCCTCTTCCTCCTCGCCCTCGCCACCCTGGCCGCCGCGCTGGGCATGGCCCCCGCCCATGCCGACCGGATCAAGGATATCGGCCAGTGGCAGGGTCTGCGCACCAACCAGCTGACCGGCTACGGCATCGTCGTCGGCCTCACCGGCACCGGTGACGACTCGCTGGAATATGCCACCCAGGCGATGAAGGGCGTGGCCTCGCGCTTTGGCCTGCAGATCCCGCCCGGCGTGAACCCGGCCACCAAGAACGCGGCGGCCGTGCTGATCACCGCCGATCTGCCCGCCTTCGCCAAGCCGGGCCAGGTGCTCGACATCACCGTCTCGGCGCTGGGCAAGGCCAAGAGCCTGCGTGGCGGCACGCTGATCATGGCGCCGCTGATCGGTGCCGATGGCCAGATCTACGCGATGGCGCAGGGCAACCTTGCGGTCGGCGGCCTCGGCATCTCGGCGCAGGACGGCTCGAACGTCATCGTCAACGTGCCGACCGCGGGCCGCATCCCGAACGGCGCCACGGTGGAAAAGTCGGTCGATGCCGGTTTCGCGACCGCACCGACGATCAACTTCAACCTCGGCGAGGCGGACCTCACCACGGTCCAGCGCGTCGCCGCCGCGATCAACCGCTTCATGGGGCCCGGCCATGCCGAGGCGATCGACGCCACCACGGTCGCGATCTCCGCACCGCCGGGGGCCGAGAGCCGCACCATGCTGATGTCGCAGCTCGAAGACCTGGACGTGACGCCGGCCGACGCCCCCGCGCGCGTGGTCGTTAATGCTCGCACGGGAACGGTCGTTATCAATGGTGCGGTCCGCATCGCGCCAGCGGCCGTCAGCCATGGGAAGCTCACCGTGAAGGTCGACGAGAAGCCGCAAGTGTCGCAGCCCGCGCCCTTTTCGCAGGGCCAGACGGCGGTCGTCCCCAACAGCGCGATCTCGATCGACGAGAAATCCTCGCCGATGTTCGAGCTGGGCGGCGGCGCCAGCCTCTCCGATATCGTCAAGGCCGTGAACGCCATCGGCGCCTCGCCGGCCGACCTCGTCGCCATCCTCGAAGCGCTGAAGCAAGCCGGCGCCATGAAAGCGGACCTGATCATCCTATGATCCAGAGCACCTCCTCCTCGTCGCCGACGCTGGCCGCCACCAGAGCGGATGCGGACAAGGCCAAGCTGAAATCGGCCGCCCAGGCGTTCGAGGCGGTCTTCCTGCGCCAGATGATCGGCAGCATGCGCAGCGCCAGCCTCGGCGACGGCATGCTCGACAACGAGGCGACCTCGCAGTTTCAGGACATGGCCGACAGCAAGACCGCCGACGCCATGTCCCAGAAGGGCGTGCTGCATCTGGCGGACCTGCTGGTGAAGCAGCTCGGCCCGATCGCCGCCAAGGGCGATGGCGCGACGCCGACGCCGGCCGAGGCCGCCGCCCAGGCAGAAACCGCCGCGAACGTGACCAAGCTGAACAAGCCCAAGCCGGACGTCACGTCCCTGGAGGTGCCCGAAGCCGATGTCAGCGCACTGCCGGTCAAGGCCGACGTCACCTCGCTGACCGCCCATAAGGCGCTCATCACCCGCCTCGCCGGAGCCGGCCGGTGAGCGATCTCCTCTCCATCGGCGCATCGGGCGTCCGGGCCTATAATTCGGCGCTGTCCGCGGTCGGCAACAATGTGTCGAACGCGGATACGCCGGGCTATACGCGCCGCACCGTATCGCTGGCGGAGAACACGTCCGGCGGCGCTTCGCAATTCAGCGGCGTCGACACCGCCAGCGTCGGCCGCGCCTGGGACGATTATCAGGCGCAGGCCGCGCGCACCGCGGCCGGCGACGCCGGCCAGACCGACGCGACCAGCACTTGGCTGACCAACGCCGAAACCGCCCTCAACGACACCGCCAATGGCGTAGGCCAGAGCGCGACATCGCTGTTCACCGCCGGCGACGCGCTCGCCGGGGATCCCAGCAGCACGGCCAATCGGCAGGGCTTCCTCGCCGCGCTGGATCAGACCGCGTCGGCATTCAACAGCACCGCGGCCTCGCTGGCCAGCGTCTCGAGCGGCATCGCCACCTCCGCGCAGACCACTGCGCAGACGGTCAACGCGACGCTCGATCAGATCGACAAGGTCAACACCGCGCTCAAGACGACGACCGCCGGCTCCAGCCAGGCGGCCGACCTGATGGATCAGCGCGATCGCTTGCTCGATACATTGTCGAGCAATGTCGGCATTTCCGTCTCGCTCGACAATAATGGCGCGGCGACGGTATCGCTGACCAGCAGCGGCCTCCAGATGACCGGCAATCCCGGCGCGCGCCTGACCGTCGCTTCCGGGACCAACGGCACGCTCGCGGTACAGGCGATTTCGGGCGGCAAGACCCAGCCGGTCGGCACTGCCGGCGGATCGCTGGGCGGCCTCGTCGAAAGCGCGTCGACGGTTGCGGATCGCCGCACCGCGCTCGACAAGATGGCATCCGATTTCTCTAGCGCGATCAACGCATGGCAGGCGCAGGGCCAGACATCGAGCGGTGCGGCCGGCGCGGCGCTGCTCAGCGGCACCACTGCGGCGACCATCTCGATCACGACATCCGATACGACGGCGATCGCCGCCGCGACCTCCAGCGCCTCCAACGGCAATCTGCTCACCCTCTCCACGCTGCGCGGATCGACCGGGCTCGAGCAGACGTGGAGCAATATGGTGACCGATCAGGGGCAGATGACCGCTGCCGCCAAATCGGCGGACACCGCCGCCACCTCGATCGCATCCTCGACGATGGACGCCCGCAATACGACCAGCGGCGTCGATCTCAACACCGAGGCCGCCGAGATGATCCGATACCAGCAGGCCTACAACGCCGCGGCGAAGATCATCCAGACGTCCAAGGACACCATGCAATCAATCCTCGATCTGTTCTGAGGCTAGGAAACCATGCTCAGCTCCACCTACAGCCTGACGTCGCAAATCAAGCAGCAGCAGGCGTTGCAGAACCAGATTTCCAATCTCAACTACGACATCTCGTCGGGCGTGAAGGTGCATGTCGCCTCCGACGATCCGCAGGCCGCCGCCCAGATCGCCACGATCGGGCGCCAGCAGGCCAATGCGACCGTCTATGCCAGCAACGTGACCAACGCGCAGGCGACCGCCTCGCTCGTCGACACCAGCCTGTCGGGCATCCAGACGTCGGTGCAGCAGGCCAAAGAACTGATGCTGACCGCCTCCAACGGCACGCTCTCCAACGATCAGCGCAGTTCGGCGATCACCCAGTTGCAGAGCATCCAGCAGAGCCTGCAGGCGGCGTCCAAGGCCACCGATGCCGGTGGCAATCTGCTCTACGCACAGGGCGCGGCCACCCAGATCCCGATCGGAGACGGCGTGACCGTCGCGGCCGGCGAAAGCTATGACGACGTGTTCGGCACCGTCTCGCTGACCAGCGGCGGCACCACCAGCCTCGATTCGATCCTGAGCAATGCGATCACCACGCTCCAGGGCGATTCCAGCGGCAATCTCAGCACCACCGCCGTCGCCAGTTCGCTGAGCGCACTGGACGATGCCTCCACCCATATCTCGAACGCCCAATCCGATCTCGGCGTGCGCGAAACGCGGCTGAACACCGCATCGGATACGCTGGCCACGTCGCAGACCAATCTCGCCACCTCGCGCTCGGCGCTCGAGGATACCGACGCGACCGAGGCCTACGCCACGATGTCGAGCAAGATGACCATCCTCAACGCCGCGCAATCGGTGCTGGCATCGATCAACAAGGTGTCGCTGTTCGACAAGATCAGCTGAGGCGCGGGCTTCGTTTCCGCGCGTCCGCGCCGCGCCGCATAAGGCGTCGCACAGCCTTTTCGCGCCATGCGAACGGGATCGCCCCGCTGTTGGCGCAACCGGGCGGCAGAGTGACCGCCGCCGGCGCAAAAATACAGTTACCCCGCCGCTAACTTAGCAATTCGTTTCCACTTTGCGGGGTAGGACGAGTCCTAGCGTCAAGTGTTTCCAACAGGGGTTTTCGGCATGTTCGCAGCGATCGGCCTGGTCGTCCTTCTCGGCATGGTGTTCGGCGGCTTCGCCTTCACCGGCGGCGACCTCGGCCCGGTCATGGAGTCGATCCCCCACGAGATGATCATCATCGGCGGCGCCGCTCTGGGCGCCACGATCGCGGGCAACTCGATGAAGGAGCTGAAGCAGCTCGGCGGCGGGCTCGGCAAGATCTTCAAGGGGCCGAAATACAAGAAGCAGGACTTTCTCGACGCGATCTTCCTGGTCTCCGGCCTGATGAAGATGCTGCGCACCGACGGCCCCGTCGCGGTCGAGCCGCATATCGAGGATCCCAATTCCTCGACCGTGTTCGCCAATTACCCCAAGCTGCTCAAGGACAAGACGCTCGTCCATCTGGTCTGCGACACGCTGCGCCTCGTCGTGGTGTCGTCCGGCACCCTCGATCCGCACGCGGTCGAGGAGGTGATGGATAACACGCTCAAGACCCATCATCATGACGATATCCGCCCGGCCGAGATGCTTCAGGGCCTCGCCGATGCGCTGCCGGCGCTCGGTATCGTCGCGGCCGTTCTCGGCGTGGTGAAGACGATGGGCTCGATCGACAAGCCGCCCTCGATCCTCGGCGCGATGATCGGTTCGGCGCTGGTCGGCACCTTCATGGGCGTGCTGCTCGCCTACGGCATCGTCGGCCCCTTCGCGTCGCGCTGCAAGCAGGTGGTCGAGAGCGACGCCTCGATCTACCATGTCGTCAAGCAGATCATCATCGCCTCGCTCCACGGCCATCCGCTGCCGCTGGTGATCGAGGCGGCGCGCTCCAGCATCAGCCACTCGAACCAGCCGGCCTTCGCCGACGTGTTCGACGGCATGCGCGGTCGCTAAGCCATGGCGAGCGCTGCCAAGCGCGGCCGCAACGAGCCTGCCGAGCCGCCCAAGATCATCATCGTCAAGAAGATCACCGGCGAGAGCCATGGTGGCCATCATGGCGGCGCGTGGAAGGTCGCCTATGCCGATTTCGTGACCGCGATGATGGCGTTCTTCCTGTTGCTGTGGATTCTCGGCGCCACCACCGAGAAGCAACGCAAGGGCATCGCCGACTATTTCTCCCCGACGCTCGTCCAGATGCGCGAGAAGTCGGCGGGATCGAACGGCATGTTCGGCGGCGATTCGATCATCGCCAAGGACAAATATGCGCACCGCGCCTCGCAGACCGGATCGAAGAGCATCACCATCCCCAAGGACGCCTCCGGCGGCCAGAAGGAGGGCGCCGCCGCGATCCGCACGCGCGATCGCATCCGCTTCCAGGTGCTCCAGAAGAAGCTCGAGCAGCAGATGAAGGCGAGCAAGACGACCACCGGGCTCACCCAGCATGTCCGTTTCACCGAGACGCCCGAGGGCTTACGCATCGATATCGTCGATGGTGCCGATTTCTCGATGTTCGCGCTCGGATCGGACAATCTGGTGCCGCGCGCCGCCCAGTTGATCAGCGAGGTCGCCTCCACGCTCGTCGGCGTCCCCAATGGCGTGATCGTGCGCGGCCATACCGATGGCCTGCCTTATGCCGCCGGGCGCAGCGTCAACAACTGGACCCTATCGTCGGCGCGCGCCGAGGCGACCCGCAAGGCGCTGGCGACGGGCGGCGTCGGGCAGGATCGCTTCCTGCGCATCGAGGGCGTCGCCGATCGCGAGCCCTATCAGGGCGCGCCGAATGCCTATGATCCGCGCAACCGCCGCATGTCGATCACCCTCGCCTGGACGGAGGGCGGCGCCGATGAAAGCGCCGTACAGGCGATGCAGTCGCAGATGACGAGCAGCGCCGAGGGCGGCACCGCGCCTGCGTCGACTGAAAAGCGCGCCTTCGATCCCCATTGAAGCTTTCGCGGGTTTCGGAAGCCCTTCGACAAGCCGGACGCTCTCTGGCAGATGCGGGACATGACCCGCATCGCCTACCTCAATGGCAGCTTCCTGCCGCTCGAAGACACCAGGATATCGATCCTCGATCGCGGCTTCCTGTTTGCGGACGGCATCTATGAGGTGACCGCCGTGCTGGACGGCCGGCTGGTCGATACGCCGCGCCACATGGCCCGGCTCGCCCGATCGGCACGCGAGATCGGAATGCGTCTGCGCGAGACGACCGAACAGATCGAGACGATCGAGCGCGAACTGATCGCGCGCAACGGCCTGATCGAAGGGCTCGTCTATTTGCAGGCGACGCGCGGCACCGATGCCGACCGCGATTTCCTCTCGGCCGCCGATCTCGAACCGACGCTGGTGATGTTCACGCAGGCCAAGGCCTTGATCGACGCCCCCGCCGCACGCACCGGTATCTCCGTCGCCACCGTGCCGGACATTCGCTGGGGCCGGCGCGACATCAAGAGCGTGATGCTGCTGGCGCAGGTGCTGGCCAAGCAGGAGGCGGTGCGGGCCGGCGCGCAGGATGCGTGGCTGGTCGCCGACGGCATGGTGACCGAAGGCGCCTCGTCCACCGCCTGGATCCTGACCCAGGGCGGCACGCTCGTCACCCGCTCCAAATCCCACGTCACCCTGCCCGGCTGCACCGGCGACGCGCTGGCGGCGCTGGTCGGCGAACTAGGCCTGACGATCGATTTCCGGCCTTTCTCGGTGGAAGAGGCCCTGGCCGCGAAGGAGGCGTTCAACTCTGCCGCCGGATCGCTGATCCTGCCGGTCGTCGCGATCGACGGCCAGCCGATTGGAGACGGCGCACCCGGCCCCGTCACCACCCGCCTGCGCGAACGCTATATCGCCCACGCACGGGCCTGAGCGGAACGACGGGGCCGTCAAAGGGTTCGGAAGTGAAACCTTCCAAGGAGCCCTGCCCATGTCCCGCACCGTCGCCGAAGTCATCGTCGAAACGCTGGAACAGGCCGGCGTCAAGCGCTGCTACGGCGTACCGGGCGACACGCTGAACCATGTCACCGATGCGATCCGGGACAGCGGCATCCGCTGGGTCCATGTCCGCCACGAGGAGGCGGGCGGCTTTGCCGCCGGCGCCGACGCGATGCTGACCGATGAACTGGCGGCCTGCGCCGGCTCCTGCGGACCCGGCAGCCTGCACTTCATCAACGGCCTCTATGAAAGCCACCGCAACCGCGCGCCGGTGGTGCTAATCGCCAGCCAGATCGTGCGCGACGAGCTGGGTTTCGATTTTCCGCAGGAGGTGGATTTCAAGTCGGTCTACGCCGCATCCTCGGTGTTCTGCGACGAGATCCGCACCCCGGCACAGGCCCGCCGCAAGACCGCGATGGCGGCACAGGCGGCCTTGTCGAAGAAGGGCGTGGCGGTGCTGATCGTGCCGGCCGACATCTCGGCCTCCAAGGCGCCGGAAGAGCCCGCCTTCGCCGTCCATCGCGCCGCGCCCGTCACCCGCCCCTCGGATGCCGAGCTGGACCGGATCGCCGTCGCGCTCAACCAAGGCAAGAAGATCGCCATCTATGGCGGCTCCGGCTGCCAGCATGCGCATGATCAGGTCGTGGCACTGGCCGAGCGGCTCGGCGCGCCCGTCGCGCATACCTCGCGCGCCAAGGATTTCCTCGAACATGCCAACCCCTTCGATGTCGGCATGACCGGCATCTTCGGCATCGAGAGCGGCTATCATGCGCTGATCGAGTGCGACACGCTGCTGCTGCTCGGCTGCGATTTCGCCTGGCGGCAATTCTATCCGTCCAACGCCACGATCATCCAGATCGACATCGACGGCACCCATCTCGGCCGCCGCCACCCGGTGACGATCGGTGCGGTGGGCGACATCGCCCCGACCCTCGACGCGCTGCTCCCACGCATTCGTGCGCGCGAAACGCGTGCTTTCTTGGACGAATGCCTCGATCACAAGACGAAGGCGCTGGCGAAGCTGGAGAAGCGCTCGGTCACCGGCAAGGGCGGCGCGATCCACCCGCAATATCTCACCGAAACGATCTCGCGCCTGTCCGCGCCGGACGCGGTGTTCACCGCCGATGGCGGATCGCCAATGGTCTGGTGCCTGCGCCATGTCGCATCGACCGGCAGCAACCGCACGATCATCTCGCTGACTCACGGCACCATGGCGAATGCGATGCCGCAGGCCTTGGGCGCCAAGGCCGCCTATCCCGATCGGCAGGTAATCGCGCTGTCGGGCGATGGCGGCCTCGCCATGCTGCTCGGCGATCTGCTGACCGCCGTGCAGGAAAAGCTGCCGATCAAGGTCTGCGTCTACGACAATTCGTCGCTCGGCTTCGTCGAGCTGGAGCAGAAGGTGGAAGGGCTCATCGAAAGCTACACCGATCTCCACAATCCCGATTTTTCCAAGGTGGCGGAAGCGATCGGCTTCTGGGGTCGCCGTGTCGAACAGGGCGACGATGTCGAGGCGGCGGTGCGCGACTGGCTGGCCACCCCGGGGCCGGCGCTGCTCGACGTGGTGGTCGACAAGAACGAACTGGTGATGCCGCCCAAGATCGAGGCGAGCCAGGTGTTCGGCACCGCCCTCTACGGCGCGAAGGCCGTGCTCGGCGGCCGGGCGAGGGATGTGGTCAGCATGATCAAGGAAAATCTGCTGAATTGACCGTATGAATATCCTCCCCCCTCGAAGGGGGGAGGATATCGGATCAGCCCAGATTGCGGCTGAAAAGGTCGAGCATTTCCTTCCAGCCACGCTCGGCCGAGGCCTTGTCGTAGATCGGGAAATCCGGCTTCATCCAGCCGTGCAGCGCGCCCGGATAGATTTCGGCACGGTAGGTGAGACCAGCCGCATCGAACGCCGCCTTCAGCCGCTCGTGCATCTCGGGCGTGTAGCTGTGATCATTGTCCGCGCCGGCGACATAGACCTCCGCCTTGATCTGCGGCGCGAGCAGATGAGGGCTGTTCGGCTGATCCGTGGCGAGGTTGCCGCCATGATAGCTCGCCGCCGCCGCCACCCGATCGGGGTAGGTGCCCGCCGTCGCCAGCGCCATGCCGCCGCCCATGCAGAAGCCGACGACGCCAACCTTGCCGCCCTTCACATCGCTGCGCGTATCGAGATAATCGAGATAGGCACGCGTGTCGGCGGCGGCCTTGTCCGGCCCGGTGACGGCCATCAGCGGGCCGATGATCTTCATGAACTCGCCGCTGGCGAAGACCTCGGTGGGCGTCGGGATGTGGTATTCGCCCGAACGGTAGAAGAGATCGGGCAGCAGCGCGAGATAGCCGTTGTCGGCCAGCCGCGTTGCGATATCGAGCAGCGCCGGGCGCATACCCAGCGCATCCATGTAGATGATCACGGCCGGCCAAGGGCCGGTGCCTTCCGGCGTCACCACGTAGGTCGGGCAATCGCCGTCCGCGGTGTGGATCGTAACCTGTTCCTGAGCCATGCAAAATCCTTGTTACGCGTCACCCCTCGGCGCCCCGGTTGGCGACCGGGAACGCCATCGTCAAGCCGGCACGCGCCGGCGGAAGCTGTCCGGATCGGCGGCATCCCACCAGCGACGCAGCGAATCATGGCTGGTGCCGGCGATCAGTTCGCCCTCCTCCACGAAGGGATAGACTTCGTTCATCTGCTTCATTTCGGCGACATTGATCCGCTGGCGCAGATGACCCGGCTGGAAATCGCTCGGCGATTCAAGCCCGGCCGCCACGACGATCTCGTGCAGCGCGTTGACCGTCGATTTATGAAAGCGCGCCACCCGCTCGGCCTTCTCCGGAATGACGAGGCCGCGCTGGCGTGCCGGCGACTGGGTGGCGACGCCGGTCGGGCAGAGATCGGTGTGGCATTTCATCGATTGCACGCAGCCCAGCGAGAACATGAAGGGCCGCGCCGCGTTGCACCAATCCGCGCCCAGCGCCGCGTTCATCGCGATCGCCGCACCCGATGCGACCTTGCCCGATGCCGCCAGCCTCACCTGCCCCTTGAGGCCGGCCCCGACCAGCGCGTTGCGCGCGATGATCAGGCCTTCGCGCAACGGCATGCCGACGCGATCGGACAATTCGGTCGGCGCCGCGCCGGTGCCGCCCTCGGCGCCATCGATGACGATGAAATCCAGCGTGATGCCGGTCGCCAGCATCGCCTTCACCACCGCCATCAGTTCGTGCGGAAAACCGACGCACAGCTTGATGCCGACCGGCTTGCCGCCGGACAGGTCGCGCATCCTGGCAGCGAACTCCAATAACCCCTTGGGCGTCGAGAAGGCGCTATGCGCGGCGGGCGAGAGGCAATCCTTGCCCTGTTCGATATCGCGCGTCTCGGCGATCTCCCGCGTCACCTTGGGGCCCGGCAGCACCCCGCCATGGCCAGGCTTGGCGCCCTGGCTCAGCTTGATCTCGGTCATCTTCACCTGATCGAGCTGCGCCTTGTCGCGGAAATGCTCGGGATCGAAATGGCCGTCCTTCGTCCGGCAGCCGAAATAGCCCGATCCCAGTTCCCATACGATGTCGCCACCATGCTTGCGATGATAGGGGGAGAGACTGCCCTCGCCGGTATCATGATAGAAACCGCCGATCTTCGCGCCCAGGTTCAGCGCCTCGATCGCGTTGGCGCCGAGCGAGCCGAAGCTCATCGCCGAGATGTTGAGCCGCGACGCCATATAGGGCCGCGAGCATTGATCCGATCCGACCCGCACCCGCATGTCCTTCGGCGCGCCGGAATTGGGCACCATCGAATGCGCCAACCACTCATATTCGCCCGAATAGACATCCAGTTCGGTGCCGAAGGGATGCGAATCCACATCGCCCTTGGCACGGGCATAGACCAGCGAGCGCTCGTCGATGCTGAACGGCCGCCCCTCCAGATTGCTCTCCACCACATAGGCGCGGAGGAACGGCCGCAGCCATTCGAAGAACCAGCGCACATGCGCGGAGGCCGGATAGTTGCGACGCAGGCTGTGCTCGGTCTGGACGAGATCGACCAGCGTGACCGCCAGTGCCGGCAGGGTGATCACCAGCGCCCACAATGCGAGGGGATGACGATGCGCCACCAGCACGGCCACCGCACTCAGCACGATGCTTCCCCACAGCATCAGGTTGCGGCCGACAGGCGCGTCCGTAAACAGCGCCGCACCGATATTTGCCCTCGCCATGCTTTTCTCCTTCGGATCGCACCCTAGGGTGGCGCGCCTCGATGACAAAACCCATATCGCCGGCGAACCGATTCACGGAGACCTGCATGACCCAAGCCCGCCAGCCCAGCCTCTATATTCCGCATGGCGGCGGCCCCTGCTTCTTCATGGACGATCCCCGCGGCATCTGGACGGGGATGGAAACCTTCCTGCGGGATCTGCCGACGCTGCTGCCGGCACGGCCGACGGCGATCCTGATCGTATCGGGTCATTGGGAGACGGAGGGCTTCGCCTTCACCGCCGCCGCCCGACCCGGACTGCTGTTCGACTATTACGGCTTTCCACCGCACACCTATCAACTGACCTATCCCGCCCCCGGTGATCCGGCGCTGGCGGCGAAGGCGGCGGGGCTGCTGGCGGCAACGGGCATGACCACCAGCCTCGACGCGACGCGCGGGCTCGATCATGGCGTGTTCGTACCGCTCAAGGTCGCGTTCCCGGATGCCGACATCCCGGTGGTGGAGATGTCGACCGATCTTCGCCTCGATCCCGCCGAGCATCTCGCCGCCGGCCGCGCGCTCGCCCCGTTGCGGGACGAAGGCGTGCTGATCATCGGCGCGGGCATGAGCTTTCACAATATGCGCGGCTACGGGCGCCCC
This sequence comes from Sphingomonas abietis, assembly GCF_027625475.1. Taxonomy (NCBI): domain Bacteria; kingdom Pseudomonadati; phylum Pseudomonadota; class Alphaproteobacteria; order Sphingomonadales; family Sphingomonadaceae; genus Sphingomonas; species Sphingomonas abietis. Next base: position 3,971,960 of record NZ_CP115174.1, read on the forward strand.
GCATCCACCGAACCCTCGCGACAGTTCGACAGCTGGCTCGCAGCGGCGGCGACGGCCGAAGCGGGGTCGCGATCCGACGCCCTGCTACGCTGGGCCGATGCCCCCGCCGGCCGCTTCTCCCACCCGCGCGAGGAGCATCTGCTGCCGTTGATGGTCGCAGCCGGCGCCAGCGACGCGGCGGGCGAGCGAGTCTATGGCGAACTGGTGATGGAGACGGCGATCTCGGGCTTCCGCTTCGCCTGAGGCTATGCTCCAAGGGCGGGCATGGCCCCTATATCCTCCCGCGCCCTCGCCGCCGCCGCCTTTTCCGCGATCACGCTGGTCCTCGCCGCGCCGGCGCTCGCGTCGCCGGGTTATGACGCGGTAGATCCGATGATCGGGACCAGCGGCGGCGGCCACACCTATCCCGGCGCCTCCGCGCCGTTCGGCATGGTGCAGTTGTCGCCCGACACCGACACCAGCTGCGTCATCCGCGCCTGCTACGCCCATGCCGCCGGCTACCAATATGGCGACCCGACCATCCAGGGCTTCAGCCACACCCATTTCTCCGGCGCCGGGCATAGCGACCTCGGCGATTTCCTCGTCATGCCGGTTTCGGGCGACACCGTGCCGCTGGAACCCGGCGATCCGGCCAGGCCCGGCTCGGGCTACCGCTCGCGCTTCGACCACAAGACCGAGGAGGCGCATCCCGGCTATTATGCGGTAACGCTCGCCGATCCGGGCGTCCGCGCCGAGATGACGGCCGGCACACGCGTCGGCGTCCATCGCTACGCCTTCCCGGCGGGCAAGGCCGCGCATCTGGTGTTCGATCTGCGGACGTCGTTCTACAATTATCCGGGCAAGACCTTGTGGTCCTCGATCCGGCTGCGGCCGGACGGGACCGTGACCGGCTGCCGCCAGACGCGCGGCTGGGCGCCCGATCGCATCCTCTGCTTCGCGATGCGCTTTTCGGCCCCGCTCACCGATCACGCCTTGGTCAGCACCGAGACCGATGTCGCCTACAAGGGCTTCCAGGGGCCGGGGCGCGGCACGACCGATCTCGCCGAACTCCAGGGACGCGCGATCGTCGCGCGGTTCGATTTCGGCGCCCTGTCCAGGCCGCTGGAGGCCAAGGTCGCGATCTCGTCGGTCGACGAGGCCGGGGCGATCGCCAATCTCGACAGCGAACCCGGCGATTTCGACGCGATCCGCGCGAAGACCAAGGCAGCGTGGGAACAGGCGCTCGGCACCGTCGATCTCGACGCACCGGCGGCGATGAAGACCAATCTCTACACCGCACTCTACCACGCGCTGCTCGCGCCCTCGGTGGCGAGCGACAGCGATGGCCGCTATCGCGGCACCGACAATGCCGTCCACAAGGCCGAGGGCTTCACCTTCCACTCGACCTTCTCGCTGTGGGATACGTTCCGCGCCGAACATCCGCTGCTCACCATCATCCAGCCCGAACGGCGGAATGCGGACTTCATCCGCTCGCTGGTCGAGAGCCAGAAGGAGAGTCCGTTCGGCATCCTGCCCGTCTGGCAATATCAGGGGCGCGAGACCTGGTGCATGATCGGCTATCATGCGGTGCCGGTGATCGCCGACGCCTATCTGAAGGGCATTGGTGGCTTCGATCCGGACGAGGCGCTGAAGGCGATGGTCGCGAGCGCCACCTACGCGCCCTATGGCGGGCTCGGCGACTATATGAAGCTCGGCTACGTGCCGATCGACAAGGAGCCCGAGGCTGCCTCCAAGACGGTCGAATATGCCTATGACGACTGGACCATCGCGCAGATGGCCAGGAAGATGGGCAAGGCCGACATCGCGGCGACCTTCGCGAAGCGTGCCGGCAACTGGCGCAACGGCTTCGACGCCAAGACCGGCTGGGTCCGCGCGCGCCTGTCCAACGGCCAGCTCCGCGCGCCCTTCGATCCGGTCTCGATCCAGTACGGCTCCGACTATACCGAGGGCAATGCGTGGCAATATAGCTGGTTCATGCCGCAGGACGAAGGCGGCCTGATCCGCGCGCTGGGCGGCGATGCCAAGACCGTCGCCAAGCTCGACGCGATGTTCGGCTACGACAACAGCAAGCTCGATTATTCGTCGTCGGAGGACATTGCCGGGCTGATCGGACAATATATCCACGGCAACGAGCCGAGCCACTCGGTCGCCTATCTCTACAGCTATGCCGGCCAGCCGTGGCGGACGCAGGAGCGGCTCAAGCAGATCGTCGACAGCCAGTACAAGCCGACGCCGGACGGGTTCGAGGGCAATGACGATCTCGGCCAGATGTCGGCATGGCTGATGTTCACCGGGCTCGGCTTCTACCCGGTGACGCCGGGCAGCCTCCAATATGTGATCGGCCGCCCGTTCGTGGATCATGCGACGCTGAACCTGCCCAATGGCCGCCATTTTGCCGTGATCACGGAGGGCCTCGGCGACGAGCACCCCTATGTCGGCACGGTGCTGCTCAACGGCAAGCCGCTGGAAAAGGGCTATATTACCCATGCCGAGATCGAAGCGGGCGGCGAGCTGCGCTTCGTCATGTCGGCCACGCCCAACAAGACATGGGCGACGGCCAAGGCGGATCGGCCCTTCTCGATGAGCGGCTATTGAGGGGGAGCGAAGCCGCCGCACGCGAAGTTGACAAAGTTGACAGCCACCGGACCGAAAAAAAGACCTTTTCGCATCATGCCGCGCTGACCGAGAGCGCCCCGAAGCCCCCGGCTCGGCAGCAGTCTGACAGACGAAATCCTACAAGAGAAGCCCTGGCTTCGGACGGGGCTCCTCGGGAGCTCCGTGCCGGGCATCCGTGAAGCGCCGTCGGCCAAGGGCAATCCGCGGGACAGACGACCTGTAATATAAGTGTCGCCGATATCGCCAGGCAACAAGATATCATAACCCCTTTATCCCCATCCATTCTCCGATCATTCGCGGATCATTGCCGCCGGACTTGACGCAGGCAAAGCGAACCGCCAGAGGCCGCGGCGATATTGGGATCGCTTTCATCCCGATGACTGCCTGACCATCGATCGGAATGACTTCCATGCGAATCTCCCTCGCGCTGATCGCGGGCGCCGTCGCGCTCGTTCCGGTCGCAGGCCGCGCCGGCGACACCGCGCCGCTGCTGCCCAATTGGCTGGCCGTGCACGGTCAGGCGACCTTCGTGCTGCAAGGGACACCGGGTTTCTCCTCGCCTTATGCCGGCACCAACAGCCTGACGCCCCACCAGCGCAAGGAGACGATCGACGCCACCCTGTTCGTCGGCGTGCGGCCATGGAAGGGCGCCGAAATCTGGATCAACCCGGAGATGGACCAGGGATTCGGCCTGTCCAACACGCTGGGCGTCGCCGGCTTCCCGAGCGCGGAAGCCTATAAGGTCGGCAAGAAGCATCCCTATTTCCGGCTGCAGCGCGCCTTCCTCCGCCAGACCATCGATCTCGGTGGCGAGACCGAGACGACCGAGGGCGAGGCCAACCAGTTCGCGGGGACGCACAGCGCCAACCGGATCGTCGTCACCGCCGGCAAGTTCGGCGTCGGCGACATCTTCGACACCAACAAATATGCCCATGATCCGCGCGGCGATTTCCTGAACTGGTCGCTCGTCGATGCGGGCAGCTTCGATTATGCGGCGGATGCCTGGGGCTACAGCACCGGCATCGCGGCGGAATGGTATCAGGGCGCCTGGGCGTTGCGGGCGGGTGGCTTCAACCTCTCCAAGATTCCCAATGGCGAGACGCTCGAAACCGGGTTCGGCCAGTATCAGATCGATGTCGAGGTCGAGCATCGCCACCAGATCGCCGGGCACGACGGTGCCGTCCGGGTGACGCTGTTCCGCAATCGCGGCAATTTCGGCCGGTTCGACGATGCCCTCGCCCTCGCGTCCGCCACCGGCACGGCGCCCGACACCGCGCTGGTCCGTGGCCGGCGCACCCGGCTCGGCGCGTCGATCAACATCGAGCAGGCCGTCACCGACAGCATCGGCGTCTTCGCCCGGGCGGGTGTCGCCAATGGCCAGATCGAGCCCTATGACTTCACCGACATCGATCGCACCGCCTCGGCCGGCATCGCGATCGATGGCGCCGGCTGGGGTCGCAAGAGCGACACGATCGGCATCGCCGCCGTGGTCAACGGCATCTCCAGGACGCATGAGCGCTATCTCGATGCGGGCGGCATCGGCGTGCTGGTCGGCGACGGCCGCCTGCCCCACCCCGGCGCCGAGGCGATCGGCGAAGTGGACTATGTCTGGAAGCCGGTGAAACCGCTCGAGGTCTCGTTCGACTATCAGATCGTCCGCAACCCCGGCTATAATCGCGACCGGGGACCGGCCAACGTGTTCGCCGTGCGCGTCCACACCGCATTCTGAGCCCCGCGCCTACCCCGCCAGCACCAGATCCGCCTCGAGGAAATCGAGGAAGGCGCGCACCCGGAGCGACGGCGGCTCGTGGCCGACATAGAGCGCATGGATGTCCTCGCTGTCGCCGGCGTTGAAGGCGTCGAGCACCGGCACCAGCCGCCCGGCGGCGAGATCGGCGGCGGCGTGGAAACGGCCCAGGCGCGCGATGCCGCCGCCGGCCACCGCCATCATCCGCACCACCTCGCCCGAATTGCCGAGGAACGCGCCCTCGACCGGCTGCTGCACCAGCCTGCCGCCGATCCGGAACGGCCAGCTATCCAGCGAACGGCGGAAGCTGAAGGTGAGCAGGCGGTGATGCGCGAGCTCGCCGGGGTGAGCGGGTATCCCGGCCTGCGCGAGATAAGCGGGGCTCGCCGCCAGCACCATCGCGCTGCGCCCCAGTTTCTTGGCGCGCAGCCTGGTGTCGCGCAGCGGCCCGATGCGGATCGCGATGTCCGCCCGCTCGCCGACAAGATCGACCAGCGTGTCGGTTAGCGCCAGATCGATCGTCACGTCCGGGTAGGCGGCGCAGAAGCGCGGCAGAATCGGGATCAGCGCGACCGTGCCGAACGGCACCGAGGCGTTGATCCTGAGCTTGCCGCGCGGCACCTCCTCGGCGCGGCCGATGCTGGCCTCGATCGCGTCGATCTCCGCGAGCACCCCCGCCACCCGGTCGCGATAGGCCTCGCCCTCCGCAGTCAGCGCGAGCGCGCGCGTCGTGCGGCGGATCAGCACGGTGCCGAGCCGCGCCTCCAGCCGGGCGATCGATCGGCTCACCGCGGATGGCGTCAGCCGCAGCGCCTTGGCCGCCGCCGCGAAGCTGCCGCCGCGCGCCACCGCCAGGAACGTCTCCATCTCGCCGATACGATTGTCCATCATAACGATCCATGATTGCGAAGAACTTCTATAATGTATTCTCAGGAACTAATCACCCTGCCGCGCCATGCCTAACTAGGCCTCGACAGCAACGAGGAGTGTTCCATGGACCTGCAATTGAAGGGCAAGACCGCGATCGTCACCGGATCGACCGCGGGCATCGGCTTCGCCATCGCCGAGCGGCTCGCCGCGGAAGGCGCGGACGTCGTGATCAGCGGCCGCAGCCAGGCCAAGCTGGACGAGGCCGCCGCCCGCATCGCCAAGAGCGGCACGGTGCGCGCCGTGCTGGCCGACGTCGCCACCGCCGAGGGGGCTGCGGCGCTGATCGCCGCCGCGCCGGAGGCCGACATCCTGGTCAACAATCTCGGCATCTACGAGGCCAAGCCGTTCACCGAGATCAGCGATGCCGACTGGCATCATCTGTTCGAGGTCAACGTCGTCTCCGGCGCGCGGCTCACCCGCCACTATTTCCCGCAGATGCTGGCGAAGGATTGGGGCCGGGTGATCTTCATCTCGTCCGAAAGCTCGCTCGTCGTCCCTGCCGAGATGATCCACTATGGCATGACCAAGACCGCGCAGCTCGCCATCGCGCGCGGGCTGGCCGAGCAGACCAAGGGCACCGGCGTGACGGTCAATTCGGTGATGCCCGGGCCGACGCGCTCGGAAGGCATCGTCGATTTCGTGAAGAGCGTGCTGCCCGAGGCCCAGTCGGATGAAGAGGCCGAGGCTCTGTTCTTCCAGAAGATGCGTCCGCTCTCGCTGATCCGCCGCTTCATCGAGGCCGACGAGATCGGCGCGATGGTCGCCTTCCTGGCGAGTCCGCTCGCCGCCGTCACCAACGGCGCCGCGATCCGGGCCGAAGGCGGCATCGTCCCGACGATCGCCTGACCGCCTGACCATCTGACCGGGATAGCAAAAGGGCCGCGCTCCCGATCGGAGCGCGGCCCTTTTTCATGGTCGATGTCGGGAGGCTCAGCCGTCGCTGGGCATCATCGGCATCATGTTGGTGTTGAGATGGTACATCACCCAGACCGAACCGCCGAGCACGATGGCGAGCACGAACAGCGTGAAGAACAGCGCCTGCAACGTCCAGTGATCGGTCTTGCCGTCAATGTGCAGGAAGTAGCGCAGATGGACCAGGATCTGGATCGCGCCGAGGCCCATGATCAAGCCCGCGGCCTGTCCCCCGGTCACCAGGCCCTTCATCACCGCGGCGAAGGGAATGACGGTGAGGATCACCGCCAGCACAAAGCCTACCGCATAGGCCTTGCCCACCGGGGCATGCCCGATATTCGGCCCATGGCCGTGCGTGTCGTGGCCGCCGCTCATGCCGCAACTCCCATCAGATAGACAAAGCTGAACACGCCGATCCACACCACGTCGAGGAAGTGCCAGAACAGCGAGAGACAGGTCAGGCGCCGGATGTTGGTCTCGGTCAGGCCGCGGGTGGCGACCTGGACCATCATCAGAGTCATCCAGATCAGACCCGAGGTCACGTGGAGGCCGTGGGTGCCGACCAGCGCGAAGAAGGACGAGAGCCAGCCGGAGCGATCCGGGCCGAAGCCCTCGTGGATCAGCGTGGTGAACTCGTTGATCTCCATGCCGATGAAGCCGACGCCGCACAGCGCGGTGAGGAACAGCCAGGCAAGCGTGCCGTTCTTCGAGCCCTTGTGAGCCGCGATCATCGACAGACCGTAGGTGAGCGAGGAGAGCAGCAGCAGCGCAGTTTCGACGGCCACATAGGGCAGTTCGAAGATCGTGTGCGGCGTCGGGCCACCGGCGAACGCCTGGGACATCACCGCATAGGTGGCGAACAGGCCCGAGAAGATGACGCAATCGCTCATCAGGTAGATCCAAAAACCGAGCTGGACCGACCCGAACTGGTCGTGATGTTCCTCATGGTGGTCGTGATGACCACCGTGGCCGGAACCGTGGGTATCAATGGTGGCGCTGGTCATGTCAGGCAGCCTCGGCAAGTGCGGCATTGCGAGCCTCGATCTCCGCCACTTCTTCGGCGGGGACGTAGTAATCGCGATCCTGGTCAAACGAATGGACGATGGCGGAACCGATCATTGCGACGAAGAAGAGGCCAGCCATCCACCAGACGTGCCAGATCATGCCGAAACCGAACGGCAGCGACAGGATGCCGATCACCGGACCCGCCCAGGTGTTGCGGGGCATGTGGATCGGGTGGAAGGTGGTCGGCGTCGGCGAGATGCCCTTCCGCTTCATGTCGTGCCAGGCGTCGAGCGCCTCGACATGCGGCGTCTGGGCGAAGTTGTAATAGGCGGCCGGCGATGCGGTCGACCATTCCAGCGTGCGCCCGTTCCACGGATCGCCGGTGAGATCGCGATTCTCGTGACGATCGCGGATCGAGACGAGGATCTGGGCGACCTGGAAGATGATGCCGAACATGATCAGCACCGCGCCACAGCAGGCCACGACGAAATAGGGCTGCCAGGCGAGATCGGCATAATGCTGGAGGCGACGGGTCGCGCCCATGAAGCCCAAGGCGTAGAGCGGCATGAAGGCGACGTAGAAGCCGATCACCCAGCACCAGAAGGACCATTTGCCCAGGCGCTCGTTGAGGAAGAAGCCGGTGGCCTTCGGGAACCAGTAGTTCATCGCCGCGAAGCAGCCGAACAGCACGCCGCCGATGATCACGTTATGGAAATGGGCGATCAGGAACAGCGAGTTGTGGAGCACGAAGTCGGCACCCGGGAGCGCCAGCATCACGCCGGTCATGCCGCCGATGGTGAAGGTCACCATGAAGGCGATGGTCCACATCATCGGCAGGTCCATGCGGACCCGGCCCTTGTACATGGTGAACAGCCAGTTGAAGATCTTCACGCCGGTGGGCACCGAGATGATCATCGTCGTCGTGGCGAAGAAGGTGTTGACGCTGGCGCCCGATCCCATCGTGAAGAAGTGGTGCAGCCACACGATGAAGGACAGGCCGGCGATCGCCATGGTCGCGTAGACCATCGAGGTGTAGCCGAACAGCGGCTTGCCCGAATAGGTCGCGGTCACTTCCGAGAACACGCCGAACACCGGGAGGACGAGAATGTAGACCTCCGGGTGACCCCACATCCAGATCAGGTTCACGTAGTTCATGGGGTTGCCGCCATGATCCACCGTGAAGAAGTGGAAGCCGAGATAGCGATCGAGGGTCAGGAGTGCGAGCGTGACGGTGAGGATCGGGAAGGCGGCGACGATCAGCATGTTGGTGCAGAGCGACGTCCAGGTGAACACCGGCATACGCATCAGGGTCATGCCCGGTGCGCGCATCTTCAGGATGGTGGTGATGAAGTTCACACCGGCCAGCGTGGTGCCGATGCCCGAGATCTGGAGCGCCCAGATATAATAATCCATGCCGGCGTCAGGCGAGAATTGCAGCTCGCTGAGCGGCGGATAGGCCAGCCAGCCGGCGCGGGCGAAATTGCCGATCGCGAGGCTGATGTTGACCAGCAGCGCACCCGACACGGTCAGCCAGAAGCTCAGCGAGTTGAGGTACGGGAAGGCCACGTCGCGCGCGCCGATCTGCAACGGCACAACGACGTTCATCAGGCCGATCACGAAGGGCATCGCGACGAAGAAGATCATGATCACGCCATGGGCGCTGAAGATCTGGTCGAAATGGTCAGGCGGCAGATAACCCTGCGCGCCGCCGGCGGCGATCGCCTGCTGGGTCCGCATCATGATCGCGTCCGAGAAGCCGCGCAGCAGCATCACCAGGGCCAGGATCAGATACATGATGCCGATCTTCTTGTGGTCGACCGACGTCAGCCAGTCCTTCCACAGCGGCACCCAGAATTTGTTGGCGTGGATCAAATAGAGCACGCCGAGCACCACCAGGCCCATGAAGCCGGTGGCCCCCATCACGATGGGGTTGTCGAGAGGAAGGGAGCTCAGTGTGAGCTTGCCGAAAATCAGACTCATATCCATCGGTTCAGTCCTGCTTCGCCGGCATCGGCATGCCATTCATGTCGGCAGCCTGGGGCTGGCCGGCGGCGGCGTGGTTCATGTCTTTGGTCAGCACGGTCTGGAACATCTGCGGCGCGACATTGCCGTAGACGCGCACCGGATCATGATGGCTCTGCTGGGCCAGCGCGGCATAACCGCCGGCATCGAGCGAGGCAGAACTCGCCTTGGCCTGCTTCACCCACGCATCGAAGCCCTGCTGGTCGGTCGCCTTGGCCTCGAAGCCCATGTCGGCGAAACCGTCGCCCGAGAAGTTTGCGGAGATGCCCTTATAGGTGCCGGCCTTGTTGGCGATCAGGCTCAGCTGGGTCTGCATGCCCGCCATCGCATAGACCTGGGTGCCGAGCTTGGGGATGAAGAAGCTGTTCATCACCCCGTCCGACGTGATCGTGAAATGGACCGGACGATCGACCGGCATCGCCAGCTCGTTCACCGAGGCGACGCCCTGCTCGGGATAGATGAACAGCCACTTCCAATCGAGCGCAACGACCTGAACCTCGAGCGGCTTCTGGCTCGACGCGATCGGGCGATAGGGGTCCAGATCGTGGGTCGTGCGATAGCAGATCACCGCCAGGGAGAGCACGATCAGGGCCGGAACCACCCAGATCACGACCTCGATCCGGTTGGAATGCGACCATTCGGGCGCATAGTCTGCAGCCGTGTTGCTCGAACGATAACGCCACGCGAACGCAAGCGTCATCACGATCACCGGGATCACGACGATCAGCATCAGCGCCGTCGCCCACAAAGTGGTGTGGAGATTCTCGACGGCGATCGCGCCGGCGGGATCGAACAGATCCCACGAACAGCCGCCCAACAGCAGCAGCGGGGTGAGAGGGAGAATGCGCGCCGCCAGGGCGCGGGAAGTGCTTCGGATCATCAGGTCCAACCAGTCGGAGAAGAGCGGGCATCGGCGCCCGCGATCAGCTGTGGGCGGTTTTCCTGCGGCCTATGGCACCGCCAAGACCCTGCTGGCCGCGCAACGTCGATTGACTTGTTCCATGGCTCGCCCCGTTGACCCGGATCAATGATTTTTTCAATTCACGTTTTTGCACCGCAGCGTGCAACTAATGCACCTTACCAAAACGTCAAGCTGACTTTATGGCATTCGGCAGGCCTCCATGCGTCCAGGGACCAATGCCAGCGCAAAACGCCCCTCGGCGGACGGCATCATTCGTCGACCGCCTGACCGCCCGCCACGATTCGGCAGACGCAAGCACAAGAATGGCGGATTAGGGGGATTTTACGCGACGTGACAAAATCCGAAAAAAGGCCAAGAATGGTTTTCAGATGAGAGCCTGAATAATCCGGCCGCGTCAATCAAGAGAGGATGAAGCGATGAGCATGATTACCAAAATCAATGCCGCGAGTTGCACCATTCTGTTTGCGGGAACTGTCGTCGTTGCTGCAGGTGCGTCGGTGCCGAGCGAGCAGACTATGGCCCTCGGTTTCTTCATCATGCTGTGCGCGATGGCCGTGCTGATCGGCATCAACTGGCCGAAGCATCGCGCGCCCCGGCTGACGCCGAACCTCATCTCGCTTGCCGCCTATCGGATCGCGCACCGACGCCGCCACTGAGGCTTGCCGCCCCAATCCTGTCGCCGATGACCCATCGGGCGTGAAGGCGTGGCCGTGCCCGGACGCCCCCTGTCCGGCCTCGCCGGGGGCATCCCGGAGTCGCGCTTCGACGTGAAGGGACATGGAATGTCCCGATCTCGACTGGAGCCGATCGACATTCGGATGGGGGGGGATATCGGGTGATCGTTTCGTTGCCGACCGTCATGCTGAAACACGTTCAGCATGACGGTCGGCCCTAGCCCGCCACCGCCGTGCCCGCAGCATCCTGAGCCCATAAGCGGGGAAACACCTGTTCGAGCGGCTTGGTGTCGGGCAGGACATACACATAGCCCCCCTTCTTCGCGAACATCGGGCTCAGCAGACGGCTGTAGAAAAGCGCGGGCACGTTGATGCATCCGAAGGTGATGCGATTGTCGGCCGGCGACGGGGACAGCAGCCGTTCGCGCCGCCTTTCCCCAGGCCCCACGTCGGTCGGGATCGGATGGAGCGCCACGGACGTGGCATAATCGACCCACAGCACCCGATGCCCTTCTACCGGCATACCGAATCTGGCGAGGAAGCGCCCCGCCGGCGTGGTCTTCTCGGCCGGGCCGAGATCGGCCAGCCGCTTGCTGCCGACTCCGGGTGTGGCCTCGTCGCCCGCGGCGATGCCCACCAGCACCGGCACCGCAGCGACCTGCTTTCCCGTGCGATCGAACAGGAAAAGCGATGCATTGCCCTTGTCGACCACCGCCCAGGGCAGGCCATGATTGTCGCCCGAAGCCGCCACCCATGCCATCACCCGTCGCGCCGCATCCGCAGGAACCAGCGCGGCGGCCGGCGCGTGGCTCGGCGCCTTTCTTTTCACGGATGCGGCAGGATGAGATGCCGCTGGGTGAGATGCTGCTGGGTGAAGCGTCGCAGGGTGGGCGCCCACAGCGGCCGGAACGATCAGCGCGACTCCGGCCAGCGCCCGCAAGACATGGATCATCGACACCCATCACTCGAAACGCATCGGCCGCCCCACCCGGGGCGACCGATGCAGAAAAGACGACCCGATCACTTTGGCCGGACGATGGCCGGGACCACGATGGCCGGGCCGTGATCGCATTCACGGCGCCGACCATCCGCCGCCCCGCGCACGATCGCTTGCCGCGATCAATCCTGCGCGATCAATGACGCGGGCGCTTGGCGCGCTTCTGCTCCTGCACCGTCAAGCGCTGGTCGATGCCGTCCACCCGACCGCTGACCTGATCGAGTCGCTGGCCATTATTCTGCGCCTGCCCCGATGCCGCCTGTGCCTCGGCCAGTGCCGATTTGGCCGTGCCGTCGGTCTCCTGCAGCTTCGCCTCCAGCGTGCTCACCCGCTGGCTCACCGGCGCGATCTGCTCGCGCACATAGGATTTGGTCGCGCAGCCACCGAGGCAGAGCGCACCGGCCAAAGTCGTCAAAGCGAGGGCGGATTTCGACGCAAAAGCAGACATATATTTCTTCCAAATCGTTAACCAACTGAAACAAGCAAGCCGAGCGGCGGTCATCCGACAATCCCGATTCTGTTCGACTGTGCATCTTCTCCGCCCAATAGAAAATGGATCGAAAAAGAGCCTGTTTTTGGGTCATTTCACCGCAAAGCGGCCTCGTCTCAAGGCTGATTTCTGCCATGCGGTGCGGGCGCGAACGGATCGCTCGGGATGCCATCGGAAGATTTTTTCCGGTGCGGCGCATTGCCGTGCGGCGCGGCAGCGGGATCGACCTGCAGATCGCCCACGCAATGCTCCAGGGCGGCCACGGCGGCGGCGGCGCCATCGAGATCCCACCGCCCGACCGGCACGTCGCCCCGGGAGATACGCAGATCCTTCGAGGTCGCGACATAGGACGGGAACTTCATCCCGAAGCTGGTGACGAACCCCTGTTGGCCATCCGAGACGATGCCGACGGCGAAATGATCGGGATAGCTGCTGTTGGAGAGGCGGAAATTCAGCTTCAGCGCCTGCTTCGCCTTGATCGACCAGTTCGCGTTCAGAACCGAAAGACGGTTGGCGCCGTCGACATCCAGGCCGAGCAGCAGCGTCGTGCCGCCATTGCCGTCATAACTCCGGGTCAGGAAACAGCCCTTGCCATCCGTGCTGGGTGCCACCGTCCAGGAGCCCAGATCACGCGGCGCAGGATCACGGGCCGGCGCAGGACCGGCCGCTGCAAGGCCGGCGACGCCGAGCAGAACGAAGAATGCCGGCCGCATGCCAGGCCAAAGCCGCGACTGCGGGACGGTGGTGGCGAATTCGATCGGTCGTCGCGAACATGTCATGGGCATAGGTCTCCACCCCCGACCTTAACCGGCCGCGCCGCCATGGGAAGTCCATCGCCGCCGCCTGCTCCGAATCCCCGTTGACGGCGGCGCTGCCGACGTGGCACTTGACCGGCAACTCACACGCCAACCCTAAGCCGGAACGGCAGCCGGCGGGTTCGCAATGGGTTCAAACAGCGCCAGGCCGTTGTTTTCGCGGGTGTAGCTCAATGGTAGAGCAGAAGCTTCCCAAGCTTACGACGAGGGTTCGATTCCCTTCACCCGCTCCATTCATCGCTGGCCTGGCGCCAAGCGCTTCGCCGCATCGCGATATCGCGGCCGTCGTCTAGATTCCGCCCGGCGTGGTCTCGTAGCCCGCTTGCGCCAGGGCCGTTGCCAGATCGGCGACACAGCGGTCGAGCCGGTCCTGCTCGGTCGATCGGATCACGAAATTCGCGCCGACACGGCCTTCGCGGAAGAAGGGGTAACTGCCGATCTGGCAGCCCTCATGCGCCTTTTCGGTGGCGAGCAGCAGGCCAGCGATCTCGCTTTCCGGCGCCCAGCTGCCCAACACTGCGGACAGCAAAGGCTTGCCGCCTTCCAGGGTGCCGCTCAGCGCCTCGATCATCTGGCCGGCGATGTGCGGCACGCCGGCGAGGATGAAGATGTTGTTGAGCCGGATGCCGGGCGCGCCCGAGACGCGGTTCTCGATCAGCTCGGCCCCGGCCGGCACCCGCGCCATCCGCAGCCGGCCTTCGTTGACGCCGCCGCGCGTGGCGTAATAATCCTCGAGAATGGCGCGCGCGCGCGGGTGGACGACCACGTCCAGCCCGAAAGCGGCGGCGATCGCATCCACCGTGATATCGTCATGGGTCGGCCCGATGCCGCCGGTCGTGAACAGATAATCGTTGCGCCCGGCCAGCGTCGTCACCGCTTCGGCGATCGCCGCCCTATCGTCCGCGACGACGCGCACCTCGACGAGGCGGATGCCTTGCAGGTTCAGCCACAGCGCGATCTGCGCGATATTGCGGTCCTGCGTCCGGCCCGAGAGAATCTCGTCGCCGATCACGGCGATCGCGGCGGTCCAGATGCGTGTATCGTCCATTGCGGCCCGCCATAGCGCTTGCGCGGCCCAAGCGCTATATACGCCGCATGACCAACTACCTCTCCGTATCCGCCCATGACGTGATCGAGCGCGACGGCGCCATCAAGCTGTATGATGAAGCCGGCTTCGCGGGCATGCAGGCGGCGGGCCAGCTCGCCGCGCGGATCCTCGACGCGCTCGTCCCCCATGTCGTGCCGGGCGTCACCACCGAAGCGCTGGACGATATCGTCCGCCGGATGACCCTGGACGCCGGCGGCGTGCCCGGCACGCTCGGCTATCGCGGCTATACCAAGAGCTGCTGCACCTCGATCAACCATGTCGTCTGCCATGGCATCCCCGCCGCCAAGCCGCTCAAGGACGGCGACATCGTCAATATCGACGTGACGCCGGTGCTGGACGGCTGGCACGGCGACACCAGCCGGATGTTCCTGGTCGGCGACGTGCCGCTCAAGGCGAAGCGGCTGGTGGACGTGACCTATGAATGCCTGATGCTGGGGATCGAGCAGGCCAAGCCCGGCAACCGGCTCGGCGATGTCAGCCATGTCATCCAGCAACATGCCGAGAAGCATCGCTACGGCGTGGTGCGGGATTTCTGCGGCCATGGCGTCGGCCGCGTGTTCCACGACGCGCCCGAGGTGGTGCATGTCGGCAAGCCCGGCACCGGGCCGGAGCTCAAGCCCGGCATGATCTTCACGATCGAGCCGATGATCAACATCGGCCGCCCCGACGTGAAGATGCTCGACGATGGCTGGACGGCGGTGACGCGCGATCGCTCGCTGTCGGCACAATTCGAACATTCGATCGGCATCACTGAAACCGGATGCCAGATCTTCACGAAGAGTCCCATGGGGCTGGATCACCCGCCCTACGCCTGAAATTCCCGTTCGGAGAATGATCGATGACGCTGCGCCTCCTGCCCGGCCGCATGGCCCTCGCCTGCGCCGCCCTCGCCTTCACGGCGCCCGCCATGGCAGCGCTGCCGGTCGGCGCAACGGCGCCCACCTTCGCCACCCAGGCAAGCCTCGCCGGCAAGGAGATGCCGTTCGATCTCGCCAAGGCGCTGAAGAAGGGGCCGGTGGTGCTCTATTTCTATCCGGCCGCCTTCACCTCGGGCTGCACCATCGAGGCGCATGACTTCGCCGAGGCGACCGACGGCTTCCACAAGCTCGGCGCCACCGTGATCGGCGTGTCGGCGGATTCGATCGACGTGCTCGACAAATTCTCGGTCACCGAATGCCGCAACAAGTTCGCAGTCGCCGCCGCCACGCCGCAGATGATCGCGGACTATGACGTCAAGCTGGCGACCAGCACCCGCGCCAACCGCACCAGCTATGTCATCGCCCCCGACGGCAAGGTGATCTTCGCTTATTCGGCGATGGATCCGGCCGGCCATGTCGAGAAGACGATGGACGCGGTGAAGGCCTGGAAGGCCGCCCACAAGAAGGGCTGACCCGGCCCCATGCCCCGGTCGTCACGGTGGACGTCGTGATGGCCGGGGCGGTCAGCCGCCCGCATGACCCCGCCGCACCGCGTTCGCCGCATCATGGGCAAGGCGGGTGGTCAGCGGCAGGCGCCGCCCCTCGCTGAGCCGCAACACCCATGCCACCGCCGTGTCGAGCGATACGCGGTGGCCGGTGCCGATATAGACGGGCAGCGATCGGACGCGCGTCCGCACCGCCATCGCCACCACCTCGTCACAGTCGATCAGGGGCGCGGTGGCGCCGGGCTCCGCGCCCAGTTCCCCCTCGATGCGCCCGCACAGGATCGACTTGGCGACGCCCACCGTCGGCACGTCCAGCAGCACGCCGAGATGCGTGGCGATGCCGCAGCGGCGCGGATGGGCCCGGCCATGGCCATCGACGAACAGGATCGCGGGTTTCTCCGGCAGCCTTTCCCAAGCCGCGACCAACGCCGGCGCCTCGCGAAAGCCGAGATAGCCCGGCACATAGGCGAAGGGCGGAATGTCGGTGATCGTCGCGGCCGGCAGCGGCGTGCGGTCCGGCCAGGACAACGGCGCGATCGCGGCGTGGATCGGCCCCCGGGAATCGCGCCATTTCATCGAGGTGTCCGCTCCCGCCACCATCCGCACCGGGCCGATCCGATCCCGCACTTCGCAGGCCTCGGCGATCTCGCGCTGGGCGACGGCGGCGTCCGCCAGGGCCGCAGGATGGAGCCAGCGCTGCCGGCGTGCCGGATCGGCGCTCATGCTTGCGTCGCCCCGCCAGTCGCCATAGCAGCAGTCTTTGGCGCGCAGGTTTGCGCGGAGGGAGAAATGCGATCTCGAGCCGGCCCATCACGCTTGTCATCGGCGGCGACAATCCCGTCCGCTTCTGGGGCCTGACCAATGCCGAGCGCATCCGGCGCCTCGCCACCGCCGCCGGCGTCCTCACCGATCGGGCGCCCGTGACCGGTGACGCGATCCTGTGGGCCGATACCGCCTTCGCCTTCGATCCTGCCTGGTTCGCCCATATCGTGAAAAATCCCGCGACGATGCTGGTCTCCGGCGGCCGCACGGTGCTGGTGCATCTGCCGGCAGGGTCCGATCCGGCGACAACGCCCGGCGACCGCAAAGGCCTCACCGTCATCGATTACGACCAGCGGCCGATCCTCTACAACCATCGCCTCCGCAAGCGCGAATGCCCGTTCGTCGAGCCGCTGACCGCCGACACCGCCGAGGAGACCGAGCGGAGGAGCTATTATGGCGCCTATAAGGGCGTCACCGACATCCTCACCAAATATCTCTGGCCGGAGATCGCGCTGGGGCTGACCCGCCTCGCCGCCCGCCTCCGCCTGACCCCCAACATGGTCAGTTTCATCGGCATCGCACTGTGCATCGCCGCCACCTTCCTGTTCGCGGGCGGGTGCTACTGGACGGGGCTGGCCTGCGGCTTCCTGTTCATGATCCTGGATACCGTGGACGGCAAGCTGGCACGCTGCACCGTCACCTCATCCTGGTGGGGCAACATCATCGATCATGGCGTGGATATCGTGCATCCGCCCTTCTGGTGGTTCGCCTGGGGCTGGGGCACCGCGGCGACCGCGCATCCGCTCGACGGCCGGCCTTTCGCCATCGTGCTCGGCATGATCCTGGGCAGCTATGCGCTCCAGCGGCTGATCGAGGGCGTCTTCATGCGCCGCTTCGGGATGCACATCCATGTCTGGCGGAAGTTCGACACCGATTTCCGGCTGATCACCGCGCGACGGAACCCGAACATGGTGATCCTGTTCGTATCGCTGGCGGCCGGCCGGCCCGATCTCGGGCTGGTGGCGGTGGCATGGTGGGCGGTGGCATCGCTGCTCGTCCATGCCCTCCAGTTCGTGCAGGCCTATGCGTGGCGGGCACGGCACGGGGCGCTGACCAGCTGGATGGAGCAGGCGGCATGAATGCGACGATCACGAAATTCGGCTATCCCGCCACGCTGATCCGCGAATATCGGCACTGGCTGGTGCTGCTGCGCCCCGCCCAGCCGACGCTGGGATCGCTGGTGCTGGCCGCGCGATCGGACGCGACCGCGTTCGGCGACCTGCCGCCCGAGGCCCATGCCGAACTCGCCCTCGTCACCCGCGCGATCGAGACGGCGCTCGCCACCGCAGTGTCGCACGACAAGCTCAATTATCTGATGCTGATGATGGTGGACCCGCACGTCCACTTCCATGTGATCCCGCGCTACGAGGGCTCGCGGGCGCGCGGCGGCGCGGTGTTCACCGATGCGGGCTGGCCGAAGCTGCCCGATCTCGGGGCCGCGATCACCCTCGACGCGGCCGCC
This sequence comes from Sphingomonas abietis, assembly GCF_027625475.1. Lineage (NCBI taxonomy): Bacteria > Pseudomonadati > Pseudomonadota > Alphaproteobacteria > Sphingomonadales > Sphingomonadaceae > Sphingomonas > Sphingomonas abietis. Next base: position 3,989,905 of record NZ_CP115174.1, read on the forward strand.
GTGGCGGATCTGGTCGGCTGGCTCGGCGGCAGCTGGCCGGATTAACCGAGCCAGCGATCGGTCAGGAGCGTTGCCGCCTCGATATCGTTCAGGAAATCGACCTCGGCCCAGTCCAGCCCCTCGATCGACACGGTGCCGACCTTGCCGGTCGGCGCGATCGCGTCGATGATCTTGAGATACCAGTTCTCGACCCCGGCGGGCGTCCGCATGAAGGCCTCCACGGTATCGCGGAACAGTGCCACGCCCTCGCCCCGGAAGGCGAGGAAGCCGATCGATTCCGCATTGGCCTGCTCGGCGGTCAGCGTCTTGCCGATCGCCGCGAGCCGTCCGCCGATCCGCGTGACCTTCATGTCGTCGCTGTCATAATGCGGCTTGGCATCGACGGTGACGGCGATCGGCCAAGCGCCGCCGCCCTGCTGCACGCGCTCCACGATCTCCTGCGAAATCAACGTATCGCCGTTGAGGATCAGGAAGTCGCCATCCATCGCGTCGCGCGCGATCCAGCAGGAGCCGAGATTGTCGGCGACCTTGTAGAAGGGGTTGAAGCGCGTCCGCAGCGTCAGCCCCGGCCGGGCCAGGCGCGCGAGTTCCGCCTCCACCAGGTCGGTCATGAAGCCGGTGACGACATCGATCCGCGTCACCCCGGCGTTGGACAGCATGGCGACCTGCCAGGCCAGCAGGGTGCGGCCGGAAAAGTCGATCAGGCATTTGGGGCGTTCGGCGGTGAGCGGAAGCAGGCGCGAGCCCTGCCCGGCGCTCAGGATGATGGCGCGATCAATCATCCTGTCGCCCTAACCGCAACCCCCTTGCATGAGAAGGCGCAATCTTGCCCATAAGAGCGCAGGCGAGGGGCTGAACGATTCGGCCTGTACGGGCGAATTGGCCGCGCCTTTCGCCGGATCGGGCGCTGCCCAAAAATCGGGCAATGGAGTCGATTTTTGCCCATCGATCGGGCAGACATGCACATTGCTGCGCGTGCGGGCCGCCGGCCGCTTGCGAGTCCGCGCATGGCACGTTTATTGAACCCGGAGCGCCTGCGTCCGGGGAGGGAGCGCACACGAGATGAAGAAGATCGAAGCGATCATTAAGCCCTTCAAGCTGGACGAGGTGAAGGAGGCCCTGCACGAGGTGGGCGTGTCGGGCATCACGGTCACCGAGGCGAAGGGTTTCGGCCGGCAGAAGGGGCATACCGAACTGTATCGGGGCGCCGAATATGTCGTCGACTTCCTGCCCAAGGTGAAGCTCGAGGTCGTCGTCGAGGACGGGCTGGCCGACCGGGTCGTGGAAGCGATCCAGAACGCCGCCCAGACCGGGCGCATCGGCGACGGCAAGATTTTCGTCATCCCCGTCGATACCGCCATCCGCATCCGCACCGGCGAGCGGGACGGCGACGCGGTTTAATTTCCACTCTCCACATTTCCAACAAAGCGGGAAAGGGCACCCCCAACTATGGCGAACAGCGCCTCTGACGTTCTGAAGCTGATCAAGGAACAGGAGATCGAATGGGTCGATCTGCGTTTCACCGATCCCAAGGGCAAGTGGCAGCACCTGACCATGGTTTCGGGTGTGGTCGGCGAAGACGAACTCACCGACGGTTTCATGTTCGACGGCTCCTCGATCGAGGGCTGGAAGGCGATCAACGAGTCCGACATGATCCTCAAGCCGGATCTGGACGCGGTGTGGGTCGATCCCTTCTCGGCGACGCCGATGCTGATCCTCGTCTGCGACATCGTCGAGCCTTCGACCGGCGAGCTCTATTCGCGCGATCCGCGTTCCACGGCCAAGCGCGCCGAAGCCTATGTGAAGACGCTCGGCATCGGCGACACCGTGTATGTCGGCCCGGAAGCCGAATTCTTCATGTTCGACGACGTGCAGTTCGATACGACCTACAATGCGTCCTACTACAAGCTTGACGACATCGAGCTGCCGACCAACACCGGCAAGGCGTATGAGGAAGGCAATCTCGGCCATCGCCCGCGCGCCAAGGGCGGCTATTTCCCGGTCGCGCCGGTCGACAGCGCCGTCGACATCCGCGCCGAGATGGTCTCGACCATGCTCGAAATGGGCCTGCCCTGCGACAAGCACCACCATGAGGTGGCGGCGGCCCAGCACGAGCTCGGCCTGACCTTCGGCACGCTCGTCACCACCGCCGATCGCATGCAGATCTACAAATATGTCGTGTGGCAGGTGGCCCAGGCCTACGGCAAGACGGCGACCTTCATGCCGAAGCCGATCGCCAAGGATAATGGCTCGGGCATGCACACCCACATGTCGATCTGGGATGGCGGCAAGCCGCTGTTCGCCGGCGACGGCTATGCCGGCCTGTCCGACATGTGCCTCTACTTCATCGGCGGCGTGATCAAGCACGCCAAGGCGCTCAACGCCTTCACCAACCCGACCACCAACAGCTACAAGCGGCTGGTGCCGGGCTATGAGGCCCCCGTGCTGCTCGCTTATTCGGCGCGCAACCGCTCGGCCTCGTGCCGCATTCCCTATGGTGCCGGCACCAAGGCGAAGCGCGTCGAGTTCCGTTTCCCGGACGCGATGGCGAACCCCTATTATTGCTATGCCGCGCTGCTGATGGCCGGCCTCGACGGCATCGAGAACAAGATCCACCCCGGCGAGGCGATGGACAAGAATCTCTACGACCTGCCGGCCGAGGAGCTGAAGGAAATCCCGACCGTCTGCGGTTCGCTGCGCGAAGCGCTCGACAGCCTGGCCGCCGATCACGCCTTCCTCACCAAGGGCGGCGTGTTCACCGAGGACCAGATCGAGAGCTATCTCGAACTCAAGTGGCCGGAGGTCGCCCGCTGGGAGATGACGCCAGCACCGGTCGAGTTCGACATGTACTACTCCAACTGATCCTTCGGGATCAATCGGAGACATCGAACAGAGATGCGGGCGCCCGGCGGGAAACCTCCGGGCGCTTCGCGTTTCCGCCCTCTGCCGGAGACGCTCGTGCGCCACTTCATCCTGCTTGCCGCCACCGTCGCGCTGTCCGCGATCATGGCCGCCACGGCATCGGCGGCGCCGCTCTGCCACGATCTGAAGGGGCTCTACACGCCCTGCCCGCCGGGCGCGCCCACGCCTCGCCCGGCCCGGCACCATGGACGGCCAACGGACGCCCCCGCGGATCCGGCCGCCCCGGCGTCCGGCGCGACGGCCATGATCGCCTCGTCCCCCGAGCCCGCCCGGCCACCCAAAGCCGCAAAGCCGCCGCTGGTCGGACGCGGACGACTGTGCCGGGATTCCAAGGGCCTGTTCAAACCCTGCTGAAGCAAGATCCGGCCCCGCCACCACCGCCGATCCTCGTCTTGGCCCCTGTCCGGCAAGGTTGTGCCGGCAAAGCGGACGGCCTAGACGCCCGGCATGATCCCTTCGCCCTGCACCCAGGTCTGCGCGATCGACGCCGCCACCGGCTGGTGCCGCGGCTGTGGTCGCTCGTTGCAGGAGATTGGCGACTGGCTCGCCGCCGATGACGCCACCCAGCGCGCGATCGTCGCGCGACTGCCGGACAGGCTCCGCCGCCTCGCTCAATAATCCTTGGAGATGCGGATGTTGGCGCTCTGCCGGCCGATCGTCGAGATCGTCGAGAGCAAGGATAGCCAGCGCGTCACCTGGAACTCCAGCCGGGTCGCCGAATAGCCCTGCCCGTCGGTCACCAGCTCCACATAGGTGCGCTTGCCGATATATTTGCCGGCCGCGATCGAGGTCTTCTGGCCGGTGGTGATGTCGGCCGGCTCGATGCGCAGGCGATCGAGCCCCGCCACCTTGCGGATCGCGTTGATCGGATCGAGGCTGCCGCGCCCGCCGGTGCGCAGGCCGTTGACCGCGCCCGCCAGTTGCAACGCCTCGGGCGCGGTGAGGTTGGAGATCGAGGTGCCGAACAGCAGGCGAGAGAGCAGTTCGTCCTCCGGCAGCGCCGGCGTGGAGGTGAAGCTCACCTCGGGCTTGAGGCCGGTGCCGGCGACCTGGATCGAAGCGTTGACGCTCTGGATATTCGCCCTGGCGACGATATCCAGCGCCGGATCCACCGGCGTGCTGCCGCTGAACCGGATGATCCCGCGATCGATATCGAAGCGGCGGCCGGCAAATTCGTAATTGCCCCGGATGAGATCGGCCCGACCTGAAATGGCAGGATTGTCGACCGCGCCCTTGATGACGAGCTTGGCCCGCCATTCGCTGTCGAGCCCCAGCCCGCGCACCATCATCTGGGCATGGGCATCGGTGGTGAGATCGAGCGACCAGGGCGAGGGCAAGGCCGCGTCATCGTCGATATCCTCGCGGTTGAGCTCGTGGACGGCGATGTGCGGCACGCCCTGCTGCGCGGCCTGGCCGAAGCGGTAGGAGGAGCGATCGAGCCGGATATTGCCGGCGATGACGCCGCCCTGCCCGTTCGACTTGATCGTCAGCGGCCCGGTGACGGTCGCGCCGATATCGTCGCGCGCCAGCAGCACGGCATGTTGGGCGTCGATCGCGATATCCATGCCGAGCCCTTTGGCGCCGGCGAAATCGAAGGCGGCATGGCCGGACAGGCTGCCATTGTCCCTGGTCGATCCGGCGAACTGATCGATCAGCAGGCGCGATCCGTCGAAGCGCCCCCGTGCCCGGATCTTGTCGATCACGGTGCCGGTGGTGGTGCTCTCCAGCCGCGCCGCCGACGTCACCAGCGATCCCCGGATCAGCGGATCATGGATCGTCCCGCCGATATCCGCGCCGATCGCGACCGGGCCGGAGAGATCGATCGTCTCGTTGCCGGAAAGCCGCCACAGCGTATCGGCCGGGCCGTTGTAGCGCAGCTGCGCGAACAGCGGTGCGGCGAGCAGCCGACCGCCGAGCGATGCGCCGGCCCCGATCGGCGCGATGCGGGCCTGTGCCCGGCCGATCACCTGGCCGGCGCTGGAGGCGATCGCACGGGCGGCGATCTTGCCGCCGTCCATCACCGCGGTCAGCCCGACATCGACCGGGCGGGACGACAGGACGAGCCCGGCACGACTCAACCCGCGGACCCGCAGATCGGCCTTGCCGGTGGGCAGCGCCCCCGGTGCCGGGACGGCATAGGAGAAATGCCCGGTCGCCTCGCCCGACAGGCCGAGGCCGGGCTTCACCATATCGAGCACCGCGAGCGGCATCGCATCGAGGCTCGCCTCGAAACGGCTGTCGCTCTTGCCGAAACGCCCCGCGACCGTCGCGCTGCCGCCCGAGAAGGACAGGCTGGTCGGTGCGATCACCCACGCATCACCGGCATGATGCAGCACCGCCGCCGTCGCCAGCGCCAGCGGCTTGCCGTCGATCTGGCCCTGGCCGCGCACGGTGTAGCTGTCGGCGCTGATCGTCGTCGCGGTCTGGAAGGAGAAGGCCCGCCCGCGCGATCCGGAGAATGCGGCGCGGACCTCGCCGAGACCGCCGACCAGCTTGGTCGAGGCGGCGAGCCGCGCCAGCGAGATCGAGCCGCGCGTCAGCCCCTGCGCCGCGATGGTGGCATTGACGTGCGGGCTGGCGGGATCGAGCAGCAGATCGAGGTCGAGCGTGCCGCGCCGCACCGTCGCGCCGAAATCGCCGGCGAGCGTCGCATGGTCGGCCGCGATATGGCCGGCGATGCGCTGGATGGTGCCGACCGGCGCGAAATCGAGGGTGCCCGCCAGTCCGCCGCCCGCCAGCGCCAGCTGCCCGGTGAACCCGGCGGGATCGGAGCGCAACTGGCCCTTGGCGGTGGTGCCGCTGACATGGAGCGCATCGATATGGACGATCCCGGGCGCGCCGTTGGGCGGCGTATCGATCGCGCCGGTGGCGGTGAAATCCCCGAGCGTCGATCCGCCCGCCGCTGTCATCGCGAAGCCCTGCGGCACCGGATCGAGATCGAGCCGCACCTGATCGAGGCCCAACGCCTCTAGCGGCCGATCGAGCAAGAGGCCGACCTTGGGGTGATCGATCATCCCGTCGAGCTTGAGGCGGAAGCTGCCATAGCTGCCCTGCTGGCCCTGCCCGGCAAACTGGACCGTCCCGTCCTTCAGCCGGGTGCCGCCGCCGGTGATCGTGATCGCCGGCGCAATGAGCTTTAGGCCGGCGAAATGGAGGACGCCGTCCGGCGTGCGGGTCAGCTGGGTGTCGAGCGTCGGCAGCCCCCCGGCGAGCGTCCGCAGGAAGGCGTTGTCGAAGCGCCGCACCCAGGCACGGCCCCGGCCCGAAACGATTGACTGCTTGAGATCGCTGGTCGGCACCACCTTGAGTTCGGTCAGCACGTCGACGATGCCGAGGCCGGGGATCAGATAGCGTTGCAGGCCGCCCGACAGATCGACCCAATATTTCCCGCCGACCAGATCCAGGAACAGCGCGACCTTGCCGTTGAGCTTGTCCGATCGCAGCGTCAGGCCGTCGCCGGTGAGCTGCTTCGCCGTGACATGGAGCGTGCCGGCGATATCGAGATTCGCGAGGATGCCACCGGCGACATCGCCGACGCCGGTCACCCGCCGCGCGGTCAGCTTGATCGGCAGGGTGACGTCCTTGCCGCCGAGACGCCCCTCGCCGGCGGCCTTCACATCCTCGAACCCGGTCTGGTCGAAGGCGAATTGGGGCGAGGTCAGCGCGTAGCGGAAATGCGCGGCGCGAAACGCGCCCGTCAGTTCCGTGTGGAGGCGGATTTCGCGACCGCTCATGTTGGGGAACAGTGCGCGGGGTTGCAGCAAAGCGAGATCGACGCGCAGCGGATCGAAGGCACCATGGGCGAGATCGATCACGCCCTTGACCCCCATGGTCAGCGCCGGCGAGGCCAGCCTGAGGGTGCCGTCGAGCCGGCGATCCGCAAAGCGCGCGCCGCCCGCCACCATGATCGCGGGCGTGGTCAGCCGCTGGACCTTGCCCTGCGTGATCGACGCGGGGGTCAGCCGGCCGCCGAGCGCATAATGGCCCTTCACCTGCCGCAATGTCAGATCGGCGATCCGCTGGCCGCCGGCCACCCAGCGGCCATGGCCCTGCCATTGCGACCATGATCCCTCGCCGGAGATCAGCACGCCCATCGGCTTGCGCGATCCGAACAGTCCCGGCACCACGCCGTCGCCCGGCGAGAGCAGCCGCGCATCGAAATCGAACATATCGCGATCGGGCTCGGTATCGAGCGCCACGATCATCCTGTCGCCCGCCGAGGAGCCGGCGCGCAGCCCGATCACGGCGCGGCCATTGCCGGTATCCGCCTTGCCGACGATCCGCACCATCCGCTGCTGCGGCCCGGCGACGCCCGCCTCGAGCCGCATCCGCAGATCGAGCGCGCCGATGTGGATGCGATAGCCGGGCAGGATCGGCTGGCCGGGCTTGCCGGGCCGCAGCCTGGGCAGGCGGTGGAGGATGACGAGATCGGAGGCGAGGCGATCGACATGCAGGCGGTTCGCCAGCCAGCGCCCCGGCCGCCAGTCGAGCTGCACGCTCGGCGCCTCTAGGAAGAGGCCCTGCGGATCGGACAGGCGCAGATCCTTGATGCGGGCGTGGCGCCAGATCGATCCGTCGATCCGGCCGATATGGATGCGCAGCCCGCTCGACGGCTTCATCTCGCCGATGCGATCGACGATGAAGCGGTGCCCGGCGTCGGTATCGACGCCGAAGCCCACCGCCGCCGCCAGCACCAACAGGAAACCGACGATGCCGCCGACCAGCCGCAGCGACCAGTGCAGGCGCCGGGCCGGCGCGGGCGGGAGCGGCGTCTCGTCCACGGTGTCGGCGGGGATATCCTCCGCCATCAGAAGGCCTGCCCCAGCGAGACATAGACCGCGACCCGGCTATCCCCCTTCTGCCGGTTGATCGGGGTGCCGACATCGACGCGGATCGGCCCGAAGCTGGTATAGTAGCGCACGCCGAGCCCGGTGCCGTAGCGGATGCCGGTGAAGCGCGGCAGCGACTGGGCGTAGAGATTGCCGCCGTCGAGGAACGGCACGATGCCGAAATCGCCGAAACGGATGCGCGCCTCCAGCCCGAATTCGGCCAGGCTGGCGCCGCCGGTCGGGTTGTTGTTCAGATCGCGCGGGCCGATCTTCTGATAGCCGAAGCCGCGCACCGATCCGCCGCCGCCCGAATAGAAACGCCGGGTCGGCGCGATCGCATCGCTGCTCGCACCCTCGATCGAGCCCAGCCGCACCCGCTCGGCGAACACGATCCGGCCGACCGGCTGATAGGCCGATCCGTCGAGCTGGAGGCGGACATATTCGAACGCCTTGCCGCGGAAGGAGATTTCCGGCGAGACGCGGGCGGACAGGCGATAGCCGCGGGTCGGGTTCAGCAGATCGTCGGAGCCGTCATAGGCCAGGCCGAGCGGCAGCGCGCCGATATAATAGGTCGCGCGACGCGGCTCGCCGGTCGCCAATATCTCGTCGCGCTCGTCGGACACCACCAGCTCCACGCCGTAGCTGTAGGTCCATTTCTTCTGCCAGATGATGTTGGTCTGCCGCTCGATGTTGGCGGCGGCATCGATGGTCTTCGCCGCGAACGCCGGGACGTTCAGATGATCGAGCGTGAACTGGCCGACCAGCGCCTGATCGCGCGTGCGGAAATTGTTGCGGCGGAAGATTGCGGACGCGAGCTGCTCCTGGGTGCCGAGCACGCCGCGCACCGTCAGGCTGCCCTCCGGCGGGAACAGGTTGCGATGCGTCCAGTCGACCTCCGCGGTGACGCCCTGCCCGGTGCCATAGCCCAGCGTGCTGACGGTCTCGGTGTTGAGATAGCCGAGCTGGCCGGCGGTGATCCGCGCGCCGGTGACATAGCCGAGCGTCGCCGCGATCGTCCGCGGCGGCGCCGGTTCGAGATGCACGTCGAGATCGACGATGTGCGGATCGGCGGTGTGGACGGGGGTGATCTGCGCCACCGAGATCAGCCCGGTCTGGATCAGCGCGCGACGCAGATCCTCGATCAGCGACTTGTTGTAGAGGTCGCCCGGATGCAGGCGCGACAGCAGGGCGAGATGGCGCGGCCCGAACACATGCCTGGTGCCGGAGACGTGGAACATCCCGAAGCGCATATGATCGCCGGCATCGACCTGCATCGCCAGCGTCGCCTCGTGCGTCTGGTGATCGACGCGGATATCGGGATCGCCGACGACGGCGAAGGCATAGCCCTTGTCGGCCAGCGCCGCCTTGAGCGCCGCGACGCCGTTATTGACCCTGTCGGCGCTGACCGGATCGCCCTTGCCGACGTCGAAGGCTTTGAGCAGCGCGGCGGCGTCGGGGCCGGTGGCGGCCAGGCCGGGCAAGGCGACGTGGGTGAAGGTATAGGCCGGGCCGGGATCGACCGCGAGCGTCACCGCCAGGCGGCTGTCGCCCGTGGTGGTCGGGCCGGACGTGCCGCCGACGCGGGTATCCACCTCGGCGTCGTAATAGCCATAGGCGCGCAGCAGCTCGCGCAGCATCGCGCCATCCTCCCGCGCCCGGCGATCGACCTGCGCGACGTTGGCCGGCTTGCCGACGCCCAGCTGCAGCGAGGAGAGGCCATCGAAGCGGAGCCGGATTTCGGAGGCCGCCGGCAGCCCGGCCAATCCTTCGATGGTGACGCCATAGCGCCGCTCGCCCGATGCATCGACGGTCTGGGCCTCCGCCTTGATCGCCTTGGCGGCCTTGCCGAGCGCCACGGCGGGATCGGGCTGATCGGTGGGCAGCAGCCCCAGCGGCGCATCGGGCTTGGCGAGATCGGGCCAGTCGACGCCGAGACCGGGCATATCCGCCATCGGCGAATTGGGGTCGAGCGTGGCGGCAGGGTCCACGGCCGTCGTCGCCGCGTCCTGCCCGCGGGCCGCGACAGGAACGGTGGCAAGGACGATCGCGGCACAGGCGCAACGGGCGCGGGACCGCGAGACGGCGGGCGACATAGGCCGGACCCTAGGGGCTGTGATCGCCGCCCGCAATGCCCGTAATCGCCCGAACGGGCGTGGTTTTCGATCAGTGCAGGGTGGCGGCAGGCTCGGGATCGCCGAGTTGCAGGATCGCGCGGCCGACCCGGCACCAGCGCGTATAATGGATGTGGTTGCCGAGATCGCGGCTGCGCTCGGCGCGCGCGGCCGCCTCGGACAGCGCCTCTTCGCCCCATCGCGCCATCAGTTCCTCGGCGCCGTCATAGGCCTCCCGATCGATCACGAAGAGCATCTGGTCGAACACGCCACCTCCCATCCGGCCTGGACGCCGGAGCCTCGCCCTAGACCCGTGGCCGTTAAGGCTGGCCGCAGGAGAAGGGTAAACATCGCCGCCACCATGTTGCGGCGCTGGCGCCGGATCGGCGATCGTGGCAGAGGCCCTGCCATGGCCGATCATCCCGGACCGCAGGCAGGCGGTGTCCTCATCGCCGTCGCCGTCATGGCCGGCACCATCCTCGGTGGGCTGATGAACCAGCCGAGCCTCGGGCTGCTCGCCGGCCTCGCCATCGGCGTCGCGGCGGCGGTCGCGCTGTGGCTGGCGGATCGGCGCAAGATCGGGCGCTAGAGCGTCCGCCCGGCCCACAGCACCCGGCCGATCACCACCGCCCCGCCGGCCAGATCGACCGGCCCGGCGTCCGGATTGTCGCTCCGCACCGCGAAGCCGTCGCCCTCGCGCACCAGCCGCTTGACCAGCAGCACGTCGTCCACCCGCAGCACATAGATGCCGTCGCGCAGGCGATCATGGGCATCGTGCCGATCGACCAGTATCTCGTCGCCGTCGGCCAGCGTCGGCAGCATCGAAATGCCCCGCACCCGGATCACCGACAGCCCTTCCCTGTCCCCACGATCGGGGCGGAGCCGGCGCAGCCATGCCTCGGAAAAGCCCATGCCGGCAGCGGACAACCGATCCTCCGCCACTGCCCCCGGCCCGGCCGACGCGGCGATATCCAGCATCGGCACCGTCCAGAGCGGGGCCACGGCCGGGGCCGGCGCCTCGGCCGCGCCCAGCCAGGTTTCGGGCACGCCGAAATAAGCGGCGAGCCGCGCGCGATCCGCCTCCGCCAGCCGGCGCGGCGTGCCCCGCCGGATGAACTGCTGCACATAGGCCGGGTTGCGGCCGATCAGCCGCGACAGCGAGGCGCAATCCTCCCCGCGTTGCTGGATCAGCCGTGCGAGAACGGCGCGCGGATCGCCTTCGACCATGGCCGGATCATACGGATAGGAAAAATCCTAGACAAGTAGGATTTGAAGAACAAAACATGATCTTCAACGGGGCGAGCGAGTCCCGAGGGAGGCCGCACGTCGATGCATCTGCTCACGCGAATCCAGCATTATCTGCGGCGTTCGGGGACCAGTGCATCGACGTTCGGCCGGCGCGTCGTCGGCGATCCCCGATTCGTCCACGATCTGCGCAACGGCCGCGAGCCCCGGATCAAGACCGAACGCCGCATCCATGCCTGGCTCGATCGTCATGAGGAGATGAGAGGATGATACGCCTGCCCGCCGAACGCGCCCGCGATACCCTGCTGCGCGCGATGGAGCCGTTCGCGGCCCCGTTCACCACCATCACCGCGACCAGCCAGGATTGGGCCTCCGGCCTGTTCTACGGCGCACGGCACCGGCTCGCGCTGCGCATCGAGGGCGGCGACGCCGCGATCCGGGCGGCGCAGTTGCAGGCGGCATTGCCCGAGATGGAGCTGGCGATGGCCCAGGGTTTCGTCGCCGATCTGCATGTGGTGCGGCTCGATGAAAACGGGCCGATCCTCGCGATCGAGGCGCTGACGATCGACGATCCCGAACAGGCGAACCGGGTCGCGCATGTCGCCCGGACGGGCGCGGTCAATCGTGCCGGACGGCCAGCCTGTTGAGCTCGTCCAGCGCATCGCGGAGCGCCGGGCGCATGTCGCGCGCAGGCGGCGCCTCGGGCGCTTCGTCGGCCACGGCCCGGCGCTCGAGGCCGGCCGACAGACGCTCCATCATCGCGGTGATGCTGGCGCCGCGCGGCAATTCCCGCGCCACGCGTGCCGGGGCGTCCGCCGCGACGGGTTCGGCGGGCACCGGCTCGACCGGGGCGGATTCGACGGCCGCGACAGGCTCGGCCGGCACCCTCTGCGCCACGGTGTCCGCCACGGTATCCGCCACCAGTTCGGGCACGGTTTCGGGCACGGGGTCCACCGGCGGCGACGCCACCGGCTCCTCGCCCACCTCGACGAAATCGCCGTCGGGGATCGCGGGTTCGGGCCACCAGGCCTCATCCGCCTGCGGATCGGGGGCCGCCGCCGGGGCCGGGCCGAAGCCGCTGACCTCCATGAACGGCTCGCCGAGATCGCGGCTGGCGATGATCGGCTCGCGCGGCGGCGCATCGGGATGGGCATCGGCCCGGCGGAAGCGGCGGAAACGCTCGCTCGGTGCCGGCGGGGCGGGCTCCTCCTCGGGCGCCATCACGATCGGCTCGTCGCCGTCTTCCAACGCCACGGATCGGGCCGGGCGCCGCCGCATCGCGAGATACGCCACGCCCGCGCAGACGATCGCCAGCCCCGCCGTCACGATCGCGCGGCCGGCCACGCCCATGTCGCCCGCCACCGGAATCCGATCGAACAGCTCGGCCGGCACGGTCCACGCGAAGAAGCCGGCCGATGCGCCCAGCGCGAGCGCCAGCGGCCCCTCGAAGCGCCAGCGATCGATCCTGCGAAGCATCTGCGTCGTCATGCGAACCTGCCCTGCCTGTCCCAACTCATGCGCCCGCCGGCACCATGGCGGCGGGAACGATGCTTTTCTGTGCCACTCTTTGGTAAACGGGAAGATAATGTTTGGCGTTGGAGGCCCAATCCCGCTCGCGCTCCACGAAGCGGCGGCCCGCTTCGCGGCGGCGTTCCCAGATATCGCGATCGGCCAGCAGCCCGGCCAGCGACGCGGCGATCGCCTGCGGATCGTCGGGCGCGAACAGGGTGCCGGTCTCGCCGTCGCGGATCAGCTCGCGATGGCCGCCAATGTCCGACGCGGCGACCAGCCGGCGCTGCGCCATCGCCTCCAGTGGCTTCAGCGGCGTCACCAGATCGGTCAGCCGCATCTTCTTGCGCGGGTAGCAGAGGATATCGATCAGCCCGTAATAGCGCTCCACCTCCTGGTGCGGCACGCGGCCGACGAAGTGGATGCGCGCGGCGACCGGCGAGGCGTCCGCCTGCGCCTTCAGCGCATCCGCCCGCGGCCCGCCGCCGACGAGCAGCAGATGCGCGTCCGGCCGCGCGGCGACCAGAGCCGGCATCGCCGCGATCAGGTCGTCGATGCCCTCATAATCGTAGAGCGAGCCGATGAAGCCGATCACCTCGGCACCAGCGAGGCCCAGCTGCGCGCGCAGCGCCTCGTCGGGCGGCGGCGGATCGCCGAACAGGCCGAGATCGACGCCGTTCGGCGAGACCATGATCTTGTCCGCCGGCACGCCGCGCGCGATCAGGTCGCCGCGCAGCCCCTCGCAGATCACCGCGACCGCGTCGGCGCGGTTGACCGCCCAGGTCTCGATCGCCTTGGTCAGCCGGTATTTGGCCGATCCTTCGGTTCCGGTGCCGTTACCGACCGCCGCATCCTCCCAGAAGGCACGGATCTCGTAGACCAGCGGCAGGCCGAGCCGCTTCGCCGCCGATCGCCCGGCGAGCGCGGTCAGCACCGGCGAATGGGCGTGCAGGACGTCCGGCTTGAATTCCTCGGCGGCGCGCAGGATCGCGCGGGTGAAGGCGCGGACCTCGCGCATCTCGGAGAGGATCGGCGCACCCGCCGCCACCCCGCCGCCGCGATGGAAGCGCAGCCCGTCATGGGTTTCCCACGCCCCTTCGGTCACCGCCGCGCCCAGCACGTGGCGCGCGCCGGTGACGCCCGCCACCTCCAGCCCCAGCGCCTCCTGCGCCTTCAGGATGGCGCGCGTGCGGAAGGTGTAGCCGCTGTGCAAGGGCAGCGAATGATCGAGGATGTGCAGAATCCGCATGATAGTCCTCATGTCCCGCATCGGGACTTTTCGCACGGACCTTTGCCATGGCAAGGCTTAACGTCGCGTCAACCGGGGCGCGCTAGGCGTGGGTGCGCCATGATGGGACGAGAGACGCAGCGATGATCGACACTTTCGCGCTCGCGCTGTCCCACGGCCTGCTGGCGCTGACCGCCTGGCGGCTGTTCAAGCGCCCCGATCTCGATCGCGACGGCGGCGCCAAGCGGACGGTGTGGGGCCAGCGCCCGGATGCATGATCTCGCCCTCGTCGCGTTCATCGCCGGGCTGATGGGACTCGGCCTGCGCCGGCCATTCATCTTCGTGCTCGGCTATGCCTATGTCGACATCGTCTCGCCGCAGCGCCTGTCCTACTACATGCTCAATGCAGTGCCGATCTCGCTGATCTTCTTCGTCTGCGCGCTGGGTGGCTTCCTGGCGATGGACGACAAGAGCGGCACGCGGCTCGCCGGGCGGCAGGTGCTGCTGATCCTGCTGCTGCTGTGGTGCGGCTTCACCACGATGACCGCCGATTTTCCCGCCGCCGCCGCCGAGAAGTGGGACTGGGTGTGGAAGGCGCTGCTGTTCGCGATCTTCCTGCCGTTCACGCTGCGCACCCGGCTGCGGATCGAGGGATTGCTGCTGTTCATGGTGATCGCGGCCGGATCGATCATCATCACCGGCGGGATCAAGACGCTGCTCGGCGGTGGCGGCTATGGCACGCTCAACCTCGGGCTCAGCGACAATAGCGGGCTCTACGAGGGATCGACGATCTCGACGGTGGCGATCGCGATCGTCCCCACTATCCTGTTTCTCGGCAAATATGGCACCGTCTTCCCGCGCGACTGGAAGGTGCGGCTCTATACGCTGGCGCTCGCCTTCGCCTGCCTGCTGATCCCGATCGGCACGGCGACGCGCACCGGGCTGATCTGCATCGGGCTGGTCGCGCTGATGGGGCTGCGCGATTCCCAGCACCGGCTGCTCTATATCGGCGGCATGGTGGTGGCGGGCATGATCGCGGTGCCGCTGCTGCCCTCCAGCTACACCCAGCGGATGCACACCATCCAGGGCTACCAGTCCGACGAATCCGCCTCGACCCGCGTCGCGGTGTGGGGCTGGACGTGGAACTACGTGCAGGATCATCCCGCCGGCGGCGGCTTCGCCGCCTATCTCGGCAACCACATCCAGCTGCAGCTGAAGGATGCGCGCGGCCAGCCGATCAACAATGCGGTGGAATATGACAAGGCCCGCGCCTTCCATTCCGCCTATTTCGAGATGCTGGGCGAACAGGGCTTTCCGGGCTTCCTGATGTGGGCGGCGCTCCACCTCACCAGCCTGTTCCGGCTGGAGATGCTGCGCCGCCGCTTCCGCCGGTCGACCGATCCCGACGAGCAATGGATCGCGCCGCTGGCGACCGCGCTCCAGCATGGCCACATCATCTATCTGGTCGGCTCGCTGTTCATCGGCATCGCCTTCCAGCCCTTCGTGTATATGATGATCGCCTGCGAGATCGGGCTCGATTCGTATGTGCTGCGAACCCGGCCGCGTATCGCCAGGGCGCCGATGGGGCAGACGGCGCACGGCCCCGTCGCGACCGGCCCCGCCGCCGCATGACCCGGCCGGAACTGCGCCCGCTGACATCGGTTCGCGGGCTCTTCGCCTGGGCGGTGGTGCTCTATCATGTCCGCATCGCCTGCCTCGGCTGGCTGCCGGCGGCGGCGATCCAGCTGCTCGCCAAGGGCTATCTGGCGGTCGACTTCTTCTTCCTGCTCTCCGGCTTCGTGATCTGGCTCAACTATGGCGAGCGGCTGCGCACGCGCGGCGCCGCCACCGATTTCCTGGTCCGCCGGATCGCGCGGGTATGGCCGCTACACGCCGCGATGCTGGCGTTCGGCGGCGGCCTCGCCATCCTGCTATGGGCGACCGGGCGCGATACCGGGCATTTCCCGATCGGCGAATTGCCGCTGCACATCGCGATGATGCAGAATTGGGGCCTGCTCGACACGCTCGACTGGAACGATCCGGCCTGGTCGATCAGCTGCGAATGGGCGGCCTATCTGCTGACCCCGCTCGCGGTGCTGCTGGTGCCCGCCAGACGGCTGCCGACGCCGGTGCTGATCGCCTGCGCCGCCGCGCCGCTGCTGGTGCTGTTCGCGGTGGCGCAGGCGCGCGGCGCGACCGGCCTCGGCTTCGACATCCCGCATTTCGGATTGTTCCGCTGCCTCGCCGAATTCGCCTGCGGGGCGATGCTTTCGACGCTGTGGCGGCGCTGGCGCGGGATGGTGCGCGCGGAGCTGGGCTGCTGGCTCGCCGGCGCCTGCTGCCTCGCGGCATGGGCGGCGGGCGTGCCCGAGACGCTCGCCGTGCCGTTCGCCTTCGCGACCCTGCTGCTGGCGCTGGCGCTGGGCGCCGAGAGGCCGCGCCACCCGCTTGCCGGCCGCGCGATCCACTGGCTCGGCGAGATCAGCTACGCGACCTATTTGTCGCATTTCCTGCTGTTCTTCGCGGTCAAGCTGGCCTTCGTGCACAACGAGCATGACGCCGCGCCGGCGGTCATGGCGCTGTACCTGCTGATCGTGCTGGCCGCCTCGGCGGCGCTCTACCACGGCGTCGAGCGGCCCGCCCAGCGCGCCATCCTGCGCGGCTGGGCGGGCTTTCGCAAACCGCGCGTCAGCGCTGTTCGATCGACTTGATCAACGCTTCGGTGAAGGCCGGGATGTCACCCGGCTTGCGGCTGGTGATGAGCCTGCCGTCGACCTGCACCTCCTGGTCGACCACCTCGGCGCCGGCATTCTTCAGGTCGGTGCGGATCGACGGCCAGCTGGTGACGGTTCGCCCGTCGAGCACGTCCGCCTCGGCCAGCAGCCACGGCCCGTGGCAGATCGCCGCCACCGTCTTGTCCGCCGCGAAGAAGTCACGGACGATGCGCAGCGCCTCGGCCTCCATCCGCATCTTGTCGGGATTGGTGGTGCCGCCGGGAATGAGCAGCGCGTCATAATCCTCGGCGCGGACGTCGGCGAGCAGGAGATCGGGGGTGATCGTCGAGGCCTTCTCGACATCCTGCTCCATGCCCTGGATCGGATCGGTCCCGATCGAGGCGAGCGTCACCTGCGCGCCGGCATCGATCAGGCTCGCGCGCGGCTTGAACAGCTCGGATTGCTCGAAGCCGTCGGTGGCGATGATGAGGACTTTGGACTGGTCGATCATCGGCATGTCTTTTCTCCTGCTGAGCATGGGGTCGGCGACGAAAACGGATCGCGACGGGCTCCCGTTCCGTGACCCGCCGGAACGATCCCACGACCGATCGCGTTGCCCCGGGATCATGACCAACCCCAAGCTCACCTTCGTCGACGACGAACTGCCCGGCATCACCCGCCGCCGCGCCGGCAAGGGCTGGGCCTATCGCGACGCCCATGGCGAGCGCGTCACCGCACGCGACGAGATCGACCGGCTGAACGCGATCGCGATGCCGCCGGCCTACCGCGATTGCTGGTTCTGCCCCTCGCCCGACGGCCATATCCAGGCGACCGGCTATGACGACAAGGGCCGCAAGCAATATCGCTACCACCCCGATTTCCGGGCCGCGCAGGAGGCCGAGAAATATGCCGGCTGCGCCGATTTCGGCCGGATGCTGCCGCTGATCCGCCGGCAGGTGGACAGCGACCTCGCCCATCGCAAGCTCGACAAGCGCACCGCCGTCGCCGCCGTCGTCCGGCTGCTCGATCTCGGCCATGTCCGCGTCGGCAATGCGAGCTATGCGCGCGACAATGGCTCGTTCGGCGCGACGACGCTGCGCACCCGCCATGCCGCGGTGCGCGGCGCCCGGCTGAAGCTCTGCTACAAGGGCAAGTCCGGCAAGATGCAGGAGCTGACGATCGAGGATCGCCGTCTCTCTACCATCGTCAAGCGCTGCCAGGATCTGCCCGGCCAGCAGCTCTTCCAGTATCTCGACGGCGACGGCGGCCGCCACGCCGTCACCTCGTCTGACGTCAACGACTATATCCGCGAGACCAGCGGCGGCGCCTTCACCGCCAAGCATTTCCGCACCTGGGCGGCGAGCGTGATCGCCTACCAGGCGATCGTGGCGGCGGGCGCGGACGGCATCGGCATCAACGCGATGCTGGCCCCGGTGGCCGAGGCGCTGGGCAACACGCCCGCGATCAGCCGCAAATCCTATGTCCACCCCGCCCTGATCGATCTGGCCAAGGCGGGTGGCCTCCGCGACCCGGTTTCGTTACGGTTGCCGCGAACCACACGCTGGCAGCAGCCTGCCGAGCGAGGGCTCATCGCCTTTCTCGATGCGCTGCCGGATCAACGCGGGCCGGCCACGGCCGCCCGCTCCCACGCCGAACGAAGGACGAAAGCCGCCTGATGCCGATCAGCAATAGCGCCGCCCCCGTATTCCACCCCCCCGTCGACTTCGCCGCCGAGGGCCAGGCCCTCGCCGCCGAAACCAGCCAGTGGATATCGGACCATTGGCTCCAGCTGCTGATCGCGGTCGGCATCGCCGTCGTCATCGTGTTCGCGCTGCTCGCCGTGCAGAAGGGCGCGCAGCGGCTGTGTCGCGAGGATGACGCGCTGGTCAGCTGGCGGACGATCATCGGCCGGATCGCCGCCCGCACGCGCTTCTGGTTCCTCGTGATCGTCGCCGCCCGGCTGGTCGATGGCTATGCCGATGCGCCGCCGCTGGTCGACAAGACGATCGCCTTCCTGTTCACCGTCGGCCTCACCTTCCAGGCGGCGCTATGGGCACGCGAGCTGGTGATCGGCTTCGTCGAGCATCGCGCCGGCGCCGCCGAAAATACCGGCGGTGCGCTGACATCGGCGATGGGGATCATCCGCTTCCTCGTCACCTTCGCGCTGTTCTCGATCGCGCTGATCTTGGTGCTGGGCAATCTCGGGGTCAACGTGGCGGGGCTCGTCGCCGGTCTCGGCGTCGGCGGCATCGCCATCGGTCTCGCCGCGCAGGGCGTGTTCGCCGATCTGTTCGCCGGCATCTCGATCCTGTTCGATCGGCCGTTCCGGGTCGGCGAGAATATCAGCTACGGCAGCAGCGCCGGCACGGTGGTGGCGATCGGCATGAAGACCACCCGCATCCGCGCCTACACCGGCGAGCTGATCATCATCTCGAACAAGAATCTGCTCGACAAGGAGATCATGAACGTCACCGGGCGCGACCATATCCGCCTGAGCTTCACCCTGTCCGTCACCTACGAGACCCCGCCCGATACGCTGGCACGGATTCCGGCGATGCTGAAGGAGATGGGCGAGGCCGAGAAGGTGAATGTGGCGCGCGCGGGCTTCGATGCGTTCGGCGCGAGTTCGCTGGATTTCGCCTTCACCATCGACATTCCGGGCAGCGACTGGTCGATCGCCCACCCGATGCGCGACCGGCTGCTGGTGACGATCATGAAGCGCTTCGCGGCGGAAGGGGTCGGCCTCGCCTATCCGACCCAGACCACCTACACCGCCGCGCCCGATGGCCGGCTGATCATGCCCTATGCCGAAACGCCGGGCGCGACGGGCGCGCAATCGGCGCAGCCCTGATCGGAGAATGCGAAAGCGGTGGGTGGATCGCCCCCCGTCGCGCTCGCGGATTCCCCGATACACCGGAACCCCGCCGTCACCCCGGCCTTGAGCCGGGGTCCAGCGTCCTTTGTTACGGTTCAGGCAAGCAAGAAGCGGGATCCCGGATCAGGTCCGGGATGACGCGATGTAATGCGAGCGATGCCCGCCTCTTCGAACCCGCCTCTTGGAAGGCGCGGAAGGTCGATCCGCCGTCACCCCCACAGGGTCGGCTGGGCGTTGAGCATCTTGCCGCCCTCGAAACGGAAGCCGTCGGGGCGATCGCGGGCGAGCAGCAGCGGCCCGTCGAGATCGGCCCACTCCGCCCCTTGCGCCGCCAGGAAGGCGGGCGCCACGCCGAGCGAGGTGGAGAGCATGCAGCCCACCATCAGCTTCAGCCCGGCCGCGCGCGCCTCCTTGGAGAGGAGCAGCGCCTCGGTCAGCCCGCCGGCCTTGTCGAGCTTGATGTTCACCGCCTGATAGCGGCCGATGCAGCGCGCCAGATCGCTGCGATCGTGGCAGCTTTCATCGGCGCACAGCGGGATCGGGCTCTTCACCCCATCGAGCAGATGATCCTCGCCGGCGCGCACCGGCTGCTCGATCAGTTCGACGCCATAGGGCACCAGCGCCGCCGCCTCGGCCGCGACGTCGCGCCCGGTCCACGCCTCGTTGGCATCGACCACCAGCCGTGCCTCGGGCGCGCCGCAGCGCACCGCCGCCACCCGCGCGACATCGCCCTCGCCGGCCAGCTTGAGCTTGAGCAACGGATATTTGCCCGCCGTCGCGCGCGCGTCCGCCTCCATCTTCTCCGGCTCGCCGAGCGAGATGGTGTAGGCGGTCGCCACCGGCTTGGGCTCTTCCAGCCCGCCCAGCCGCCATACCGGCAGGCCGATCCGCCGGGCGTCCAGCTCCCACAGCGCGGTGTCGATCGCGTTGCGCGCCGCGCCGCGCGGCATCAGGGTCAGCAGATCGGCGCGGCTCGCTCCCTCGGCGATGACGCCGGACATGGCGAGGATCTGATCGCGCACGCTCTCGGCAGTCTCGCCATGATAATAAATGGCGGTCGCCTCGCCGCGGCCCCGCGATTCGGCTTCGGCGACGGTCGCGACGACGACGTCCACCTCGGTCTTGGCGCCGCGCGCAATGATGAAGGCGCCGGCCACCGGCCAGCGTTCGATTCGCGCGGCAAGACGCACGGTTGCAGCCATCACATATCTCTCATGTCGTCGATGTTCCCGCGGCGGGATCGCTCGCGGGCGGCGCCGGCAGGGCGCGCGGGGTGGCCGAGGGCCAATAAGGCTTGGGCAGGATCCGGGCGACGCGATCGAACGCCGCCTTCACGTCCGGGCGCAGCAGCAGCCGCGCCCACAGCCCTCTCAGACGCGACACCGGGTGCGGCGGCAGGGCGCCATCCGGCTGGAACTGATCGGCCAGGCGATCCGGGCCGTCCGGCGTGGCGAGCGTGGCGACGGCGATCGCCGCCGCCTCGTCGTCGCGCCCGGCGCAAAGAAGTCCTTCGATCGCGGCGGCGGGATTGTCGGCGGTGACGGCCTTCAGCGCATCGCCGGCCGCCTTCGCCTCGGCAGCACGGCCGAGGCCGGTCAGCGCGCAGACCTGATTGCGCCGCAACCAGGCGAGGCCGAAGGGCGACAGGAAATCCGGCTGGGCCACGCCGGCCTGCGCCACCGCCAGTTCCTCGTCATAGCGGCCTGCCTGGTCGAGCATCTCGGCCAGCGAGATCAATGCGCCGGCCGCCTCGGGATTGGTCTTGAAATCGACCTTCATGAACGGGCGAAGCCGATCGAGCGCCTTGTCGCGCGCGCCGGACGCCGCCAGCGCATCGGCATCGATCAGCACGGTGCCGACCTGATCCTCGCTCATCCGCGGGCCGATCGCGGTCGCTCCGGCCACGCTCGGGACATCGTCGAAGCGCCCCAGGAAGGCGAAGGCGCGCGCCGCATCCAGTATCGCCTGCGGATCGGCCGGCGTGGCGGCATAGCTATCGAGCGCGGTGCGGGCGAACTGGTCGATCGCCAGCCCTGCCTGCGGCCCCAGCCGCGCCTCGATATCCGGCCATAGCGCGCTGTAGCGACGCTCCAGCGCCATATCCCACAGCAGGTTCGGGCGGCTGACGCGATCCAGCAGCTGGCGCGCATCGTCCACCGCCTGCTTGTCGAGCAGCGCGCCGACGGCATCGGCGGCAAGCGCTTCGGCGAGTTCGGGCTGGTCCGGCGGATCATAATCGGCCAGCGCCAAAGCCAGCGACACCCGGTCGCGCCGCACCGTATCGCCGGACACGGTGAGCTTCTGCGCCAGCGCCTGCCACAGGCTGCCGGGCATCAGCGCCAGCGCCTTGGATCGTTCGTCGGCGATCGCGCCCATCGCATCGGCCGCCTCGGCGAAGCGACCGGCATCGGCATCGGCGAACACCTCGAAGCCCTGCACCAGCGGGTTGGTCGGCGCCGTCTCCTTGAGTTCGGCGAGCACCGGCGCGATCTCGGCGCCCCGGCCGGCACCGGCCAGGCAGGGCAGCCGCAGCAACTGGGCCGAGAAGCGCGACGGCGTTCCGGCCCCGGCATGGCCCGCCACCAGCGGATCGAGCAGCGCCAGCACCGCCTTGCAATCGCCGGCCCTGGCCAGCTCCATGCCCCGCGCGACGGCGACCTCCGGCCCGACACGGCCCTTGGGCGGCGCGATCGGGTTTCTCGGCACCGCCGCGACCGACGGCGCGCAGGCCAGCATGGCGCTAACCAGCAGAAGCGGAGCCAGCCCCAAGGACGGCCGCCCCGAGGCTCGGGACGAGACCGGCACGACGGTGATGCGGGAGGTGGTCAACGACCGCCGCCTGCGATCAGGCTTCATGCTCCGCGATCCACTGCTCCAGCACCGGCGCGATCTCCTCGCGCCAGCGGCGACCGTTGAAGATGCCGTAATGGCCGACCTTCTCGGCGAGCAGATATTTCTTCTTCTCGTCGGGCAGGTTGGTGGCGATGGTCAGCGCCGCGCGGGTCTGGCCGACGCCGGAGATATCGTCCCGCTCGCCCTCGACGGCGAGGATCGCGATGTCGGTGATCGCCGCCGGATCGACCTTGCGCCCGCGATGGAGCAGCTCGCCCTTGGGCAGCTTGTGCTGCTGGAACACGTCGGCGATGGTCTGGAGGTAGAATTCCTCGGTCATGTCGCAGACCGAGCGATATTCCTCGTAGAAGGCCTTGGTGGCGTCGGCGCTTTCCTCGTCGCCCTGCACCAGATGGTTGAACATCTTATAGTGGCTCATCAGGTGGTTGCCGAGGTTCATCGCCATGAAGCCGGTGAGCTGGAGGAAGCCCGGATAGACCTTCCGCCCGCCGCCCGGATAGAAGAAGGGCACGGTGGCGATGACATTCTGCTCGAACCACGCCATCGGCCGCTGGGTGGCAACGGTGTTGACCGCGGTCGGCGCCTCGCGGGTATCGACCGGGCCGCCCATCATGGTGAGCGTGGCAGGGCGCGCCGGATTCTGGTCCGCGCTCATCAGGCAGGCGGCGGCATAGACCGGCACCGACGGCTGGCAGACCGCCAGGACATGCGCGCCCGGCCCGATATGCTCCAGGAATTCCACGACATAATCGACATAATCGTCGAGATCGAAGCGGCCGTCGGCGAGCGGCACCAGCTTCGCGTCGCGCCAGTCGGTGATGTAGAGATCGTGGCCGGGCAGCATCCGCTCGGCGGTGCCGCGCAGCAGCGTGGCATAATGGCCGGACATCGGCGCGACGATCAGCAGCTTGGGCTGGCCCTCCACGCCCTCCTTGCGGAAGCGCTTGAGCTGGCCGAACGGTTTGCGCAGCACAATCTCCTCGAACACCGTCACCGTCTCGCCGTCGACCACCGCCGACTCGAAGCCGAATCCCGGCTTGCCGCGCGGCTGGGAGGCATGGGCGAAGACGTCGAGGCCGGAGGCGATCATCGGGCCGAAACCGTGCTGGCCCAGCGGATTGGCGGGGTTTTGCAGCCACTCGGCGCCCATGTTCGCCATCAGGCTCGCGCCCGACAGCCAGGACTTCTGCATTTCATAGGCATCGTACAGCAATGTGATCTCCCGGGGCGCCAGCGCGACAGGCTAGCACGGAAAAGCTTTGCGGCCTTCTAACGCATCGCGCGCTCTTCGCGCTTGCAAAATAAGTATGCGGCGGCGCGGATGCGACCGCCCGACCGGGCGGGCCACGCAAAAACCCTGCCGACGGGGCGGATTGAGCGGCACGGCAGGGGGTGCTACCGCCCGCGCATGGCCCGTTCCCCCGTCAAAGCCGCCCCGCCGACCGATCCCAAACAGCGGAGGATCGGCAATCTCGGCCTCGTCTGGAAGCGGGCGCTGCGCTATCCCGGCCATATTGCAGCTGCGTTCGCGGCACTGTGCATCTCGGCCGCCGGCACGCTCGGCATCCCCTATGGGCTGAAGCGCGTGATCGACCGGGGCTTCTCCTCGGGCGTCGATCCGCATGGCGTCACCACCTCCTTCCATTATCTGCTGATGATCGTCGCGGTGCTGGCGGTGGCGACGGCGACGCGCTTCTGGTTCGTCTCGTGGATCGGCGAGCGGGTGGTGGCGGACCTGCGGGTCGAGGTGCAGGACAATCTGCTCACCCTGTCGCCGCGCTTCTTCGAGGAGAATCGCCCGTCCGAGATCGCCTCGCGGCTGACCTCCGATACCGCGCTGATCGAGCAGGTCGTCGGCACCACCGTCTCGGTGGCGCTGCGCTCCACCTTCACGATGGTGGGCGGCGTGGTGTTCCTGTTCACCCTGTCGGTGAAGCTCGCGCTGATGATGGTGATCGCGCTGCCGCTGGTGCTGGTGCCGGTGATCCTGCTGGGTCGCAAGGTACGCGGTTTCTCGCGCACCTCGCAGGACAAGATCGCCGAGGTCGGCGCCCGCGCCACCGAGACGCTCGGCGCGATGAAGATCGTCCAGGCGTTCAACCAGGAGCAGCGCGAGGCCACCCGCTTCCGCCTCGCCGCCGAGGCGGTGTTCGCCGCCGCCAAGCGCCGCATGGCGGTGCGCGCGGTGATGACCGCGTTGATCATCGGCCTGTTCTTCGGCGCGATCGTGCTGATCCTGTGGGAAGGCGCGCTGGACGTCGCCAGCGGCCGGATGTCCGGCGGCGCGATCACCGCCTTCGTCGCCACCTGCGGCATCGTCGCCGGCTCGTTCGGCTCGCTGGCCGAGGTCTATGGCGATCTGCTGCGCGGCGCCGGCGCCGCGAGCCGCCTGCACGAGCTGCTCGCCGAGCGCGCCGAGATCCGCGCGCCGGCCCATCCGCGCACCTTGCCCGAACCCGCGCTCGGCCACCTGCGCTTCGACGATGTGACCTTCCGCTACCCGACCCGGCCGGACATGGCCGCATTGGACGGCTTCACGCTCGATATCCCGCCCGGCCAGACGGTGGCGGTGGTCGGCCCGTCCGGCGCCGGCAAGTCGACATTGCTGGCGCTCGCCCAGCGTTTCTACGATCCGCAGGACGGCCGGATGCTGCTCGACGGCGTGCCGCTGACCGAGGTCGATCCCGCCGATATCCGCCGCCGCATCGCGATGGTGCCGCAGGACACGGTGATCTTCGGGGCGTCGGCCCGCGACAATCTCCGCTACGGCCGCTGGGACGCCAGCGACGCCGCGCTGTGGGACGCCGCCGAGGCGGCCAACGCCGCCACCTTCCTGCGCGGGTTGCCCGACGGCCTCGACACCTTCCTCGGCGAAGGCGGCGCGCGGCTTTCGGGCGGCCAGCGCCAGCGCGTCGCGATCGCCCGCGCGCTGCTCCGCGATGCCCCGCTGCTGCTGCTCGACGAGGCCACCTCGGCGCTCGATGCGGAGAGCGAGCGGCTCGTCCAGGATGCGCTCGACCGGCTGATGAAGGGCCGCACCACGATGGTGATCGCCCACCGCCTCGCCACCGTCCGCCAGGCCGACAGCATCGTGGTGATGGAGGCCGGGCGAATCGTCGAGCAGGGCACCCACGACCAGCTGTTCGCCGGCTCCGGCCTCTATGCCCGCCTCGCCAAGCTTCAGTTCGACACGGCGGGATGAACCGTTCGTCGCGCACCGGAAGAATCCGTTAACCATATCGGCCGAGAAGGGCTCCAGACCAATGGAGGCCGCGATGAGTAATGATTACGCGATGACCATGATCGACCGGATGATCGCCCGCGGCGCGCGCGGCGCCGGGCCGTCCGAACCGATCGATCCGACCCGCCGCGCCATGGTGGATCGGCTGGTCGACGAGATCCGCGCGATCGACACCGGCCAGCGGGGCCGCCAGCAGCGGCACTGAGCCGCATCCCCCCGCCCGGACGGGTTTATTTCGTCTCCTGCCGCGCCTACCTTGGCTGGCATGAGCACCGCCACCCTCCTCGCCGCCCGCGCGCTGATCCGCCTTTCGGGCGCGGATGTCGCCGGCTTCCTGCAAGGGCTCGTCACCAACGACACCGCGACGCTGGCGGACGGACAGCCGGTCTGGGCGGGCCTGCTGACCGCCCAGGGCAAGGCCCAGTGGGATTTCCTCCTCTGGCCGGATGGCGACGACATACTGGTCGATTGCGAGGCCGAACAGGCCGACGCGCTGGCCAAGCGGCTGACCATGTACCGCCTGCGCCGCCCGATCACGATCGCACGCGACGACTCGCTGGCGGTCCACTGGCGGCCGGAGCTGGACGACAGCGCCGCGACGCGGGCGACCGCCGATCCCCGCCTCGCCGCCCTGGGTTCGCGCTGGCTGTCGCCGGCCCATGGCACCGACACCGCCGATCTTGCATGGCGGACCTGGCGGCTCGGCCATGGCGTGACCGAGGGCCTCGCCGAACTCGGCAGCGACAAGACCCTGTGGCTGGAGACCAACGCGGTCGATCTCCATGGCGTGAGCTTCACCAAGGGCTGCTATGTCGGGCAGGAGAATACCGCGCGGATGAACTGGCGGCAGAAGGTCAATCGCCGGCTGGTGGTGTGCGAGGTCGATGCCGATCCCGGCGAGGCGGCGCGCGCCTGGTATCCCGATCTCGGCCTCGCGGTGGCGCTGGTGCGGGTCGAGCATCTGCGCGGCGACGGCCCGGTCAGGCTCGGCACGGTCGAGGCGCGGCCGCTCAGGCCGGCATGGCTGGCCGCGGCGATCGCGGAGGAGCAACCGGCATGAGCGAACCGCTCCATCCGCTGCCGCCGAGCCGCTCGGCGACCATGGGTGGGGTCGGCGCGATCTTCGTGACGGGCCTCTTCGCGATCATCGCGGCCGCCGCCGTGCTGCTGCTGGCCGACCGCTACGGTTTCCGCATGGAGACGATCGACTGGGTGCTGCTCGGCGCGGTGCTGCTGCTCACCTTGGGCGGCGGCTTCGCCCTCGCCCGCATGATCCGCGCCGACCCCGGCACGATCGGAGAGGCCCGCTTCGACACCTCCCACCCGGACGATCCGGCCGACTGAGATCGGCTATCGTCTCGGTGCAGGCCTCGGCCACGGGGACGGCCTTCGACGGCGCTCAGGCCGAACGGGAGGATGGCCTTACCCCGTGACGCGGACGGAGCCCTGACGCCCCCGCGCCCGCACCCGCACCCGCACCCGCAACCAATGAAAAGGGCGGCCACGGCTCACGCCGCGCCGCCCTTCCGTATGTCCTGGATCGCGCCTCAGGCCGCGAGCTTGCGCAGCACATATTGGAGGATGCCGCCGTTGAGGAAATATTCCAGCTCGTTGACGGTATCGATGCGGCACTTGGTCTCGAACGTCTCCTTCGAGCCATCGGCGCGGGTCAGTTCGACCGTCACCACCTGACGCGGGCGGAGATCGGCGACGCCGGTGATGGTGAAGGTCTCGCTGCCGTCGAGCTTCAGCGTCTTGCGGTCGACCCCCTCGGCAAACTGCAGCGGCAGCACGCCCATGCCGACGAGGTTGGAGCGGTGGATACGCTCGAAGCTCTCGACGATCACGGCGCGGACGCCGAGCAGGGTGGTGCCCTTCGCCGCCCAGTCGCGCGACGAGCCGGTGCCATATTCCTTGCCGCCGATCACGACCAGCGGGGTGCCGTCCGCCTTGTACCGCATCGCCGCGTCGTAGATCGCCTCGACCTCGCCGGACGGGACATATTTGGTCATGCCGCCCTCGATGCCGGGGACCATCTCGTTCTTGATGCGGATGTTGGCGAAGGTGCCGCGCATCATCACGTCATGGTTGCCGCGGCGCGCGCCGTAGCTGTTGAAGTCCTTCTTCGAGACCTGATGCTCGGTGAGGAAGCGACCCGCCGGGCTGTCCGCCTTGATCGAGCCGGCCGGCGAGATGTGATCGGTGGTGATCGAGTCGGCGAAGAGGGCGAGCGGGCGCGCATCGATGATGTCGTCCACCGGCTTGGGCGTCATGCTCATGCCCTCGAAATAGGGCGGGTTGGCGACATAGGTGCTGGTCGGGTTCCAGCTGTAGGTGTCGGAGCCGGTGACGTTGATCGCCTGCCACTTGTCGTCGCCCGAAAAGACATGGGCGTAGCGCGAGGAGAACATGGCGCGATCGATGTTGGCGTCCATGGTGGCACGAACCTCCTCGTTGGACGGCCAGATGTCCTTGAGGAACACGTCGCTGCCGTCGGTCGCCTGGCCGATCGGGGTGGTGGTGAAGTCCTCGGTCACCGTGCCCTTGAGCGCATAGGCGACGACCAGCGGCGGCGAGGCGAGGAAGTTGGCGCGCACGTCCGGCGAGACGCGGCCCTCGAAATTGCGGTTGCCCGAGATCACCGAGGCCGCGACGATGTCGTTGCCGTTGATCGCTTTGGAAATCGGCTCGGCGAGCGGCCCCGAATTGCCGATGCAGGTGGTGCAGCCATAGCCGACCAGGTTGAAGCCGATCGCGTCGAGATCGGTCTGGAGGCCCGACTTGGTGAGATAGTCGGTGACGACCTGCGAGCCCGGCGCCAGCGAGGTCTTCACCCAGGGCTTGGGCTTGAGCCCGAACGCCGCCGCCTTGCGGGCGACGAGCCCGGCGGCGACCAGCACCGACGGGTTGGAGGTGTTGGTGCAGCTGGTGATCGCCGCGATCACGACGTCGCCATCACCGATGTCGTGATCCTTGCCCTCGACCGGCACGCGCTTGGCGCCGTCATGCTTGTAGGTCTTGATCAGGTCGGCGTTGAACACGTCGTCGACCTCGGTGAGGATCACCTTGTCCTGCGGGCGCTTGGGGCCGGCAAGCGACGGCACCACGGTGCTGATGTCCAGCTCCAGCGTATCGGTGAAGATCGGGTCGGCCATGTCGGCGGTCAGCCACAGCCCCTGCTGCTTGGCATAGGCCTCGGTCAGCGCGATCTGCTCCTCCTCGCGGCCGGTCAGGCGCATATAATCGAGGGTCTTCTCGTCGATGCCGAAGAAGCCGCAGGTCGCGCCATATTCGGGCGCCATGTTGGCGAGCGTGGCGCGATCGGCGAGGCTGAGCGAGGCGAGGCCGGGGCCGAAATATTCCACGAAGCGGCCGACCACGCCCTTGGCGCGCAGCATCTGGGTGGCGGTGAGCACCAGATCGGTGGCGGTGATGCCCTCCTTCAGCGTGCCGGTCAGCTTGAAGCCGACCACTTCCGGGATCAGCATCGACACCGGCTGGCCGAGCATCGCGGCCTCCGCCTCGATGCCGCCGACGCCCCAGCCGAGCACGCCGAGGCCGTTGACCATGGTGGTGTGGCTATCGGTGCCGACGCAGGTGTCGGGATAGGCGACGGTATCACCCGCCGCATCCACCGAGGTCCACACCGCCTGCGCGATATGCTCGAGATTAACCTGGTGGCAGATGCCGGTGCCCGGCGGCACCACCTTGAAGTTGGCGAGCGCCTTGCTGCCCCATTTCAGGAATTCGTAGCGCTCGGAGTTGCGCTGATATTCCAGCTCGACATTGTCGCCGAACGCCTGCGGCGTGCCGAACTCGTCGACCATCACCGAATGATCGATGACGAGATGCACCGGCACCAGCGGGTTGATCTTCTGCGCGTCGCCGCCGAGCGCGTTCATCGCGTCGCGCATCGCCGCCAGATCGACCACGCAGGGCACGCCGGTGAAATCCTGCATCAGCACGCGGGCCGGGCGATACTGGATCTCGCGCTCGCTGGTCTTGTCGGTCATCCACTGGACCATCGCCTTGATGTCCTCGACGGTGACGGTCACGCCATCTTCGAAGCGGAGCAGATTCTCGAGCAGCACCTTCATCGAGAAGGGCAGCCGCGAGACATCGCCGACATGCGCGGCCGCTTTGGCGATCGAATAGAAATGGATCGTCTTGCCGCCGACCTCCAGACTGTCCCGAGTGCCGAGCGTGTCCTGTCCGATAGCGGTCATGAGCGATGTCCTATTCTGCAGAGCCGAAGAGTCGCGTGGCCTTAGCAAGGGGTCGGCTATTGGGAAAGGGCGCGGCGGATGGCTGCGAATCGGTCGCAACGGATCGGCGGTGCGAAGATTTGGCGTATCGCCGCGAAGACGCTAAGAGCGCCCCTGAAACCGGGTGCCACGCACCGCCAATCCACCGGATGATATCATGAGCGACACGCCTCCCGACCGCCTCTCCGTCAACCCGCGCAGCCCGCTTTACGACGCGGATCTGCTCTCGCGCGGCGTCGGCATCCGCTTCAACGGTGTCGAAAAGACCAATGTCGAGGAATATTGCGTGTCCGAGGGCTGGATCAAGGTCGCGGCCGGCCGCGCCGTCGATCGCAAGGGCAACCCGATGACGCTCAAGCTCAAGGGCCAGGTCGAGCCTTATTACGAGCGCGCCGCCGCCGATGCCACGGCGAACGAGGGCGACGCCGAAGCCTGATCCCTGCCATGCCCCAGGAGCACGCCATGTTCGATTTCCAGCCGAGGCTCGAATCGGACGGCGTGATCCTGCGGCCGGCGCGCGAGGCTGATTTCGACGCGCTCCATGCGATCGCAGCCGACCCGGCGATCTGGGCGCTCCATCCTGCCGGCGACCGCTGGCGACATCCTGTCTTCCGCGCCTTCTTCGACGATGCCCTGGCCGACCAGGGTGGCCTGGTCGCGATCGAGCCGGCCAGCGGCGCGGTGATCGGCTTCTCGCTATTCGATGAAGCGGTGTGCGCCGGGCGAGGTGGAGATCGGCTGGACCTTTCTCGCCACCCG
The DNA here is from genome assembly GCF_027625475.1 of Sphingomonas abietis. Lineage (NCBI taxonomy): Bacteria > Pseudomonadati > Pseudomonadota > Alphaproteobacteria > Sphingomonadales > Sphingomonadaceae > Sphingomonas > Sphingomonas abietis. Next base: position 4,020,456 of record NZ_CP115174.1, read on the forward strand.
CTGCTGGGGCGGCGCGATCAACGGCGCGATGAAGCGGCTGATGATCGAGCACGCCTTTGGTTACGTCGGCACCGTGCTGTTCTTCATCGGCGAGGACAATCTGCGCTCGCGCCGCGCCGTCGAGAAGATCGGTGCCCGGCTGACCGAACGGACGATCGATCCGGCCATCGGCGGGCAGGTCCGCCGCCACCTCTGCTACGCGATCGACCGACAGGGTTAGGGCATCGCCCGCTCCGCTTTGGCATGGACGATCCGGTCGCCCAGCACGCGAAAATCGACCGACGGAACGACGAAGCAGCAGGCTGCCTCCCGCGCGCCGCGTCATTCCAGCCAGTGGCCAGGCCGATAGGTTTGGACGCGCAGCGGCTGCGCGGTCGCCGGATCGACCGGCCGCCCCGTCATGCCCATCCATCCGCGTCCCTCCCCCGCCCCATGGAAAAAGGGCGGCGCCATCGCTGGCACCGCCCTTTTTTCGTCACCCGAAGGCTGGATCAGAAAGCGTCCGAATAACGCTCATTGCCTTCGAAGCCGAACTTGTCGACCTGGCTCTTCTTCACCACGGCGAGGACGTTGTCGATCACGTCGTAGCGGGTCTGCGGATCCGGCAGCAGGTGGAGTTCCGGCTGGTCGGGCAGATTCTTGGTCAGATCGATATACTGGCGCAGCGTGACCAGACCGGCATCGCCGGCCGGCAGCGGCTGGCCGTTCCAGAAGATGCTCCCGGCCGCGTCGGTCGAGATCGTGTTCTTGGTCGGCAGCACCAGCGGCGGCGGATTGTTGTTCGGAACCGGCAGATCCAGCTTCACGGCATGGGTCTGCGGGGGAATGGTGATGATGAACATGATGAGAAGCACCAGCATGACGTCGATCAACGGCGTCGTGTTGATGTCCATCATGGGCTCGCCTTCGGCGGTGCCTGCAGACATTGCCATCGTGAATTACTCCAGAATCTCTCGGTCTGCTCGGATCAGGTGCTCGGCCCGATGGGTTCGGAAATGAAGCCGACCTTCAGGAAGCCCGCGCTGCTCAGCGTCGAGACCACGCCGCCGATGCACTTGTAGGGCACGTTGACGTCGCCGCGGATGTGCGCCTCGGGCAGATTGTCCGGGGTCACCGCACTCATTCCGCCGAGTTTCGCGATCTCGTCCTTCAGCTTCTGCACCGAGCGATCGAGCAGTTCCTTGGAGGACACCTTCTGGACGCCCCAGAACACCTGGCAGTTGCCGGCCGCATCGGCCTTGACCGAGAGGTTGACGTTCTGCGGCTTGGTCGTCGTCGGCTCGTTGCGAACCGTCGGCAGCTTGAGCGGAATGGTCTGGATCACGACCGGGACCGTGATCAGGAAGATGATGAGAAGCACCAGCATGACGTCGACGAGCGGCGTCGTGTTGATGTCCGACATGGGGGCGTCGTCGCCGCCTTCGCCGCCTACACTCATGGACATGGAGTTCGGTCCTATTCTTATCCGGCGCCGCAGCTTCGGCGCCCTCGTTCAGGAGCGGAAATCCGCTCCGGCCACCCCGCGCCCCCGAAGGCGCGTGGGGTGGCCGTCACCGAAATCAGGCCTTGGTGGTCTGCACGCCCGAAGCGGTCGCCCCGACCTTGACCGGCGCCGGCTTCACGACACCGAAGGACGGGCGCACCGCGCCGCCCGAGACCATGTAGCCATGGACGTCGTTGGCGAAGGCCACCAGGCTCTCCATGATCACCTTGTTGCGACGCAGCAGCCAGTTGTAGGCGAGCACGGCCGGAACGGCGGTGATGAGGCCGAGCGCGGTCATGATGAGCGCCTCACCGACCGGGCCTGCGACCTTGTCGATCGACGCCTGACCGGCAGCACCGATCGCGATCAGCGCGCGGTAGATGCCGACGACGGTGCCGAACAGACCGACGAACGGTGCGACCGAACCGACGGTGGCGAGGAACGGCAGGCCGCCCGAGAGCTTGGCGCCGATCGAGGCGGTCGAGCGCGCGATCGAGTTGTTGATCCACTCATGCTGGTCGATCGGATCGGTCAGCTTGGTGTGCTGGTCTTCGGCGAGCAGGCCGTCGTCGACGATCTGGCGATAGGCCGAGTTCTTCTCGAGCTTGGTCGCCGCGTCGCGCAGGTTCGGCGCGCTCCAGAAGCTGCCGCGGACACCCTTGGACTGGTTGATGATCTTCTGCTGCTCCCACCACTTCGACATCAGGATGAAGAGCGAGATGAAGAGCGAGAGAACGAGCAGGATGAACACGGACCAGGAGATCACGCCGCCCTGCTGGAGGGCGGGAATCAGGCCGTACTGTTCAGCTCCGGAGGCGCCGGCGGCGGTAGCGGGGGTCGTCATGGTCGTCGGTTCCTTAGGTGAATGCGGTGTTTGAAGCGGCCGGCGCATCCGCCGGCCCTTTGGATCGATTAATCTTTGGGGACCTGCCAACGGATATTGTTGGAGTAGGTCGTCGCGATACCGTTTCCGCTGGCATCCTTGGCCGGCGTGAACCGGGCGCGGCGTGGCAGCAGGCGGCACGCGGTCTGGTCGAGATCGGTGTTACCGCTCGATGACGTCACCGTGCAGTTCGTGACCCGACCATCCGGACCGACATCGAGCCTGAAGCCGGTGACACCCTGAGCACCCTGACGAAGCGCGGCGGGCGGATAATCGTCCGGCGTCACCCAGTCACCCGGATTGCCGCGTGCCTTGGCCGGAGAGGCCTGGCTCGGCTTCGGCGGGGCCGGCGGCACCGGCGGCGGGGCCGGCGCGATCGGCGCCTGGGGCACCGGCGGCGGGGCCTTGGGCGCGGTGATAACCGTCGGCGCCACGACCGGCGGCTGCACCACCGGAGGAGGCGTGACGATGGGCGGCGATTCGACCTTCGGCGTTTCCTTCGGGGGTGGAGGCGGCGGCTTTTTGGGCGGCGGCGGCGGCGGGGTCTGGATGTCGATCACGTTCAGCTTGGTGGCCGCCTTCTTGAAGGCGTCATAGGCCAGGCCGTTGATGAACGCGTAGCCGACTGCGGCGAGAATAATTCCCGAAACGACAGCGGAAACCGTTTTCTGACCGCTTTGATTTTGGTCGACGTAGGCCATTAAAGAGAGCCACTCCGTGCTGGGGCGAAAGGCTGCGGCATGACAGCGAGAGCCAAGCATCCGTGAAACATCACGGGCCGCCTGACCCCCCTTACCGTCACATCATGCTATTCAGCGTTCGTTTTGATGTCCATCCCTTACATATACGATTGAGTAATGTCTTCGCACGGCGCGGCGCCAGAATGGGCCGGCGGCGCTTGAACGGAGCCCCCCGAAGCGGCAAGAATGGGGCCGGCCACCCGGCCTCGGCAGACTATCAAGGAGCGGCAAAAGCCCATGAAATACGTGAAAAAACATGGGCTGACCGCCTTGATCGGCGCAATTTCATTCGCATCCGCAGCAGTTGCGCAACCTTATGCTGGCGCGCCGACAGCCGCGCCAATCAGTTACGTGGACCTTACCGATCTCGCACTTGCGGCACGCATTTCGGCGATCGTGACGGTGCATGACGCCACCCATCTCAAGGATGCGGACGCCGCGGGCGTCGCGCCGGGCTATGCCCGCTTCTATGTCGAAGGCGATGTCGATGCCCTGATCGCGGGTGCCGGCGGCATCCCGGCGACGGTTTCCTGGGTGGCCGACGTGCCGATGACCGCCGCGAATCGGCTGCCGAAGCTCAAGAAACAGAAATTGATTCTGCTCGCCCGCGCGGTTCCGCAGAAGCCGGGCACGCTCCAGCTGATCGCCAAGACGGCGCAATTGCCCTGGTCGCCCGAACTCGAGCAGCGGCTGCGCACCATCCTGTCCGATGCCAATGCCGCCTCAGCGCCGCCGGTGGTGACCGGGATCGGCCACGCCTTCCACGTCGCCGGCAGCATCCCGGGCGAGGGCGAGACCCAGATCTTCCTGAAGACCGCCGACAGCCGGCCGGTGTCGATCAACGTGCAGCGCCATCCCGGCGAAGACCCGCGCTGGACGGTCTCGCTCGGCGAGATCGTCGACGATGCGGCGGCGGCACCGAAGCGGGATACCCTGCTGTGGTATCGCCTCGCCTGCGCGCTGCCGGCGACGCTGCCGGCCGATTCGGTCGCCGATCAGGCGCCGGACGACGCCCAGGCGGCGCAGGCCGATTACAAGACCGTGCTCGACGGCCTCGGCAGCTGCGGGCGGAGCACCGCCGCGAACGGCCGCCCGGGCTAGTCGCCGCCGCCCGCCCGCCCCTCCAGGTACAGGAAATCGCGGGGATAATGGCGCAGATGGGCGCCGCCATCGACGAACAGGATCTGGCCGGTGACGGCGCGGGCGCCGGCCAGATAGACCACCGCGTCCGCGATCTCGGCCGGCTCGGGCAGCAGATCGAGCGGCATCAGCGCGGCGGCGTCGCGCATCCGCGCCTCGTCATAGTCCGCGGTCGGCAGCGTCAGCCCCGGCGCCACCGCCGATACGCGGATATGCGGCGCGAACTGGCGGGCCAGGATCGTCGTCGCCTCGGCCAGCGCCAGCTTGGAGAGCGTGTAGCTGAACTGATCGCCATGCGGCGCGGCGATTCGCTGATCGAGGATGTTGACGATCGCCGCCGGCCCGCCGGTCGCCGCCAAAGCGCGGGCCAGGATCAGCGGCGCGGCGCAGTTGACCGCATAATGGTCGATCAGGGCCGCCATGCTCACCGTTTCCGGCGAATCATAGTCGAAGCGGGCGGCATTGTTGACGATCAGTGCCGGCGGGCGCCCGCAGGCCATCTCCACCGCCGGCAACAGCCCCTCCACCGCCGCCTCGTCGGCCAGATCGGCGGTCAGATGGAACCAGCGGGCCCCGGCCGCCTCCAGCCGGGCGCCCAGCCCTGCCTCCGGCGTCGAGGACGGGCTGCTGTGGATGGCGATGTCGTGGCCGGCGCCGGCCAGCGCCACGCAGATCGCCGCACCGAGCCGCCGGCATCCGCCCGTGACGAGCGCCAGCGGCCGGCTCACCGGTGGCGCACCATGCGGATGCCGATCTGCTCGCCGTCCAGGCTGATCGCCAGCTTCACGATGCCGATCTCGACGCGCATCACCCGCTCGTCCTCGGCGAACAGCTCCGCGCAGATATGGTCGGCGACCGCCTCGATCAGCGTGAAGTGCAGCCCCTCGGGCAGCGATTCGGTGACGGCGCGCTTGAGATCGAGATAATTTTTCGAGGCCGTCAGCGGCGTGTCCGGCGCATATTTCGTCGCCGGCAGCTTCAGGTCCACCGTCACCGAGACGCGCAGCGGCTGCGGCAGGTGGGTTTCTTCCGAATAGATGCCGGTCAGCACCATCGCCTCGATGCCCGACACTTGGAGCTGGAGCAGGTCTTGCGTCATGCGGCCTTCATTTCGTTTCGCTAGGGCGCCGGACTAGGCGGCGGACGCGTCTCCCGCAAGATTTCGTATTCGCGGCATTTCGCCGTACAGCGCGCGCCTTTCGAATCGGACATGGAGGATCGGAACGGGTGGATATGGTGGCGGCAGCAGCGATGGGGGCGCATTTCGCCCCGATCGAGACGGCAGACCCCCAGGCGGTCGAGCGGCTGCTCGATCATGCCTTCGGCGCCGATCGCCAGCGACGGACCGCCTACCGCCTGCGCGACGGCGTCGTCCACGCGCCCGCCGCCAGCTGCGCGGCGTTCGATACCCAGGGCACACTGGTCGGATCGCTGCAGAGCTGGCCGCTGGCGCTGACCCAGGCCGACGGCATGATCACGCCGCTGTGGCTGGTCGGCCCGATCGCGGTGGAGCCGGCACGGCGCGGCGAGGGCATTGCCCGCGCCATGCTGCGCCGCGCTCTCGCCGCGATGGACGCCACCGGGATTCCGGCGGTGCTGATCGGCGATCCGGAATATTATGGGCCGTTCGGCTTCACCGCCGATGCGACCGCCGGCTGGTCGCTGCCCGGCCCGGTCGAACGCCGCCGCCTGCTCGCCCGGCTCGACGACGGGCAGGCCTTGCCGGCCGAGGGGATGCTCGGCCCGCGATTCTGAGACTCTGAAGGTCGGACATGCGCGAAGGGCGCAGGTCCGAACCCACGCTGAGACTTCCAACAGGCCGGTGATTCGTCCTAGGGGGATCGGTGATGCCGATGACCAATCCCCCGCCGGACGCGATCGCCGGCATGTCGCTGAGCGAAATCGCCCGGCTCGCCGCCGACGGCCGCCTGCCGCCGGTCGAGACATGGCACCCCGCGCATTGCGGCGACAGCGGGATGCGGATCGCCGCCGACGGGACATGGTATCACGAAGGCTCACCGATCGGCCGGGCCGCGCTGGTGCGGCTCTTCTCCACGATCTTGCGGCGCGAGGCCGATGGCGGCCATGTGCTGGTCACCCCGGTCGAGAAATTGTCGATCGCGGTGGAGGACGCGCCCTTCGTCGCGATCGAGATGGAGAGCGAGGGCGAAGGCGCCGGCCGCCGCCTCGCCTTCCGCACCCATGTCGGCGATCTCGTCATCGCCGGGCCGGCGCATCGCCTGGTGATCGAGGATCGCGGCCATGGCCTGCATCCCTATCTCACCGTGCGCGGCGGGCTGGAGGCGCTGGTCGCCCGCCCCGTCTATTACGAGCTCGCCAACCTCGCGCTCGACGAGCCGGCCGGCCCGGACGGCCAGACCGGCCTGTGGAGCGACGGCGCCTTCTTCGCCTTCGGCGGCCCCGAGGCGGACACCGTGGAACCGGGCGCGGCGCAGACGTGAGCCTGATCGACCTGATGCGCGCCCGGTTCGAGGCCAGCGCCGATATTCCCGCGCCCCTGTCCGGCGATATGATCCCGCTGGAGGACAAGGCGACCGTGCCTGCCGCGGTGTTGGTCGCGATCACCGACCGCCCCGAGCCCGGCCTGATCCTGACCCGGCGCAACGAGGCGCTGCGCAAGCATCCCGGCCAGATCGCCTTCGCCGGCGGCCGCGCCGATCCCGGCGATCTCCACCCGATCGACACCGCGTTGCGCGAGGCCCATGAAGAAATCGGGATGCCGCGCGATCGGGTCACCGTGATCGGCTGCGACGCCCCCTATCGCACGGTGACCCACTATTCGATCATCCCGGTGATCGGCATCGTGCCGCCCGATCTCGCTTTGATGCCGCGCGAGTTCGAGGTGGCGGACATCTTCGAGGTGCCGCTGGCGCATGTCCTCGATCCCGCCAACCAGCTGCGCCGCGAGGGCGAGTTTCGCGGCGAGCGGCGCGGCTATTACGAGATCCTCTGGCAGGATCGCCGGATCTGGGGCGCGACCGCCGCGATGATCGTCAATCTCAGTCGCCGGTTCGCCGCATGACCCACGTCCCCGTTCCGCCCGCCATCGCCGATGCGGACGGCCTCGGCCGGCTGGTCGCCGCGCTCGACGGCGCGGCGGACGGCGCCCGCTATATCGGCGGCTGGGTGCGCGACATGCTGCTCGGCCTCGCCCCGCAGGATATCGACATCGCCACCCGGCTCGCCCCGCAGGAGGCGGAGCGACGCGCCAAGGCGGCGGGCCTCAACACCTGGAGTTCGGCGTCCGGCATCGCCCACGGCACGATCGGCGTGGTCGTCGGCGGCAAGACCATCGAGGTCACCACGCTGCGCCGCGACGTCGCCACCGACGGCCGCCACGCCACCGTCGCCTTCACCGAGGACTGGCGGGAGGATGCCGAGCGGCGGGATTTCACGATCAACGCCCTCTCCGCCGATCCGCTGACCGGCATCGTACATGATTATTTCGGCGGGCTCGCCGATCTCGCCGACGGCCGGGTGCGCTTCATCGGCGTGCCCGAGGAGCGGATCGCCGAGGATCATCTGCGCATCCTGCGCTTCTTCCGCTTCCACGCCCGCTTCGGCAAGGGCGAGCCGGATGCCGCCTCCTACGCCGCCTGCGTGGCACGCGCGAAGGATCTGATGGCCTTGTCCCGCGAGCGGATCGCGATCGAGCTGCTCAAGCTGCTCGCGGTCGCCGATCCGGTGCCGACGGTGACGGCGATGCTGGCCGGTGGCCTGTTCGCGCCGGTGCTGCCCGAAATCGGGGACACCGCGCGCCTCGCCTCGCTCGTCGCCGCCGAGGCGGCCGCCGGAATCGCGCCGGACGGGCTGCGCCGGCTCGCCGCGCTGATCCCCGAGCATGTCGATATCGCCGAGAAGATCGGGGCGCGGCTCAAGCTCTCCAAGATCGAGCGCAAGCGGCTGACCCTGGCCGCCACCCCCGAAAGCGGGCCACCGGAGGCGCTGGTCTACGCCATCGGCACCGTCAGCGCGGTCGACCGGCTGTTGCTGCGCGGCGCGATCGACAGCGCCCGGATCGCCGCCGACTGGCAGGCGCCGCGCTTCCCCCTGTCGGGCGGCGAGCTGATCGCGATGGGCCTGACGCCAGGGCCGCGCGTCGCCGCGACGCTCAGGCAGATCGAGCGGCAGTGGGTGGAAGCGGGCTTCCCGGATCGCGACGGGGTGAGCGAGATGGCCCGCCAGGCGGTGACGGAGGCGATCGGGGGCTAAGCCCCGTCACCCGATGCGGGTCTGCCAGAATTCGTGCGCGGCTTCGGGCGTCAGCGGCATACCGTAGAAATAGCCCTGCCCATGGCTGCACCCCAAGGCCGCCAGCGTCTGGCTCAGTTCGATCGACTCGACGCCCTCGGCCGTCGTCGTCTTGCCGAGCGCATCGGCGAGGCTGAGCACCGCGCGCACGATCGCCACCTTGTCGCGATCAGCCAGCATCCCCGAGACGAAGCTGCGATCGATCTTGAGATTGTCGATCGGCAGCTTGCGCAGATAGCTGAGCGACGAATAGCCGGTGCCGAAATCGTCCATCGCGACCCGCACGTTGAGCGACTTCAAGGCCTGCAGCGCGCGCGTCGTCCGCTCCGGATCCTGCACGATCGCGCTCTCGGTCAGCTCGACCGTCAGCCGCCCGCCATCGATGCCGTGGGTGGCGAGCGCGGCGGCGATCACGCCCGGCACGTCATCGCGCGCCAGCTGGATCGCCGAGACGTTGACGCTCATCGAGATCGGGATCGGACGGCCGGCGGCGGCATCCCAGCGCGCCAGCGTCGCCAGCGCGGTATCCACCGCCCAGCGGCCGAGCGGCACGATCAGGCCAGCCTCCTCCGCGACCGGAATGAACTCGCCCGGATCGATGACGCCGCGCACCGGATGGGTCCAGCGCGCCAGCGCCTCGAAACCCGCGACGCGATTCGCCCCGAGATCCATGATCGGCTGGAAGGCCAGCCGCAGATCGCCCTGATCGATCGCGCGGCGCAATTCGGTTTCGAGATCGAGCTTGTAGCGCGCGCACGCCGCCTCGCCCGAATGGTGGACCTCGACCCGACCGCTGGTCTTGGCGCGCTTCAGCGCGAACTGCGCGTTGCGGACCAGTTCCTCGCCGCTGGTGCGCTCGTCGCCGATCATCGCGCAGCCGATCGCGCATTCCAGGCCGACTTCGAACCGGGCGAGCCGGAACGGCGTGGACAGGACCGACTGGATGCGCCGCGCCGCCGACGGCGCATCGTCCGGCCCGTTGGCGAGGCGTAGCAGGATGCCGAACTCGTCGCCGCCGACCCGCGCGAGCATATCGCCCGCGCGCAATGTCGAGATCAGGCGACGGGCGACGGTGATGATCACCTCGTCGCCGGCGACCCCGCCCAGGCTTTCGTTGATTCGGCTGAAACGGGAAAGATCGACCAGCAGCACGGCATGGCCCACGCCGCGGGGCGCGGCGACGACATCGTCCACCGCCTCCGCGAAGGCCGAGCGATTGGGCAGGCCGGTCAGGCTGTCGTGCAGCAGTTCGGCGCGCAGCGAGCGGGCATTCTCGATTTCGGTGGTGCGATCGACCAGGGTCAGCAGGCAGCGCGCCGGGATGTTGGGAAGCCGCTGGAGCCGCGAGATCGAGACCTGGAAATGGCGGCCGGACACCTGATCGCCGTCCCGCCAATCGAATCGGGTCTCCTGCTCGGTGCCGTCGAAGAAATCACGTATCGGCCGGGCCATGCCGGGGCTGTCGATCACCGACACCGGCTGCCTGGACGGCCGCCAGCCATCGAGCGCGGTATAGCGTTCGTTGCAGGCGCCGACGAGCAGGCGCCCCGCCTCGTCCTCGGCCAGAATCGCAGCCGCGATCGGCAGCGCATCGAGATAGGTCTGGCGAACGGAGAGCATCATCTCCCACATTTCGGCCGACATCGCCTCGATGCACGGTGGCTCGTCCACCGGACGCAGGGGGGCCGGCGCCGCCCTGTCCACGGGCGGCGTACTGGATCTCCGGCTCGCCTCGGCCATACGCATGGGAAGAAGCGATAAACCCGCCGGGTTAATCTTTGCTTTCGCTGGTTTCCTGATTCGTCGCGAAAGGCAGCGCCGGCGAGAAGCGATTGTCGCGCGGGAAGCCGATCGGGGCCATCCGCCCGCCCGCGCCGCGCGCCGTCCGCCACGGATTGAGATCGGCCTCGGTGCGGATGCGGCCGGTCCCGCCGCCCATCGCCCAGCTGATCCCCGCCTCGAAGCGAATCGCCACCGCATCGGACAGGCCGCCATCGCGGTAGCGCTGGAGCTGGACGCCGGCGCCGCGCGCCATCTCGGGCAGCTCGCCGATCGGGAACACCACCATCTTGCGGTTGTCGCCGACCACCGCGACATAGTCCGCGCCCGCCACCACCGGCCGGAACAGCTTCAGCTCGGCGCCGGGGCGCAGGTTCAGCACCTGCTTGCCCTTGCGCGTCTCGGCCACGATGTCGGCGAGCTTGGCCAGGAAGCCGCGCCCGTCCGACGAGGCGACCAGCGCCTGCGCACCCGCCCCGCCGCGCGGCACCGGCAGCAGCGCGATCGGCGCGCCCTCGCCCTCCAGATCGATCATCAGCCGCACCGGCTCACCGAAGCCGCGTCCGCCGGGCAGCTTGTCCGCCGCCAGCGTGAACACCCGGCCATTGGCGGCGACCAGCAGCAGCCGGTCGGTGGTCTGGGCGTGGAAGGCGAACAGCGGCCCGTCGCCTTCCTTGAACTTCAGCGTATCGGCGGCGGCGAGATCACGGTGGCCGGACATCGCCCGGATCCAGCCGCGTCGGGAGAGAATCACCGTGATCGGCTCGCGCTCGATCATCGCCTCGAGCGGTATCTCGCGCGCCGGCCCCGATTCGGCGACGGTGGTGCGGCGCGCGCCGAGCGGAGTTTCCGGCGCATAGCGCTCGCGCAGCTTGCCCAGATCCTTCTTGAGGCGGGTGCGCTGGCGCTGCGGGCTCTCGATCAGCTCGGCGAGGCCCTTGCCCTCCTTGTCGAGCGCATCGCGCTCCTTCTTGATCTCCATCTCCTCCAGCCGGCGCAGCGAGCGCAGCCGCATGTTGAGGATCGCCTCGACCTGCCGGTCGGTGAGGCCGAACTCGGCCATCATGATCGGCTTGGGCTCGTCCTCGGAGCGGATGATCTCGATCACCCGATCGAGGTTGAGATAGGCGATCAGGAAGCCGTCGAGCAGCTCGATCCGGTCCTGGATCTTGGCCAGCCGGTGCTTCGAGCGGTTGACCAGCACCTCGATCTGGTGCGCGACATAGGCCGAGAGCGCCTCGGCCAGGCTCATCACCCGCGGGGTGCGGCTGGCGTCCAGCACGTTGAGGTTGAGCGGCACCCGGATCTCGAGGTCGGTCAGCCGATAGAGGCTGTCCTTCAGCGTATCGACATCGACGGTGCGGCTGCGCGGCTCCAGCACGATGCGGATCAGCTCGTCCGATTCGTCGCGGACGTCGGTGAGGATCGGCAGCTTCTTGTCGGTGACCAGCGCGGCGATCTGCTCGATCAGCTTGGACTTGGCGACGCCATAGGGGATTTCGGTGATCACCAGCTGCCAGGTGCCGCCGGTGAGCTTCTCGGGCTCGGCGAAGCGGGCACGGGTGCGGAAGCCGCCGCGCCCGGTTTCATAGGCCTCGCGAATCGCGGCGGGGCCGTCGGCGACGATGCCGCCGGTCGGGAAGTCCGGACCCTGGACGTATTGGAGCAGGTCGACCACCGAGGCCTCGGGCTTGTCGATCAGGTGGATGGCGGCGTCGATCAGCTCGGCGGCGTTGTGCGGCGGGATCGAGGTCGCCATGCCGACCGCGATGCCCGATGCGCCATTGGCGAGCAGATTGGGGAAGATGCCCGGAAACACGTCCGGCTCTTCCTCGGCGCCATTATAGGTCGGATGGAAGCCGACGGTGCCTTCGTCGAGCCCGGCCATCAGGTCGGCCGCGGCATGGGTCATCCGCGCTTCGGTGTAGCGCATGGCGGCGGCGTTATCGCCGTCGATATTGCCGAAATTGCCCTGCCCGTCGACCAGCGGATAACGCAGCGCGAAAGGCTGGGCGAGGCGGACCATCGCGTCGTAGATCGATTGATCGCCGTGCGGATGATATTTGCCCATCACCTCGCCGACGACGCGCGCGCACTTCTGGTATGCCGCCGTCGGATCGAGCCGGAGCAGCCGCATCCCCCACAGCAGCCGGCGATGCACCGGCTTCAGCCCGTCGCGCACGTCCGGCAGCGACCGCGCCGTGATCGTGGACAGCGCATAGACGAGATAGCGCTGCGAGAGCGCCTCGTCGAAGGGGGTATCGGTATAGGGCTCGGGTGGGAGCGTATCGGAGGCAGCCATGGCGCAGGACTAGCAGGCGACGGGCGCGATGGGGAGGGTGTGGACGGCGCCACGGCCGAACTTCGCCGGGCGGACGGCGCGGGGGCGGAAGAAGCACGGCCGATCGGCCCGGTGGCGAGCGCCCGGATGGCTGCTGTCGCGCCATATGCGGACATTTGATTATATCGTCACCCCGGCCCTGAGCCGGGGTCCAGCTGCTTTCAGGCGAACGTGGCGAACAGATCTTGCCAGTCTGGATTCCCGCTTTCGATCAATGCAAACTTCCAGTCTCGCCGCCAGCGTTTCAGCCGTTTCCCATGTGCGATGCAGGCCGTTATGTCGTTGCCACGCTCGGCCCAGACGAGGCGAGTGAGGTCGTAGCGTCTGGAAAAAATCGGATCCGTCACCGCTACGATGCTGGCCGACCCGCGCACGAAGGTCGGCTGTGACGCCGACGTAGATCGTGCCGCGATAACGACCTGCCATCATGTAGACCCAGCCGCCGGTCATCATATCCGTTCCCATCCCTCGCATGGAAAGGAAGACAAGCTGGACCCCGGGTCAAGCCCGGGGTGACGCGACCGAGATCGACTGCATCCACCAATCCCGGCCATCTTCCTCACCCCGCCCGCCGACGCCGCTCCACCCAGGTATAGAGCAGCCCCGGCACCACCAGCCCCGGCAGCCAGCCGATGTCGGCGCCGATCAGCTTGGCCATCGGGCCGCTCCACGCGGCGATCTGGAGGAAGGGCAGCTCGATCAGGATCGACAGGGCGTAGATCGCCAGCGTCGATCGGTTGTAGCGGCCATATTGCCCGTCGAGATCGAACATGTCGGGCACCGCATAGCGGCCGTGGCGGACCCAGTAATAGTCGGCGAGATTGATCGCGCTCCACGGCACCAGCAGATAGACCATGATCCCGAGCATATCGCCGAAGACATGCTCGAAATGGCCGCCCGTCTCGATCGCGATCATGGTGGCGATCGCGATCAGCGCCGCCAGCAGCGCGAGCTTGGCACCGCGCCCCATGCTCTCCCGGCGGTGAAAGCCGGTCAGCACGCCGGCCGACGCCATATAGGCGCTGTAGAGCGTCATCACGTTGCCGAGCAGCAGCCCGATGATGATCAGCAGCCGCGCCGGCAGCGCGAACGGGCCGAACAGCGCCGGGATGGCGATGCCGGGGCTGCTGGCGATCGGCGGGAAATCGGCGGCCAGCCACGCGCCCAGCGCCATCGTCAGGGTCGAACCCAGGAAGACGCCGAGCGCGGTCGCCCAGAAGGTCCGCGCGGTCGCGGTGGTGGACGGCAGATAGCGCGAATAATCCGCCACATAGGGGCCATAGCTCAGCCCCCACGCCGTCGCCTGCGTCACCGTCGCGATGAAGGCCGCGAGCACGAAGCCACCCGGCGCCGGCGGTGCCGAGGCTCCGCTTCCCTGCGTCAGCAGGATCAGCACCGTGCCGGCGAACAGCAGCCCGCTCAGCACCGCCATCACCGCGCCGAGGCGATGAATCCATTCATAGCCGGCGAAGGCGACCAGCACCGTCCCCGCCCCGAACATGATCGGCGCGGCGACCGGGCCGAGCCCGAAGGTCGCCGCCATCGCATCCTGCACCAGCGCGCCGTTGGCGGCGTTGTAGAGCGTGTAGGTGACGACCACCGCCAGCAGCGGCAGCGCGGCGCCCAGCACGCCGAACTGGGCGCGGCTCTGGATCATCTGCGGGATGCCGAGATGCGGGCCCTGGGCGGAATGCGCCGCCATGAACAGCGTGCCGATCGCATTGCCGATCACCAGCGCGAGCAGCGCCCAGCCGAACGACAGGCCGGCGAACACGCCCAGCATCCCGACGGTGAGGCAGACCAGCGAGAGATTGGTGCTGAACCAGATCGTGAAGAGCCGGCGCGGATGCCCATAACGCTCGCTTTCGGGGACGAAACCGATGCTGTGCGTCTCGACTACCATGCCACCCCCGGATCGTTACGCCGCCACCCCGGCCGGCCCCTTCTGTGTGGCATATCGCTTGGCCATCACCGAACAAATCATCAGCTGCGCCTGGTGGAAGATCATCAGCGGCAGCAGCAACATGCCGACCTGCGCCGGCGGGAAGATCGCGGCGGCGAGCGGCACGCCGGCGACGAGGCTCTTCTTGGAGCCGCAGAAGCGCCAGACGATCTCGTCCTCGCGCGCCCAGCCGAGCGCGCGCGATGCCCATAAGGTCGCCACCAGCACGATCGCCAGCATGACGACGCCGATCGCCAGCGCCGCGAGCAGATCGCCGACATCGGTCTGGTGCCACAGCCCCTCCACCACCGCCGCCGAGAAGACGGTGTAGACCAGGAACAGGATCGAGCCGCGATCGACCCGGCCGACCAGCGGCTTGTGGCGATCGATGAAGCCGCCGATCCAGGGGCGCAGCATATGGCCCGCCGCGAAGGGCAGCAGCAATTGGCCGCCGATCTTGAGGATCGCGTCGAGCGCCTGCGCGCCGCTGCTGCCGCCCGCCCCCATCAGCCATTGCGCGAGCAGCGGCGTCGCGAAGATGCCGACGATGCTGGACAGCGAGGCCGATCCGATCGCCGCCGGCACGTCGCCGCCGGCGATCGAGGTGAAGGCGATCGAGGATTGCACGGTCGATGGCAGCAGCGAGAGATAGAGCAGCCCCGCCGCCATCGCCGGCGCGACCTGCCACGCCACGGCCTCGGCGCCCAGGCCGAGCAGCGGGTAGAAGAGGAAGCTGGTCGCCAGCACGGCGAGGTGCAGCTTCCATTTGGACGCCCCCGCCACGATCGCGGCGCGGCTGAGCTTGGCGCCGTGGAGGAAGAACAGCAGCAGGATCGCGCCATCGGCCAGCCATCCCGCGATGCTCGCCCCCCATCCTCGCGCCGGCAGCAGGCTGGCCAGCGTGACGGTGCCGATCAGCATCAGCAGGAAGGGATCGAACAGGGCGGACAATCGGCGCAACATGCCCGCCGACTAGCCTATCCGGGCACGATCGCGAAGCCGCTTGCTGCCGGCCTGTCAGGTCGTCGCCGTGCAAGCCGGCGAAACCGCCGGCAGCTTCATCGCGGCGGACGGCTTGCCGGCTGCCAGGGACGAGTCCGCGATCGCTTCGGTGACGAATCCGGCGTCGAGCTGGCTGAAGCCGATGGCCATGACCGCTTCGCGTACCTCCCGGCAGAAATGCGTCGCGTCGGCGCCGGGGCCATCCAGTACCTTCAGATCGTCCGCCCACCAGGGCTGCTGGCGCAGATAGCCGCCGAGCGTGCCGATGCCGGTCGCCGCCGCGTCGCTCAGCAGCGGGAAGCCGAGCACTTCGCCCAGATGGCCGCGAATCTCCTTGCCGGCCTGGGTAGCGGCCAGCGCAAATGCGCCCTCGCATCCCTGGTCACTCGTCACGCCGGCACCGCAGTCGATGACGGTGGCGGCGAAAGCGGAGACGTGCGGCTGATCGAAACGCACCGTCCAGATGCCGACCGACGCAAAATCCAGCTCGCCGGCCGTGCGGGGCGACCGCGACCGCGCGTCTTCCTCGCCCGCGGGCGAGACGGGCCGATCCCACTGCCCCTGCCGGCGCGGGATATGGAGCGTGATATCAATCCCCTTCCAGCTGCGCACCGGCTGATCGACGATCTGGCTTTCCTCCAACTTCGTCGCGAACAGATCGTTGATGGCGCCATCGATCGCGTTCGCGATATCCTTGTTGCCGGGTGCCGAGATCGAGGTCAGCAGCGCGGGCGGCGCGGCCATCACCTTGGTCGCGGTGACGACGGCGGCCAGCGCACTTCCCGCCACCGAGGATTCGACGCTGTCATTGCCCTTGAGATCAACCGTGACCGACGCGACATCGCCATCCGCGCCGGCACGCACCAGGAAGACCGGAAAATCGCTCGCGGTGTGGCGGATCGTCCGGCCGAACACCTCGCCGCCGCTGCGCGTGCTGTCATGCGTCACCGTGACCAGCGGCACGGTCGCGACAAACGCGCCGGCATGGACATTCACCGCCAACGCCTCGCTGTGCCGCGTCCCCACGAAGAAACGCTCGATCGGTGAGCGTTTCCGATAGGGATAGATTTCGGCGTTTCCCCCCTGCGAGCCATCCCGGCTCTCATTCTGCGAATCGATCAGCAGCCGCGTGTAGCTGCCACTGGGAATATAATGGGCCACCGCGCTCGTCTGGATCTGGGATATCGGCGTGAGCAATATGAGGCTCTGGCTCGCGCCGGGTTTCGCGCGCTCGTTCACAATGCCAGTGATCGCCGCCGACAAGCCAAGATCAGTTTTGATCGATGTCAGATCATTTGGCGGGGGGAGATCTTTCAACGTCGACATCGTCGTCGATATCGTCGGACGCCTTTCAGCGCATCCCGCCAATGCGATCGCCAAAGCCAACAGGTTCGCCGCCCAGCCGATGCGTTGCATCCATCCCCCCCTCTCGCGCCGTCCCCACGGCACGCCGGAGATATTGCCTTCGCCCCCCGTCACCGGCGAGTCCTATCGGATCCACAATGCCTCCATCCTGGAGGCATCGCAGCCCCGCCCTTCACCCCTGCCGCTGATCCTGCCGTATCTCGGCGAGCAGCCATTCGCGGAAGCGCTTGATCTTGGGCGTGCCGCGGCGGTGCTCGGGCGCGACCAGCCAATAGGCGTTGCCGCGCGTCGACACCTGGTCGAACAGCCGCACCAGCCGCCCTTCGGCCAGATCGTTGCGCCAGAAGAACGGGGTCAGCATCGCGACACCCTGCCCGGCCATCGCGGCATTGCCCTCGTTCGCCTGCGAATCCATGCGGACGCCGGAGCGCAAGCGGCCCTTCGGCACCTCGATCCCCGCCTCGTTCAGCCACCAGGGCCACCATGGATCCTGCGGCGAGATCATCGGCAGCCGGATCAGATCGGCGAGTTCCAGCCGGCCGCCATGACGGGCCAGGAAACCGGGGCTGCACATCGGGGTGAAGTCGATCGGGATCAGCAGATCGGCGTCCAGCCCCGGCCAGGGGCCGAGCCCGGCGCGGATCGCGACATCCACCTCGTCGATGGAGAAATCGGCCAGCGTATCGCTGACGGACAGGCGCACCGCCATTTCGGGATGGCCCATCTGGAAGCCGCCCAGCCGCCATGCCAGCCAGGTGTTGGCGAAGGTCTGCGACGACGAGATGGTCAGCATCCCCTCATCCTCGGCGCGCAGCTCGGCGAAGGCGCCGTCGATCGCGTCGAAGGCCCGGCCGACGGGGACTGCGGCACGACGCCCCGCCTCGGTCAGCACCACCCGCCGGCGCTCGCGCCGGAACAGGGCGACGCCGACCCGCTCCTCCAGCAATTTGACCTGATAGGAGACCGCCGCCTGGGTCATGCCGAGCTCGGCGGCGGCGGCGGTGAAATTCTCGTGGCGCGCGGCCGCCTCGAACACCCGGACGGCGGCAAGGGGGGGCAGGCGACGCATGGCCTGAAGCATAAGCCACGCTTATCAAGTCCGTCGAGTCTTTGGTTGGCATCAATGCGCCAAAAACGCCATTTGCGCCGCTGACAACGCTCCCCATGGATAGCAGGAGGATCACATGATCGATCAGGACGTGGCCCGCCTGTGGGCCGAGCATCACGAGGCCTTCGGCCGCTGGGTGGACAAGACCGCCAAAGGCGTGGGCGACACCTTCCGGGCACTGCACCGGATTCAATATGCCAGCCCCTGGGAGACGATGGCGCGCGGCCGCGCCCGTCATTGAAAAGCGCCCCCGCTTCCTTTAGATGGCGTCAACGCCCCGGCCGTGTCGGATTCCCTACACGCACCGGGGCGTAAGTCTTTTACGGCACGGGAATCGCGAATGGCACGCCGCCGGCAAATCTATGAAGGCAAGGCCAAGATCCTCTACGAAGGCCCTGAACCCGGCACGCTCATCCAGTATTTCAAGGACGATGCGACGGCGTTCAACGCCCAGAAGAAGGGCACGATCAGCGGCAAGGGCGTGCTCAACAACCGGATTTCCGAGCATGTCTTCACATTGCTCGGCAATATCGGCGTACCGACCCACTTCATCCGCCGCCTCAACATGCGCGAGCAGCTGATCCGCCAGGTCGAGATCATCCCGATCGAGATCGTGGTGCGCAACGTCGCCGCCGGATCGCTCGCCAAGCGGCTGGGGATCGAGGAGGGCACCCAGCTGCCCCGCACGATCATCGAATATTATTACAAGGACGATGCGCTCGGCGACCCGATGGTCACCGACGAGCATATCGCCTGCTTCGGCTGGGCGAGCCAGGAGGAGATGCACGACATCTCCGACATGGCGATCCGGGTGAATGATTTCCTCACCGGGCTGTTCGCCGGCATCAACGTCCGCCTGATCGACTTCAAGCTGGAATTCGGCCGGGTCTACGAGAATGATTTCGCGCGCGTGATCCTCGCCGACGAGATCAGCCCGGACGGTTGCCGGCTGTGGGACATGACCACCAACGAGAAGCTCGACAAGGATCGCTTCCGCCACGATCTCGGCGGCGAGGTCGAGGCCTATCAGGAAATCGCCCGCCGGCTCGGGCTGCTGCCCGAAGGCGCCGAGAATGCCGTGCTCGACATGGAAAGCCACCGCAAGAAGCGGGGCCAGTAAGCCTCTCGATCCGGCCTCCCCTCACTCCGTTCGCCCTGCGCCTGTCGAGGGGCTGCTTTTCGCGCCTCGCCGCGGAACAAAGCAGGCGGGACAGGGCTTCGACAGGCTCAGCCCGAACGGAGTTTTGGTTTGGCGATCGCCCCTCCCAAGGATGTCCCCACCCGCGAGGCGATCCAGATCGTGCGGGTGCTGTGCATCCTGGGCATCGTCTACGTCCACGCCTGGACCGGGCTGACCGCCGAGCAGATCGCCGCGCTCGACCAGACCCCGCAGGGCCTGTTGCGCTGGATCCTGATCGAGCTGGTCGGGCGCAGCGCGGTGCCGCTGCTCGGCGCGATCTCCGGCTGGCTCTCGGGGCCGTCCGCCGCCAAGCGCGGCTATGGCGCCTTCGTCAAGGTGAAGGCGCGCACCGTGCTGGCCCCGATGATCCTGTGGAACCTGATCGCGCTGGCGCTGGTCAGCGGATCGGCGCTGGCCTTCGCCCTGCCCGCGCCGGTGCCGGCGAGCGTGAAGGAGGCGCTCGACTGGATCGGCTGCATCACCCAGCCCAATCCGATCAACGTCCAGATCAGCTTCCTGCGCGACCTGTTCCTGTGCATGTGCGCGGCGCCGTTGCTCACCCGCCTGCCCGATCGCTGGCTGTGGCTGCTGTGGGCGATCACCGCGGCATGGTCGATCTCCAACCTCCAGCTCTATCTGCTGCTGCGCCCGCCGATCCTGCTCTTCTTCCTGTCGGGGATGCTGGCGCGCCGCCATGCCGTCGCCGAGCGCATCGCCCGCTGGCCGGTGCTCGGCTGCGTGATGCCCTATCTGCTGCTGATCCCCGGCAAGGTGGTGCTCGGCAGCCAGGATGACGACTGGCTGAAGGCGCACGCCATCTTCGGCAACGCGATCGATCTGCCGATGCGCTTCGCCGCCGCGCTGGCGATCTGGCGGATCGCGCTGGCGCTGGTGCCGACCCGCACCGGCCGGCGGATCATCGGGCTGGAGCGCTACGCCTTCCTGCTCTTCTGTAGCCATCTCGTGCTGATCTGGCTGCTCGGCCCGCCGATCGGGCTGGTGACCGGCCGGATGGGCGCGCCCGGCTACATCCCCTTCCTGCTCCTCCAGCCGCTGCTCGCACTGGGCGCGACGATCCTGCTCGGCCGCGCGCTGGAAGGGGTCTCCCACCCGCTCGCCAAGATATTAAGCGGCGGCCGGCTGGACGGCGTGCGACCTCAGACCTTGCCTCGGCGCGCGCCTTCGGCCAAAGGGACCGCGAAACCGGATCCCGGAGCCTAAGTCATGAAAACCCGCGTCATCGTCACCCTGAAGCCCGGCGTGCTCGATCCGCAGGGCAAGGCCGTCCATCATGCGCTCACCGGCCTCGGCTTCGGCGGCGTCGAGGATGTCCGCATCGGCAAGATCGTCGAGCTCGATCTCGCCGACGGCACCGACGACGCCACGATCGAAGAGATGTGCCGCAAGCTGCTGGCGAACACCGTGATCGAGAATTTCCGGATCGAACGTCCCTGAGGGAGAGTGCGCCATGAAAGCCGCCGTCATCGTCTTCCCCGGTTCCAATTGCGACCGTGACCTCTCCGTCGCCTTCCGCGACATCACCGGCCATGAGACCGTGATGGTCTGGCACGGCGAAGCCAGCCTGCCCGATGGCCTCGACATTATCGGCGTGCCCGGCGGCTTCTCCTATGGCGACTATCTGCGCTCGGGCGCGATGGCGGCGCGCTCGCCGGTGATGCGCGCGGTGGCCGATGCCGCCGCGAAGGGCGTCGCCGTGCTGGGCGTGTGCAACGGCTTCCAGGTGCTGACCGAGACCGGCCTGCTGCCCGGCGCGCTGATGCGCAACGCCGGCCTCAACTTCGTCTGCCGCGACGTCGAACTGTCGGTCGCCAACAGCCAGACGATGTTCACCAGCCGCTATGACGATGGCGAGCAGATCGTGATCCCGGTCGCCCATCATGACGGCAACTACTTCGCCGACGATGCGACACTCGACCGGATCGAGGGCGAGGGCCGCGTCGCCTTCCGCTACGCCGGCGAGGTCAACGGATCGGCGCGCAACATCGCCGGCATCGTCAACGACGCCGGCAACGTGCTCGGCATGATGCCCCACCCCGAGCGGATGATCGAGGCGGCGCACGGCCGCACCGACGGCCGCCGCCTGTTCGAGGGCCTGGTCGCAGCGCTGGCGTAACCGCCTGCGTCACACCTTCGCGCGGAACGGTGAGAAGTCGGTGTCGGTGTCGAATATGTCGACGCCCTCGGCGCGCTTGAGGAAGCCGACGACCAGATAGGTGACCGGGGTCAGCAACACCTCCCAGCCCACCTTCATCGCCCAGTTGGTGACCATGATCGTCAGCACCAGCCCGTGGGTGAAGCCCGGCGCATCCCAGAAGGCGAGCGGGTAGAAGATCAGGCTGTCGACGCCCTGCCCGAACACGGTCGAGCTGACGGTGCGCGTCCACAGATGCTTGCCCTTGGTCCACACCTTCATGCGGGCCAAAACGAACGCATTGACGAACTCGCCCGCCCAGAAGGCGCAGATGCTGGCGAGCACGATCCGCCCGGTCTGCCCGAACACCGTCTCATAGGCGGCCTGGTTGCCCCAGCCGTCAGCGGGCGGGAGATGGACCACCACCCAGGTCATGACGGCGAGGAACAGCATCGCTGCGAAGCCGGCCCACACGCAGCGCCGCGCGCGGGCATAGCCATAGACCTCGGTCAGGATGTCGCCGAGCAGGTAGGAGAGCGGGAAGAACAGGATGCCGGCGCCGAATTTCAGGCCGAACAGGGTCGCCGCCTTGTCCGCCCCGATCACGTTGGAGAGCAGCAGGATCGCGACGAAGGCTGCCATCACGACATCGAAATAGCGGAAGCCGCCGCGCTCGACCGCGCCTGCCTCGACCGGCCGCAGCCGCTGTTCCGTATCCGTCATGACCCCACAGTATCGCGGTTTCGCGTTCGCGCAATCCGCGCTAAGGGACCGGCCGGGCGCCCGTAGCTCAGCTGGATAGAGCACATGCCTTCTAAGCCTGTGGTCGTTGGTTCGAATCCAACCGGGCGCGCCATTTCCGATTGTCATGAGACCGCGAGAGGCGATGGTCGCCTGGCCCACCGCCGTTCACTTTGTTCTTGACTTGTTCTAACCTATCTGGTACATGATTCGCCACGGATTCGGAAGGTGAGGCGATATGCGTGACCCCCATTCGACCACGACGCACAGACGAATACCGATGGAGCAATTTGGCCGATATCTGCGGACGGGCCTGTGGACTCGGTCCGACGAGGATATCGAACGGAAGTTCAATCCTTGGCATGATCCAGCCACGGGGCAATTCACCTTCAAAGGCGGTGGGGGCGGGTCCGGCGGCGGTGGCGGTGCGTCGGCAAGCTGGCAGAGCGGCGGTTTTACCGGCGGTGGAGGTGGTGGTCCCTCGTTCGGCGGCGGCGGCGCGTCGGCAAGCTGGAAGCTGTCTGCATCGGAGAAGACGGCCCATTCCCTTCAAGGGAAGCCGCCAGGCGTAAAAGCCCCCTCTACCGCCGTGCAGGCCGCAATCACCGCCAATACACCAGCGAACCATATCGTCATCCGCAACGGCTATTCCTATACGCTCGATCCATCCGGCAGGACGATGTCAGTGACCGGGACGCTGAGCCTCACCTCCGGCCTGCAACGCTCGCGCAGCGCACAGGCGGCCGCAGGTGGCAGCGACAGGCTCGCGACCGACGATGGCGGCCATTATGTCGCCGCCCGCTTCAACGGCCCGACCGACTCGTTCAACCATTTCGCGCAGGACGCGAACTTCAACCGCGGCGGCTATCGGGTATTGGAGAACAAATGGGCGAAAGATATCAAGGCCGGCGAGCGGGTCTATGTCTCGATCACGCCGTCTTATCGTGGCTCTTCGCGGCGACCAAGCGGGATCAGCGTCGTTTACTCCGTCAACGGACAACGTGGTTCCCGGCTATTCACCAACAGCTCGAAGGGAAAACCCCATGGCGCATGAGGCGGCTGCACAACTGAACGCCATCGGGAACCTGCTGGCAATGGATACCCAATATCCTCTCGACGGCACCTTCCTTTACGTCGAGGCAGATTGGGGATGGGCGGATATATCGATCTTCAAGGATCTCGGCGCGAGCCTGCTCTGGAGAGATCCGATGGACGGACTATTCGAAGCCTTGCTTGATCTGCGGGAGGCGGAGGCGTCCGACAAGCGCTGGTCGACGATGCAGTACCGCATCACGGGCGACAGGTTCGATGCCGCCTTCACCTATGAGCCGCTCGATTCTGAGGAGTCGACCATCGATCGTCGCGCGATCATCCTGCGGCAGCGCTACGGCAACAAACAGGTGGTGTATCCGCCGCTGCCATAGTCGGGACTTCCTCGCACGCGCGACAACGACATCAAGCCACTGGACGTCGCTCGGCACGAACGGCCTTGTGACACGCCCGATGATCCCATGATCGTGGCGCCCGTCACCGGAAAATGGGGCGCTCCGTCCGCCACTTGCACCAATCCCACCCCCGGCTCCCCATCAGGAGCCGGGGAACGCCGCCCGGTCGAGCCGGCCGGTCGCGCGCAGCAGCGCTGCCTGCGCGATCAGCAGATCCGCCTGGTTGCGGGCCAGCGACAGCTGGGCGCCGCGCAGGCTTTCGTCGGCGACGAGGATGTCCAGCGTCGAGCGCAGCCCGAAGGCATATTCGGCGCGCACCCCCTTCAGCGCGACGTCGGCCGCCGCCACCGCCTGCGTGTTCGCCGCGGCCTGGGTGCGGGCGCTGATCACCGCCGCCCATGCCGCGTTGGTCGAGCGGATCGACTCGCGGCCGGCGGCCTCGCTGTCGAACTGGGCGGCGCGATAGTCCGATCGCGCCTGGCGCACCTGCGAGGCGACCAGCCCGCCCGTGAGGATCGGCACGTGCAGCGTCACCCCCGCGATGGCTGCGCTCGGAAAGTCGCGGTCGCCCGCGCCGGCCACGCGGACATCATAGCCATAGCTGCCGCCCAGCGAGAGGCTGGGCGCGCCATTGGCCCGCGCACCGTCGATCCGGGCAGAGGAGGCCTCGACCATCCGCTGGCTCTGGCGGTAGAGCGGATTGCCGGCGAGCGCCCTCGTCTTCGCATCGTCCAGCGTATCGGGCAGCCCGGCCAGCGTCGCGGGCGCGGGCGCCAGCGTGCCCGGATCATTGCCCACCGTGGCGCTATAACTCGCCGCATCGGTAGCGAAGGCCGCCTGCGCGTCCGCCAATGTCGCCTGCGCAGAGGCATGTTGCGCCTCCAGCCGGGCGACGTCGGTGCGGGTCGAGGTGCCGAGCTTGAAGCGCGCCCGCGCCTCCGCCACCTGGTTTTCGAGCAGCGCGATATCGGCCTTGGCAATATCGACCGACTGCTGATCGTAGAGCAGGTCCGCATAGGCCTGCACCACGGCTTCGAGGATGGCGGCGCGGCTATCCTGCACGCCTTCCTCGCCGGCGGCGACGTCGCCCTGCGCGGCGCGCACCGCCGACTTCACGCGATTGCCCGTCCAGATCGGCAGATCGGCCGACACCGTGCCGCTGCCGCCGCGACCATAATTGAAGCGGTCATAGCCCGCCGCCCCGTCGGCCGCAGCGCTCAGCCGGCCCGCCGCCCGCGCCTGATCAACGCTCTCGGCCAGCGCATCCTGCCGCGCCTGCGCCGCGCCCAGCGTGGGGTTGGTGGCATAGGCCGCGTCGATCGCCGCGGACAGCGTCTCGGCATGGATGGGCGCCGCGAACGCCGTCGGGGCGAGCCCGAGCAGCAGCCCTGCGATGATCGCACGCTTAGTCATGGCGGAGCGCCCAGGCCGGGGCGGCGCGGGCGGCGCGCAGCGATTGGGCGAGCACGGTGAGCACCGCGATCGCCAGCGCCAGCACCGTCGCCGCGACGAAATAGAGCGGCGAGAGCGCGATCCGATCGTCGAAGCCGGCCAGCCAGGTCCGCATCGCGAAGAAGGCGAGCGGCCAGGCGAACAGGTTGGCGATCAGCACCGGCCGCAGGAACTGGCCGACGAGCAGCCTGACGATATCCCGCGACGAGGCGCCGAGCGTCTTGCGGATGCCGATCTCCCGCGTCCGCCGCGCGGTGTTGAACGAGGCCAGCCCCCACAGGCCGACGCAGCCGATCGCCACCGCCAGCACCGCACCGATGGTGAAGAGGTTGGTCGCGTGATCGTCCTGCCGGTAATAGGTGGCGAGGTTCTGCTCGGCGGTCTTGGCCTGGAACGGCACTTCGGGTGCCTCGGCGCGCCACGCCGCCTGCGCCGCCTCGGTGATCGCCTTGGGATCGCCGACGAAGCGCAGCATCGCGATGGCGGAGTCCGGATCGCGCGGCACGAACTCGTACATGGTCGGGGCGATCGGATTGCGCGGGTCATCGAAGCGCATGTCGTCGATCACCCCCACGATCGTCCGGGTCGGGCTGGTCGGCGTGACGAAGGTGCGGCCGATCGCGGCTTGCGGCGACGGGATGTGAAGCGCGGTCAGCGCCTTGCGATTGATCACGATGTTGTACGGCTTGACGAAATCATTGCCGATATCGGGATTGATGTCCGCCGGATGATCGAGGCTGAACAGCCGGCCGGCGAGCAGATGCGCGCCGATCACATCGAAAAAGCCCGGCGTCGTCTGGAAGAAGCGGAGCGACGCGCCCTTGCCCTCGACGCCCGGCACCTTGATCTGGGTTTCCGAGCGGAAGGAACCCGGCCCCGGCGCATTATTGCCGACCGACACGGCGGAGACGCCGGGCAGGCCCGCGAAACGATGGATGATGGCATCGCGCTGGGCGTTGTTCAGGCTCGAATTGCCGAGCGACGGGACGAGCATCAGCCCTTCCCGCTGATAGCCGACATCGGCCCCGCGGACATGGCGGGTCTGCGCGTAGAGCACCATCGTGCCGATCACGAAGGCAATGGCGATGGCGAACTGGGCGACGACCAGTCCTTCCCGCACCCGTGTGCCGGCACGACCGCCACCAGGCGATCGCGAGGAGGCGAGCACGGCGGCGGCCGGAAAACGCGCCAGC
The DNA here is from genome assembly GCF_027625475.1 of Sphingomonas abietis. Taxonomy (NCBI): domain Bacteria; kingdom Pseudomonadati; phylum Pseudomonadota; class Alphaproteobacteria; order Sphingomonadales; family Sphingomonadaceae; genus Sphingomonas; species Sphingomonas abietis. Next base: position 4,046,674 of record NZ_CP115174.1, read on the forward strand.
ACGATCGCCGGATAAAGGCCCGCGATGAAACCGACGAGAATGACCAGCACCACCAGCGGCAACAACACGCCGTCGGCACCGAAATATTCCAGCTTCAGCGATATACCGGCCGCCGCATTGATCAGCGGCAGGCCGATCTCGGAGAGCGCGAGGCCCAGCAGGCCGGCCAGTGCCGTGGTGGCGACGGCCTCGCCGACATAATGGCGGGCGAGCGTGCCGCGATCGGCGCCCAGCACCTTGCGCATCGCCACTTCGCGTGCGCGCAGCCCGGCCCGCGCCGTCGCCAGATTGACGTAGTTGACGATCGCGATCAGCAGGGTCAGCAGGCCGACCAGACCCAAAGTGGCATCCGACAGCTTGCGGCCCTTGGCGTTGAAATGGACATCGGTGATCGGCTCGATCTGGAAACTGACCTTGATGCCCTGATCGTCGGCGGTCTCGCTTTGCGCATGGCGGGCCGCCACCTGGCCCAATTGCCCCTGGAACCGGCGCGCCGCAGCGGCATCTGGCAGGCGGACATAGGTCCAGGGATTGAAATAATTCCACTGATGGCTGGATTTATAGTCCGGAGAGGCCGGGTTCTGATCGATCACCAGCCGGGCCAACATATCGAAATGGAGATCGGTGTTAGCAGGCAGATCGTGCGCGATCGCCGTAACGCGGTAGAGCTTCACCTTGCCCTCTGTGCTCACCGGCAGCGTCTTGCCGATCGCGTCGCCACCCGGAAAATATTTGTTGGCCGCCGTTTGGGTCAGCACGATCCCTGTCGGATCGTCAAAGGCATGATCCAGCGTGCCCGACACCATCGGCACCGCCAGCACCTTGCTGAAATCGGGATCGACCAGCCCCAGATTCTCGCGAATGCCAAGGCCGTTCTTCACGACCGTGGCATCGGCATCATAGATTCGCGTGCCGATGGTGCCGGGAAGATCCTTCGATACCGCCGTCCAGAAAGCGACCGGGCCGTTCTCGCTCAGGCGGTTGTCGCCCGCGAAACTGTCCAGCTGGGAACGAACGAGATAGATCTGGCCATGGTTCGGCAGCCATGTCTCGTAGCTGGTCTCGAAGCGGACATAGAGGCCGAGCACGAGGAACACGGCAATGCCGACTGCCAGCCCGCCGATATTGAGCGCGGCGTAGAGCTTGTGGCGGACGAGGGATCGGTAGAAGCCGATCAGCGCGAAGCGGTTCATGGGCGGGTCTTCCTCAGATCGCGCGGGCGACGGACGAGACGATGCGCCCGTCGAGCATGTCGATGCGGCGGCGCGCGATGTCGGCGTGGCTGGGCGAGTGCGTCACCATCACGATGGTTGCGCCATCGGCGTTCAGGCTGGTCAGGATGTCCATCACCTGCGCGCCATTTTCGGTATCGAGATTGCCGGTCGGCTCGTCGGCGAGGATCAGCTTCGGCGCGCCGACGATCGCGCGGGCGATCGCCGCGCGCTGCTGCTGGCCGCCGGAGAGCTGGTGCGGGAAATGGCGCGCGCGGTGCGAGATGCCGACCCGGTCCATCGCCGCCGCCACCCGCTCGCGCCGGTCCCCCGATGCGACCTTGCGATAGGCGAGGCCCAACTCGACATTCTCCTGGATGGTCAGCTCGTCGATCAGGTTGAAGCTCTGGAACACGAAGCCCAGCGTCTCGCCGCGCATCTTCGCCAGCGCCGCCTCGTCCAGCTTGGCGAGATCGCGATCGCCGAACAGATATTCCCCGGAACTCGGCCGATCGACCGTGCCCAATATGTTGAGCAGGGTCGATTTGCCGCAGCCGGACGGCCCCATGATGGCGAGGAATTCGCCGGCGGCGACATCCAGGTTGATGTCGGCGAGCGCCGTCGTCTCGACCTCGTCGGAGGCGTAGCGGCGCTGGATGGAGGCAAGTTTGATCAGGGGACGGATCATCGGGATGTCCTTCAGCGGATGTTGAGCGTGTCGCCCTTGATGGCGGCGGTGTTGGAGGTGACGATGCGGTCGCCGGGGGCGAGGCCGGAGAGGATTTCCGCCTGCTCCGCGTTGCGACGGCCGACCTTGATCGCGCGCCGGGCGGCATGGCGGCCGGACGCGTCGAGGACGAAGGCCGAAGTGCCGCCGCCGCTGTCGAGCCAGCCGCCGACCGGGGCGACCAGCGCGCTCTGCGTCGCGCCGAGCGTCACGCGGACGTCCATCGTCTGGCCGCGGTTGAGTCCATCCGGCGCCTTGCCCTGGAAACCGAGCTCGATGCGGAAGCGGCCATCGGTGACGGCGGGCAGCACCTTGGTGACGACCAGCCGGACCTCGCCGTCGCCGCGCGCCTGCTGGCCGACCGCGACGCGGCCGAGATAATATTCGTCGACATCGGCGACGAGCTTCCACGAGCCCTCCGAGTCGACCTGGCCGGCGGGATCGCCCGGTTTCAGCGTCTGCCCCGGCTGGATGGTGAAATTGGTGAGCCGCCCGGCGACCGGCGCGCGCACCACCAGCGCATCGAGGCTGGCCTGCACCGCGGCGAGATTGCCCGACAGCCGCGCACGGGTATCGGCGAGCCGCCCCGCCTGGGTGCTCGCAATGCCGTTTTCGGAGGATTCGCCGGCCTTGAGCTGGGCGAGCCGCTTCTGCTGATAGTCGGCCGCCTCGCTGTAGCTGGCGACGCCGGCATCGGAGACGAAGCCCTGATCGTGGAGCTGCTGCTGCACCGACAGGTCGCGCTTGGCCTTGATATAATCATAATTGGCCGACGCGGTCTGTGTCGCGCGATCGAGCCGGCTGCGCTGGAGCGTGAGATCGTCGCCCGACACGCTGCCGAGCTGGCTGGCGATGGTCGCCTCGCGGGTCAGCACGTCGAGCTTGAGGGTCGGGTTGGCGAGCGTCGCCAACGGCTGCCCCGCGCCGACCATCGACCCATCCTGGACCAGCAATTTCTCGACCTGCCCGCCGGACAGCACGCCGACGAAGGTCGTCACCGCCGGCGCGACCGTGGCGCGCACCGGCAGATAATCGGCGAACGGCGCGCGCGAGACGGCGCCGCTCTCGATATCGGCGGATGCGATATCGGTCGATCCGCTGGCCGGGATCAGCCACCACAGCGCGAGGGCCGCCACGATCACCGCCGCGACGATGGCGATCGGGCGCCAGTGCCGGCTGCGCCGGGGCTTCTCGACACGGCGGTCCATCGCGGCCCCGCTGATCGCGGGCGTTTCGTTCGCATCAGAGGTCGACATGAATATCCTGTTGGCTGGGCAGCGCCGGCTTCGCACCGGCGGCCGGCAAAGGCAGGGAAAGATCGGGGCAGAAGCCGGCCCACTGTCCGCTGGCGGACACCCTGTGTCCGCTGGTGGACAGTGGACCGGCGATCGGCCTCAATTCGACGCCAGCTGGACGGCCGGGTTCACCAGCATCGAGAGTTGCACGGCGACATCGCGATCGGCCTGCGCGATCGCCTGGGCGCGGCACTGCGCTTCCGCGATCCACTCCTGGCTCTGCCTCGTATCGCAGACCTGCGAGGCGGCGCTATGGATGCGGCGCTCGAGCAGGGCGCGGCTGGCGGCATCGGTGGCGGCCGCCGGATCGACCGACAGCCTGATCTGGGGCGCGGCGACGACGGCGGCATTGGCCGTGCCCGGCGTGGCGAAGGCGACGATGCCGGCGGTGAGGATGACGCTGGCGGCGGCGGAAACGGTGTTGGTCCAGAAGGTACGCATGATTTCGTCCTTTCTTCCTGTCCGGCGGGGTGCCGGTATCGAAGAGAACTATGCAGGCTGCGTGCCAACTTCGGAAAATGCCGGAAATCCGCCATTCCGCAAACCGTCTGCACCCCGGTGGACACGATCGGGCAGCGCCGACTGTCCGCTGGCGGACAGCGGGACGTCCGCACACGGACATTGGCACGGAATTTGATTGCGGGGAGGCGGGATCTTGCGGGAGAGAGTTCGGAATGCAGCGCGCCAAACCCTATGAGCTGTGCCTGGTCATCGACGACGACGAGGACATCCTCTTCGCCGCCAGCCTGGTCATGCGCCAGCTGTTCGCCGACGTCGCCACCACGACGTCGCCGCAGGACGGGCTGGAGACGATCCGGTCGCGCGCGCCCGACGTGATCCTGCTCGACGCCAATTTCGCGCGCGGCGCCACCGACGGCGCGGAAGGCTTCGCCTGGCTCGGCAAGATGCTGGCGCTCGATCCCGATGCCGCGATCGTGCTGATCACCGCGCATGGCGGGGTGCAGGTCGCGGTCGAGGCGATGAAGCGCGGCGCGACCGATTTCGTCACCAAGCCCTGGTCGAACGAGCGGCTGCTCGCCACCGTCCGCACCGCCGCCGCGCTGCGCCGCTCGCGCCGGGAAACGGCGGGTGAAACGGGGGGCGAGGCCGGAACCGGGAAGGCCAAGGCGCGGGCGATCGCCACCCCTGCCCCGTCCAGTCCGTTGCTCGGCTCGTCGCCAGCGATGGCGCGCGTCCATTCGCTGATCGAGCGCGCCGCGCCGACCGACGCCAATGTCCTGATCCTCGGCGAGAACGGCACCGGCAAGGAGCTGGTCGCGCGCGAACTGCATCGCCAGTCGCGCCGCGCCGGCGGGATCATGCTGTCGGTCGATCTCGGCGCGGTCGCCGAGAGCCTGTTCGATTCGGAGCTGTTCGGCCATGTGAAGGGCGCCTTCACCGATGCGCGGGGCGATCGCGTCGGTCGCCTCCAGGCTGCCGACGGCGGCACCCTGTTCCTCGATGAAGTGGGCAATCTGCCGCTCCATCTCCAGCCCAAATTGCTGACCGCGCTGGAGCAGCGCCACGTCACCCCGGTCGGCGCCAACCGCGCCGTGCCGATCGACGTGCGGATCATCTCCGCCACCAACCTCTCCGCCGAGCAGCTGTCCGACGAAGCGCGCTTCCGGCAGGATCTGCTGTTCCGGCTCAACACCGTCGAGATCATGCTGCCGCCGCTGCGCGAACGGCGCGAGGATATCCCGCTGCTGCTCGCCCATTTCCTGCACGATTATGCCCGCAAATATGACAAGCCCGCGCGCGCGATTCCCGCTGCGGTGATGGCGGAGCTGGTCGCCTATGACTGGCCGGGCAATGTCCGCGCGCTGCGCCATGCCGCCGAGCGCGCCGTGATTCTCGCCGAAGGGCCGGCGCTCACCATCGCCGACTTCCCGCTGCCGCGCGCGGCCAGCGTGGACAAGCCCCGTCTGGCGCCGGCCGCATCGGCCGGCATCGGCGACGGCGACCTCAATCTCGAACGTGCCGAACGCGACCTGATCGAGCGCGCGCTCAAGAAGCATGGCTACAACATCTCCAACGCCGCCGCCGAACTGGGCCTGACGCGCGGGACGCTCTATCGGCGCATGGAGAAATATGCGCTCTAGCGGCCGCTTCGTCGTCGTCGTCGGCGGCTATCTGGCGATGCTGACGGCGGTCGTGCTGCTGCTCGCGTGGCTGCTGCCGCAACCGGGCTTCGCCGCCACCAAGATCCTGCTCGCGCTCGGCGCCGCGATCCTGCTCTGGCAGCTATGGCGCCAGACGCAGCGGACCAACATCGCCATCGCCCGCTTCGTCTCGGCGCTGGAGCATGGCGATCTCGCCCAGACCTTCCGCACGCTCGGCCAGGGCACCGGCTTCGACGAGCTCGGCACCGCGCTCGATCAGGCCTTGCGCCGGCTGCGGCAGGACCGCGCCGCCGATGCCACCGAGAACCGCTTCTCGGCCGCGCTGGCGGACGAAGCGCCGACGCCGCTGCTGACCATCGACCCGGCGGGCACGGTGCGGCTCGCCAACAAGGCGGCGCGGCGGCTGTTCGGCGGCGGCGACGGCCGGCGGACGGCGGAGTTCGATCGCTATGGCGCGGGCGTCCCGGCTGCGCTCGACGCGATCGTGCCCGGCGAGCGGCGAATGTGTCGCATCCGGGTGGGCGAGCTCAACGAGCGCACGACCCTTGCCTGCACCGGCTTCGATCGCGGCGACGAGCACTGGCGCATCGTCTCGGTGCAGATCATCCAGGGCGAACTCGACGCCGCCGAGATCGCCACCCAATCCGATCTGGTCCGCGTGCTGACCCACGAGATCATGAACTCGATCACCCCGGTGACCTCGCTCGCGGCGACCGCGGCGGGGCTGATGGTCGCCGCCGATCGCGGCGACGATCCGGCGATCGGCGATGCCCGCATGGCGGTGGAGGCGCTGGCCAAGCGCGCGCAGGGCATTTCCCACTTCGTCGATTCCTATCGCGAGTTCAGCACCGCGCCGGCGCTGACGATGACGCGCTTCGCGGCGAAGCCGTGGCTCGATCAGCTGGGCCGGCTGTTCGCGGCGATGCCGCAGGCCTCAGGCGTGGCGATCGCGCTCTCCGTCCAGCCCGAGACGCTGGAGCTGCACGCCGACATCGACCTGCTCGCGCAGGTCGTGCTCAACCTGCTCAAGAACGGCGCGGAGGCCAGCGCGCACGCGCCGACGCCGCGCGTCCAGGCCATGATCGGCCAGACCGTCCAGCGGCGGACACGGATCGTCATCGCCGACAATGGCCCCGGCATCGACGACAAGCTGGCCAAGGACATCTTCCTGCCCTTCTTCACCACCAAGCGATCGGGGACCGGCGTCGGATTGAGCTTCGCCCGGCAGGTGGTGCTGCTCCACCACGGATCGATCGACGTCACCCGCGGCGCGGACGGCGGCGCCCAGTTCGAGATCCTGATCTAGCGCGTCGGTATAGCCATGTTCCGTTCGTCCCGAGCGCAGTCGAGGGACAGGATGCCAGCATGGCGTGTGCAGCGCGTACCTCGACTACGCTCGGCACGAACGGCTCCGATGAAACGCGCGATGTTTTCGCCCCGGGCGGTTCAGTCCACGACCCGCCACGCCAGCGTCTCGCCGGCATGGAAGGGCACCACCGCCGTAGCACCTTCGCCGATCAGGTCGGGCACGGCGGTGCCGCTGCGCTCCAGCGTGACGGTGCCCTCGTTCAGCGGCAGGCCGTAGAAGCGCGGGCCATGCTCCGAGGCGAAGCCCTCCAGCCGATCGAGCGCGCCATCCTCGTCGAACACCTGCGCATAGCTTTCGAGCGCATAGGGCGCGTTGAAGATGCCGGCGCAGCCGCAGGCGGCCTCCTTGCGGCCGACGCCGTGCGGCGCGCTGTCCGTACCCAGGAAGAATTTCGGCGAGCCCGACACCACCGCGCGGCGCACGGCGAGGCGGTGCTGCTCGCGCTTGGCGACGGGCAGGCAATAAGCGTGCGGCCGGATGCCGCCGTCGAAGATCGCGTTGCGGTTGATGATCATGTGCTGCGGGGTGACGGTCGCGGCGATCTGCGGGCCGGCGCCCATCACGAAATCGGCGGCTTCGGCGGTGGTGATATGCTCCAGCACGATCTTGAGCGCGGGATAGTCGCGCACCAGCGGCGCCAGGATGGTCTCGATGAACACCGCCTCGCGATCAAAGATGTCGACATGGCGATCGGTCACCTCGCCATGGATCAGCAGCGGCATCCCGATCCGCTGCATCGTCTCCAGCACGTCGGTCAGCTTGCGGATGTCGGTGACGCCATGGGCGGAATTGGTGGTGGCGTGCGCCGGGTAGAGCTTGCAGGCGGCGAAGGCGCCGCTTGCATAGCCGCGCGCGATCTCGGCGGCGTCGGCGCCGTCGGTGAGGTAGCAGGTCATCAGCGGGGTGAAGCCGCTGTCGGCCGGCAGCGCGTCCATGATACGGCCGCGATAGGCCTCGGCGGCGGCGATGCTGGTGACCGGCGGGGTGAGGTTGGGCATCACGATCGCGCGGGCGAACTGGCGCGCGGTGAAGCCCGCCACCGCATGCAGTATGTCGCCGTCGCGCAGGTGGACATGCCAGTCGTCGGGGCGGCGGATCGTGATACGCTGAGTCATGGCGCCGCTCTAGCCAAAGGACCGCGCCACCGCCAGATGTCAGGCTCGCCCGTTCAGGCGACGCCCGGCCACAGTCCATCGACCGCCGCATAGAGTGCCCGGAAGCGCCCCTGCTTCTCGCGCATCCGCTCGACCAGCGCCGGATCGGGATCGACCCGCGCCGTCATCGCCGGCGGCGTGCAGACCTCGGCGATGCCGCCGTCGCCCGCCGCCAGCCGGCCGAGGCGCGCCGCACCCAGCGCCGGGCCGATGTCGCCACCCTCCCGCCACAGCAGCGGCCGTTCGAGCGCGGCGGCGATCACCCGCCCCCACGCATCCGAGCGCGATCCGCCGCCGGCCATGCTGATCTCCTCGATCGGCGTGGTCGCGTCGGTCAGCGCATCGAGGCCGTCGCGCAGCCCCATCGCGACGCCCTCCAGTACCGCGCGCGCCAGCTCGGCCTGGCCGGTGGCGCCGGTCAGCCCGAAGAACACCCCCTGCGCCGCCGGATTGGCATGCGGGGTCCGCTCGCCGGACAGATAGGGGAGGAACAGCAGGTCCGATCGCTCGTCGGCCTTCAGGGACAGCTCCAGCAAAGCCGGCACGTCGCGCAGCCCGGTCAGCGCCACCCCCCAGTCGAGGCAGGATGCGGCCGAGAGCATTACCGACATGCGATGCCAGCGATCGGGCACGGCATGGGCGAAGGCGTGGACGGCGGCATCGGGATCGGGCCGGAAGCCCTCGGTGACGGTGAAGATCACGCCCGAGGTGCCGAGCGACAGGAAGGTCTGCCCCGGATCGACCACGCCGAGGCCGACCGCGCCGGCCGCATTGTCGCCGCCGCCACCGGCGACCGGCACCGGTTCCATCCCCCAGCGCGCCGCGACCTCGGCCGACAGCGTCGCGGAGGCCGCGCTGCCCTCGCACAGCGCCGGCATCATTGCCTCGTCCAGCCCGCACGCGGCCAGCATTGCCGGCGACCAGCGCCGCTTGGCCACGTCCAGCCACAGCGTGCCGCTCGCATCCGACATGTCGGAGATCTTCTCGCCGGTCATCCGCAGGCGCACCCAGTCCTTGGGCAGCAGCAGGGTGCGGATCGCGGCGAACAGATCGGGTTCGTTCTCGCGCAGCCACAGCAGCTTCGGTGCGGTGAAGCCCGCCAGCACGGCATTGCCGGTGATCTGCGGCGTGCGCGGCTCGATCCGCGTCAGTTCGGCGCATTGCGGCTGCGAGCGCCCGTCATTCCACAGGATCGCCGGGCGCAGCACCCCGTCGTCCGCGCCCAGCGCCACCGCGCCGTGCATCTGCCCCGACAGGCCGATGCCGCGCACCTTCCGGCGCAGCCCCGCATCAAGATCAGCGACCGCCTGCTCGACCGCCCGCCACCAATCCGCCGGCGCCTGTTCGGACCAGAGCGGATGCGGCCGCGAGACGGTGAGCGGCGCCACCGCCTGCCCGGCAATCGCGCCATCCTCGCCCAGCAGCAGTGCCTTCACCCCGGACGTGCCGATATCGATGCCGAGATACATGCTTCCTCTTTCGCTTTTCTTGGCCCAGTTTCTCCATGAAACGCTTCCAGGGCACTTTGAGCCATAAGCGGCGTTCAACAGGAACAATAATCGGGAGAGTCTATGATGGCGGACACGGCAAGTGGCAGTCCGGGGACGGAACCATCGCTCCTCAATCCGGCGTTGCTCGCCTGTATCGTCACCGCCGCATTGGCCGGTCTGCTGTTCGGCTTCGACACCGCCGTGATCTCCGGCACCACCGATGCGCTGACCAAGCAATATCATCTCGATCCGACCTGGCTCGGCATCACCGTCTCCTCCGCGCTGTGGGGCACCTTGGTCGGCGCGCTGTTCGCCGGCATCCCCGGCGATCGCTTCGGCAGCCGCGACACGCTGCGCGTGCTCGCGCTCTTCTATGTGGTCGCCGGCCTCGGCTGCGCCTTCGCCTGGAGCTGGGGTTCGCTGATGGCGTTCCGCGTCATCGCGGGCCTCGCGGTCGGCGGCTCGTCGGTGCTGGCGCCGGTCTATATCTCGGAGATCGCGCCGCCGTCGAAGCGCGGCGGACTCGTCGCCGCGTTCCAGTTCAACGTCATCTTCGGCATCCTGCTCGCCTATATCTCGAACGCGATCATCGCCTCGCTGCATCTCGGCGCGGACGAGTGGCGCTGGAAATTCGGTGTCGCCGCGGTGCCCGCCCTGGTGTTCATGCTGCTGCTGTTCCGCATCCCCAACAGCCCGCGCTGGCTGGTCGGCCGCGGCGAGGAGGCGCAGGCGAAGCAGTCGCTCGCGCAGATCGGCATGAAACCCGCGCAGGTCGAGCGCGAGATCGGCGAATTCCGCGACAGCTTCGCGAGCGACCACCAGCGCGGCGGCGAACAGACTGGCGGCGAAAAGCTGTCCTGGTCGCGCCACGCCAAGCCGATCATGCTGGCGGTGATGGTGGCCGGCTTCAACCAGCTGTCGGGCATCAACGCGCTGCTTTACTATCTCAACGACATCTTCACGGCGGCCGGCGGCGCGCTCTCGCCGGATATGCAGGCGATCATCATCGGCGTCGTCAACGCCGCCTTCACCGCGCTCGGTATGCTGCTGATCGACCGGCTCGGCCGCAAGACGCTGCTGCTGATCGGATCGGTGGGCATGGCGGCGTGCCTCGCGGTCGCCGGGCTGGCGATGGGCGGCATCCTGCCCAAGCCCCTGGTGCTCTACGCGCTGATCGGCTTCATCGCCTTCTTCGCGCCGAGCACCGGCGCGGTGATCTGGGTCTATATCAGCGAGGTGTTCCCGACGCCGGTGCGCGGCCGCGGCAGCGCGATCGGCGCCTCCACCCATTGGGGCCTGAACGCGGTGATCGCGGCGATCTTCCCCACCGTGGCGGCGATGTCGGCGAGCCTGCCCTTCCTGTTCTTCGCGGTGATGATGGCGGTGCAGTTCGTGGTGGTGCTGGTCTATTTCCCCGAGACCAAGGGCGTGCCGCTGGAAGAGATGGAGAAAAAACTCGGCGTGTCGATGCGGTGATCCGGGTCGGCGATCTCCAATGATCGTCATCCTGAACTCGTTTCAGGATCCCCGCACCTCTTGGCGTTACGCGCCTGCCGAGGCGGGATGCTGAAACAGGTTCAGCATGACGGACGGGGACGAAGGCCCGCTCAGTCCGTTGGCGACGCCCGATGCTGATACGCGCAAGGCATGAACGAAGAGACGAAGGGCGACGCCATCCAGCGCCGCCCTCCCCGCCGATCAGCGCAGCTTGGCGCTGAGCGAGACGCCGATGATGCGGGGATCGTTGTAGACGCCCGCCATATAGTTATCGATCACGCCCTTGAGGTTCTTCTCGTTGGTGATGTTACGGGCGAACACCGCCAGCTCATAATCCTTGAGCTGGTAGCCGACCTTGAGGCCGCCTTCGAAATTGCCGCTCGAGGAGAATTCCTTGGCCTTGTAGGCGACATAGCTGGTGTAGCCCTGGATGTTCCAGTCGGTCGCGACGAACGCCTTGCCGGGGCCGATCGGCAGGTCGTAGCGCGCGGTCAGGTCGACATTATATTTCGGCGCATTCGGCAGCGGATTGCCGTTGATCTGCGCGAACACGTTCGAGCCGACCTTCACCGTCGGATTCTCGACGGTGCAGACCACCACGCCGTTGAGCGCGCAGACCTGCGCATAGACATTCTTGTCGTCGATCTCGGTGTGGAGCAGGCTGAGCCCGGCGGTCAGCGTCAGGTTGCGAACCGGGCGCACTTCCGCCTCGGCCTCCATGCCGTAAGCCTTGGCCTTGTCGGCGTTGAACAGCACGCCATTGCCATTCTCGTCATTGCCGTTGAGCTGGATGTCCTTCACCACATAGGTGAAGCCGGTGACGTTCAGGCGCAGGCGGTTGTCGAAGAAGCTCGACTTGATGCCGCCCTCGTAGGAGGTGTTGGTTTCCGAGTTCGCGGTGGTGAAGTCGGAATTGAACACCGCCGACCGGCCCTGGATGGTCGGCCCGCGGAAGCCGCGCGCGATGCGGCCGTAGAGGCTGACATTGGGCGTGATCTCGTAGAGCGCGCTGACGTCCCAGCTCGGCTTGGTGTCGGACAGGCGCACATAGGTGCGGCCCTTGTAGGTCGAGACGTTGGCGATCGAATTGGCGGTCTTGAGCAGCCGCGTCTTCTTGGTGTCGTTGGTCTCGCGCACGCCGCCGGTGATCGTCAGCCGGTCGGTCAGCTTGTAGCTGGCCTGGCCGAAGATGCCCCATGAGGTGTTGACGTCGTGCAGCAGCACCCAGTTGTTCGGGTTGTGCAGGGCACCGTTCAGGAAATAGGCGCGCTGATCGAACTCGGTATGGTCGCGCGAGTCGAAATAGATGCCGCCGACCTGCCATTTCAGGCGACCGTCATTGTCGCTGGCGAGGCGGACCTCCTCGGTCAGCTGGCCGAGGCTGCGCAGCCGGCCCTGCGACTCGCCATAGCCGTTGGGCGCGCCGCCGACCGGATAGTCGCTGGCCGCGCCGCCATCGGTGTCGCCCCGGCTATAGCCGTGGCTGGTCTCATAGGCGGTGATCGAGGTCAGCTTCACGCCGCCGAAATCATTGGCGACGTTGAGCGAGCCGCCATAGGTCCAATAATGCTGCGGGTTGCCGTCGCCCTCGTCGAGCGCGACCTTGCTGCGATCGAAGTCGGCGGGCACGGCGTTGGTCCCCTTCACGATCGACTGGCGGTAGAAGATCGTCGAGGTGCCGGCATAATCGCGGGCATGGCCCGAGGCCAGGATCGAGAGATTGTCGGTCGGCGTCAGCAGGAACTGGAGGCGAACGTCCCGCTCGTCGAAGCCGCCGAGCGCGTCCTTGCGGTTGGTGCGGGTGCCGTCCAGCGACGTGCCGGTGTACGTGTTGTCCACCCAATTGTCGCGATGCTGGTAGAGCGCGGACACGCGGAAGGCGAGCTTGTCGGCGATGATCGGGCCGCCGACGCCGGCATCGATGTTCACCGTGTTGTAGCTGCCATAGGTCGCGCTGGCGCGGCCTTCGAAATCCTGGGTCGGCTTCATCGTGTCGAACTTGATGATGCCGGCGGTGGTGTTGCGGCCGAACAGCGAGCCCTGCGGGCCGCGCAGCACCTCGACCTGCTGGATGTCGAACGCCGGGTTCGACTTCAGCACGACATGCTCGAGGACGACATCGTCCTGGATGATCGACACCGGCTGCGAGGCGCCGAGATAGAAATCGATGTTGCCGAGGCCGCGGATGTAGAAGCGCGGGAAGATGCGGCCGGTCGTCGATTCGACGTAGAGGCTCGGCACCCGGCCCGAAAGCGACAGCAAGGTGTCGTCGCCGCCCGCCTGGAAATCGCGCAGGCCCGCGCCGCTGATGACGCCGACCGAGATCGGCACCTTCTGGAGATTTTCCGAGCGGCGCTCGGCGGTGACGACGATCTCTCCGAGCTGCGCACTGGAGGCGCCGGCGGCATCGGCCGGCGCGCTATCCTGGGCATGAGCGGAAGATATCAAGGCGAACGCGCAAGTCGCGGCGGCCGCAAGCGCGGCCGCGCGGATCGATGGATTGGACACTGATTACCCCTTTAGTTCTCCGCCACTTGGATATGGCGGATGCCCTGCCGACGCCCGTGCCCGGATTTCATGACGGGTTCGTGGCGGAATGCGGCCAAGAGAAGGCAGAACACGATCGGCGCCCACCCGACTTCGATCGGGCCGGATCGGACAGGATTGCCACAGCCCCGACCCTAACCGGCCCGCGCCCTAAGAACGCTATTGCGAATGCTTCTCATTCCATATAGGCGACGCGCCGAATACGATATCCAAGGGATGACATCATGTTGAGATCGATCGCGCGTGCCCCCCTCCTCGCCGGAGCCGCCACCGCGCTGTTGATGCCGTTCGCGGCCGCCCATGCTGCCGACACTGTCGCCGATACCGCCGCCGATGCCTCGGCCGTCGCCGGCCCCGATGCGAGCGAGATCGTCGTCACCGGCGACAAGCCCGCCACCGTCGCGTCGGCCGCCACCAAGACCAGCGCGCCGATCCTCGAGACGCCGCAGTCGATCAGCGTCATCGACGCCTCCGAGATCAAGGATCTCGGCCTCCAGAATCTCAACCAGGCGCTGCGCTACGTCGCCGGCGTGACCCCCGAGACGCGGGGTGCCGGCGCCGAGGTCTACGACCAGTTCACGCTGCGCGGCTTCGATGCGCCGGTCTTCCTCGACGGGCTCAAGGAGTTCACCAGCGCGAGCGGCTATGCCTCGCAGCAGGTCGACGTCTCGCGGCTCGACCGGGTCGAGATCCTCAAGGGCCCGTCGGGCGCGCTCTATGGCCAGTCGGGCCCGGGTGGGCTGGTCGACGAGCAGAGCAAGCTGCCGCTCGATCGCGCCTTCTATGGTGCCGTCTCGGGCACCTACGGCAATTACAGCCTCTATCGGGTCGATGCCGATGTCGGCGGTCGGGTCGGGCAGAATGTGCTGTGGCGCCTCTATGGCAGCGCCAACGGTGCCGACACCCAGCAGACCTACGGCACGCGCGCGCGGCAGACCATCTCCGGCGCGGTGACGCTCGGCTCCGGTTCGTCGACCAGCTTCACGGTGCTCGGCAATTATTCGCACGATCCGCGCAACGGCAATTACAGCGTCGAGCCGACGCTGGGCACGCTGGTCACCAACCCGGCGGGCAAGATCCCGACCAACTTCTACGGCGGCGAGCCGGGCGACTATTTCAGCCGCTCGCAGGCCAGCCTCACCTATATCTTCAAGCATGATTTCGGCAGCGGCTGGGCGTTCCGCTCCTCGGGCCGCTATCAATATGTGAAGAGCGACCTGGGCATCGTCTACACCGGCGGCACCCAGTCCGACTATTATAGCGGCGCGGCCGCGAGCACCGCGCCGACCGACTATAGCCGCTACTCCTACGCCACGCGCGAGCAGCTCAACGACTGGACCTTCGACAACCAGCTGACCGGCAGCTTCGATACCGGCCCGCTCCACCACAGCATCCTGTTGGGGGTCGATCGCCAGGTCGCGCATTCGAACGAGCTCTATGCGTTCGGCGGTGCCACCAGCATCGATCCGTTCGATCCGGTCTACGGCACGATGGCCACGCCCGCGAACCCGTATCAGGTGCTCACCTATGCGGGCGTCGGCTATGGCGACCCCTCGCGGGCCGAAACCCAGACCCGCCAGCAGGGCGTCTATGCGCAGGACCAGATCTCGGTCGGCGATCTGCGCGTGACGGTGAGCGGCCGGCAGGACTGGGCACGCGCGCAGTCGACCGTGACGACCGCCGGCGTGACGACCACCACGCTCCAGCACGACCACAAATTCACCTACCGGGTCGGCGCGCTGTACGTCACCAAGATCGGCCTGGCGCCCTATGTCAGCTACTCGACCTCGTTCGAGCCGCAGGCCCAGCAGCTCGCGGGCGGCGGCCTCGCCAAGCCCTCCTTCGGCAAGCAGATCGAGGCGGGCCTGAAATATCAGGTGCCCGGCACGTCCATCCTCGTCACCGGCGCCTGGTTCCACATCGACCAGACCAACGTCGTCGAGAGCAACCCGATCACCTTCCTCGCCTATCAGGCCGGCAAGGTGCGCTCGCGCGGCGTCGAGATCGAGGCCAGCGCCCCGCTGCCCTATGGCTTCAACACCAAGATCGCGTTCAGCCGCCAGAGCGTGAAGGTGCTCGAGAACAGCGCCGATCCGAAGTCGGTCGGCCAGGGGCTCGACGGCGTCGGCCGCGGCGGCATCACCGCCTATCTCGACTGGTCGCCCAAGTCCGGCCCGCTGTTGGGGCTGACCGTCGGCGGCGACGTCCGCCATGTCGACAGCGTCTATGCCGATTTCTACCAGTCGCCGGCCGATTATGCGGCCGGATCGTCGGGCACGGCGCTGCGCACCCCCGCCGTCACCCTGTTCGACGCGCTGATCCGCTACGATCTCGGCAAGGCCAATGCGCGGCTCGACGGCGTCACCGTCGGGATCAACAGCACCAACCTGTTCGACAAGAAGTATCTGACCAGCTGCCTCGCCCAATATGGCTGGTGCTGGTACGGCCAGCGCCGCACCGTGCAGGGCACGATCGGCTTCAAGTTCTGACCGACCATTCCGGCCCGCTTCGCAGCGGGCCGGACCCTCCCGAACGGCGGTCGGGCGCCCTTATTCCTCGTCGGGATAGGGGCCCTTGCCGCCGTCCGCGATGAACTGGTCGGTGCGCGCATCGACCACGCTCATCGGCACCGATCCCAGCTGCAGCATCGCATCGTGGAAGGCGCGGATGTTGAACTTCGCCCCCAGCGCCTTTTCGGCCCGTGCGCGATCGTTGCGGATCGTCATCTCGCCGAGATAATAGCTCAGCGCCTGCCCCGGCCATGAGATGTAGCGATCCACCTCGGTCTCGATGTCGTGATCGGCGAGCGCGGTGTTGTCGTGGAGGAATTGCTGGGCCTGCGCGCGCGTCCAGCCGAGATGGTGGACGCCGGTATCGACCACCAGCCGCGATGCGCGCCACATCTGGAAGCTCAGCATCCCGAACTTCTCATAGGGCGTCTGGTACATCCCCATCTCGTCGCCGAGCCGCTCGCAATAGAGCGCCCAGCCCTCGCCATAGGCCGAGATATAGCCCTCCTTGCGATAGCGCGGTTGATCCTTGTTCTCGGCCGCGAGCGGGATCTGGAAGGCGTGGCCCGGCGCGCTCTCGTGCAGGGTCAGCGCGGTCAGCTGGTAGAGCGGCCGGCTCGGCAGATCATAGGTGTTGACCAGATAGATGCCGTTCCCGCCGCGCGCCGACGTATAGGTCGGCGCGATATCGGCCGGCACCGGCACGATCGCGAAGCGGCGGCGGGGCAGATGGCCGAACCAGGTCGAGGCCTTGCCGTCGAACATCTTGGCCGCCCACGCCGCGCGATCGAGCAGCGCCTGCGGGGTCTTGGCGTAGAATTGGGGATCGGTGCGGAGATATTGGAGGAAAGCCGGGAAATCGCCCTTGAAGCCGGTCTGCTGCATCACCGCCAGCATCTCGGCATGGATCGACGCGACCTGTTGCAGGCCATAAGCGTGGATCTGGTCCGGCGTCATGTCCAGCGTCGTGAATTCGCGGATCTTGCTGGTGTAATAAGCCTTGCCGTCGGGCAGCTTCTCGGCCGCCAGCACCGGATTGGCATGGGGGAAGTAATCGTCCTTCCAATAGCTGAGCAGCTTGGCGTAGGCCGGCACCACCTTGGCCATGATCACCGCCCGCGCCTGCGCGCGCAGCTGCTCCTGGCGGGCGGCGGGGATGTTGTGGGGCATCGTCTCGAAAGGGCCCCAATAGCCGGTATCCTCCGCCTTCTTCGCCTCCGCGACCGAGGCGATCGAACCGTCGCGCCCCACGATCGTCGCCTGGGGCGGGGTGAAGCCACGCGCCTCGCCCGCCTTCATATTGGCGATCTGCTGGTCGAAATAGCGCGGCGTCTCGCCCATCTGGGCGATGTAATTCTGATATTCCTGATCGGAACGCAGCGGCTTGGCGTCGATGCCGACCTGCCAGAAGGGTGAATCCGAATTGACCGGCTTCTCCCACTCGCGGAATTGCTGTTCGGCGAGCAACGCCTCGATCTGGCCGCGATAGACGGCATAATTGACCCGGTTCTCGGGCGTGAGCGAGGCTTGCGGGATCGCATCGAGCTGCTTGAGCACGCCCGCCCATTTCGCGGTGCGCACCGCCTGCGCCGCCGGCGAAACATCGGGCAGATGCGGCGACATGATCGCGGCCGGCCCCTCGCCGGTCGATTGGCCGGCATCCGCCAGACGCCAGAGATATTCGTCGTTGGACAGCGTCAGGAAGCGCGCGTTCCAGTCGGCCGCGGGGCGTTGGGAAGCGGGTGCCGCCGCGATCAGCAGCGGCAACAGGATCAGGGCACGGCGCATAGGATACTCCATCGGACAGGCGCGCACCCTGCCCGCCCCCTTCCGCCACCGCAACGGTATCGGCCACCGTTGCCGCCATATCGGAGGCGGGCTATCGAACCCGTCATGAGTGTACAGGACAGACCCGCCGCCGGATCCGGCTTCGACGTCACGGCCGCCGCGCGGATGGTCGCCACCTTCGGCCATAATGGTGCGCTCGGCTGCCGCTTCCTCGAACATGGCGCCG
The DNA here is from genome assembly GCF_027625475.1 of Sphingomonas abietis. NCBI lineage: Bacteria > Pseudomonadati > Pseudomonadota > Alphaproteobacteria > Sphingomonadales > Sphingomonadaceae > Sphingomonas > Sphingomonas abietis. The sequence goes on from NZ_CP115174.1 coordinate 4,064,611, forward strand.
ACTGGGCCGAACTCGCGCTCGATTATCGCGAAGACCTGATCGGCGACGAGGAGACCGGCGTGCTCGCCTCCGGCCCGATCATCGCGCTGATGGACATGGCGACCAGCATGTCGGTGTGGATCCGGCGCGGCGCCTTCCGCCCGCAGGCGACGCTGGACCTGCGGATCGACTATCTGCGCGGCGCCGTGCCCGGCAGGACAGTGATCGGGCGCGGCGAATGCTATCGCCTGTCCCGCCGCGTCGCCTTCGTGCGCGGGCAGGCGCATGACGGCGATCCGGCCGATCCGATCGCCCATGTCACCGGCACTTTCATGATGACGGACGAAGCATGATGAGGGACAGGGCCTGATGGTCGCCCCCCATGTCCTGCCGCCTTATGGCCGCTTCCTCGGCATCACCGCCGAAGCGACCGACGACGGCCCGCTGTTCGTCATGCCCTTTACCGATGCCGTCGTCGGCCGCCCGCATTTCGTCCATGGCGGCGCGCTCGCCGGCCTGCTCGAGATCGCCGCGGTCGGCACCGTGATGGCGGCGCTGGCCGACGTGCCGGGCGCCAGCGTCAAGCCGATCAACGTCACCGTCGATTTCATGCGCGGCGGGCGCGAGCGCGACACCTATGCCGCGGCGATCGTCTCGCGGCTCGGCAACCGCATCGCCAATGTCGAGGCGTTCGCCTGGCAGGAGGATCGATCGAAGCCGATCGCCAGCGCGCGGATGAACCTGATGGTCCGCCGCCCCGCGAAGGAGGAAGGCTGATGGCCTATTGGCTGCTGCGCTCCGAGCCCGATGCCTATGGCTGGGAGGATCTGGTCCGCGACGGCGGCACCGAATGGAATGGCGTGCGCAACTACGCCGCGCGCAATTTCCTGAAGGCGATGGCGGTCGGCGACGAGGCGCTGTTCTACCACAGCAACACCGAGAAGGCGGCCGTCGGTATCATGGCGGTGACGCGGGCCTGGCAGCCCGATGGCGACGACGGGACGTGGGCAAGCGTGGCGGTGAAGCCGGTGCGCCCGCTGGCGAAGCCGGTGACGCTCGCCGCGATCAAGGCCGAACCGGCGCTGGCCGCGATGGAGATGATCCGCCAGTCCCGGCTCAGCGTGACCCCGGTGCGCGACGAGGAATGGCGGCTGTTGCTGGAGATGGCGGCCGGCTGAACATCGCCCGCTTTGTCATCGACCTGACTTCACCCTTTGCCAAGGGCAGTTCATGTTGCGTTTGTTCAAGGCCTTGTGCCCGCTTGCCGTCGCCCTGCTCGCCGGATGCGCGGCCGTTCCCCATCAAGGCCAGGCCAAGGTCGCCGCCACGACGCAGGCGCCCCGGCCCGCGCGGCCGGTCATCCTGGTGTCGATCGACGGATTCCGGCCGGACTATCTGGATCGCGGCGTCACGCCGACCCTGAACGCGCTGGCGGCAGGCGGTGCGCGCGCCGCGTTCATGCGGCCCTCCTTTCCCTCGATCACCTTTCCCAACCATTATACGCTGGTGACCGGGCTGCGCCCCGATCATCACGGCATCGTCGCCAACACGATGGAGGATCCGGCGATGCCGGAGCCGGAATTCCAGATGAGCAACCACGCCGCCGTGACCGACCATCGCTGGTGGGACGAGGGCGAGCCGATCTGGGTGACCGCCGAACGGCATGGCATCCGCAGCGGCACGATGTTCTGGCCGGGTTCCGAGGCGGCGATCCACGGCGTCCGGCCGCGCCTGTGGAAGCGTTTCGACTTCAACCTCCCCAACGCCGAGCGCGTCGATACCGTGCTGCATTGGATGGACAAGCCGGCTTCCCGCCGGCCGGGCTTCGTCACCCTCTATTTCGAAAAGGTCGATCATGAGGGCCATGAGCATGGGCCGGATTCGCCCGAAGTCACGCAGGCCATCGCCGACGTCGATCGGGCGATCGGCCGGCTGGTCGACGGATTGCGGGCGCGGCATGTCGACGCGGACATCGTGATCGTGTCCGATCATGGCATGGCCGCCAAGAGCGTGGATCGCGGGATCAGGCTCGATTCGATCACCGCGCCCGCCAACTTCCACCTTGTCACCCACGGCCCGGTCGCGGAGATGGACGCTACACCCGGCAAGGAACAGGAACTGGCCGACGCGCTGCTGAAGCCGCAGGACCATATGCAATGCTGGCGCAAGGATCAGATCCCGGCGCGCTTCGCCTACGGCCACAACCCGCGCGTGCCCGCCTTCGTCTGCCTCGCGCAGGTCGGCTGGTATATTTCGGCCGATGGCGCGGACCTCAAGGACGGGGGCGATCATGGCTATGACAATGCCGCCCCCGAGATGCACGCGACCTTCATTGCCACCGGCCCGTCGATCCGGCCGGGCACGGTCCTGCCGCCGTTCGACAATGTCGACGTCTACCCCTTCGTCATGCGCCTGCTCGGACTGTCCCCGCTCCCCTCGGACGGCGACATCGCCCCGCTGACGCCGGCGCTGCGGGAGTAGAGCGGGCAGCCTGGGGCGTGGTGCGCGCTTGCAGCCAGGCTTCATCCCGGAGGTCCGTTCGGCCTGAGCGCAGTCGAAGGCCATGCCCTGCGGTAGCGACACTTCGACTGCGCTCAGTGCGAACGGGCGTAGGGCGTGGCTCGGGGCTCGTGCTCGCGGGAAGCCCATACAGGCTTTCCTGCTCCGCCCCAGACGCCCCCGCACCCGCCACCAACAAAACGGGCCGCGTCCCGAAGGACGCGGCCCGCATGGTTCGGAAGCCTGTGAGGCCCGGAAGGCTCAGCCTGCCGAGCGCTTCATCCGCTTGCGCTCGTTCGGATCGAGGAAGCGCTTGCGCAGCCGGATCGACTTGGGCGTGACCTCGACCATCTCGTCGTCGTCGATATAGGCGATCGCCTGCTCGAGCGTCGCGCGCTTCGGCGGGGTCAGGCGGACCTGGTCGTCCTTGCCGCCCGAGGCGCGGAAGTTGGTCAGCGCCTTGGTCTTCATCGGGTTGACCTCGAGGTCATCCGGCTTGGCGTTCTCGCCGACGATCATGCCCTCGTAGAGCGACTCGCCATGGCCGACGAACAGGATGCCGCGCTCCTCGAGCGGACCCAGCGCATAGGTGTTGGCTTCGCCGGTGCCGTTGGAGATCAGCACGCCGTTCTTGCGGCCCTCGATCTTGCCCTTGTGGGGGCCGTACTTCTCGAACAGGCGGTTCATGATGCCGGTGCCGCGCGTGTCGGACAGGAACTCGCCATGGTAGCCGATCATGCCGCGCGACGGCGCCGAGAAGGTGATGCGGGTCTTGCCGCCGACCGACGGACGCATGTCGGTCAGCTCGGCCTTGCGGATGTTCATCTTCTCGACGACGGTGCCCGAATATTCATCGTCCACGTCGATGATGACGGTCTCGTAGGGCTCGGTCTTCTTGCCGTCCTCGTCCTCGCCGAACAGCACGCGCGGGCGGCTGATGCCGAGCTCGAAGCCCTCGCGGCGCATCGTCTCGATCAGCACGCCGAGCTGCAATTCGCCGCGGCCGGCGACCTCGAAGCTGTCCTTGTCGGCAGCCTCGGTGACCTTCACGGCGACGTTCGATTCGGCTTCGCGCATCAGGCGGTCGCGGATCATGCGCGACGTGACCTTGCTGCCCTCGCGGCCGGCGAAGGGCGAGTCGTTCACCGCGAAACGCATCGACAGCGTCGGCGGATCGATCGGCTGCGCGTGCAGCGGCTCGGTCACCGAGGTGTCGGCGATGGTGTTCGCCACGGTGGCGACGGCGAGGCCGGCGAGCGAGATGATGTCGCCTGCCTTGGCTTCGTCGACCGGCACGCGATCGAGGCCGCGGAACGACATGATCTTCGACGCGCGGCCGGTCTCGATGATCTTGCCGTCATTATCGAGCGCGTGGATCGGCTGGTTGAGCTTCACCGTGCCCGAATTGACGCGGCCGGTGAGGATGCGGCCGAGGAAGTTGTCGCGGTCGAGCAAGGTCACCAGGAAGGTGAAGGGCACGCCGTCGACCTCGAGCGCGGGCGGCGGCACGTGGCTGACGATCGTCTCGAACATCGGGATCAGCGTGCCTTCGCGCGCGTCCATGTCGGTCGAGGCATAGCCGTTGCGGCCGGACGCGTAGAGCACGGGGAAATCGAGCTGCTCGTCGGTGGCGTCGAGCGACACGAACAGGTCGAACACCTCGTCGAGCACCTCCTGGATGCGCGCATCCGGGCGATCGACCTTGTTGACGACGACGATCGGCTTCAGGCCGAGCGCCAGCGCCTTGCCGGTGACGAACTTGGTCTGCGGCATCGCGCCTTCCGACGAATCGACCAGCAGCACCACGCCATCGACCATCGAGAGGATGCGCTCCACCTCGCCGCCGAAGTCGGCGTGGCCGGGGGTATCGACGATGTTGATGCGGATGCTCTCGCTCTCGCCCGGGGGCGTCCAGTCGACCGAGGTCGGCTTGGCGAGAATGGTGATCCCGCGCTCCTTCTCGAGGTCGTTGGAATCCATTGCGCGTTCCTCGACGCGCTGGTTGTCGCGGAAAGTGCCGGACTGACGGAAGAGCTGATCCACGAGGGTTGTCTTGCCGTGATCGACGTGGGCGATGATCGCCACGTTACGGAGCGCCATGATTTATGATCCTGTCGGAGTTTCAGCGCGCGCCCTTAGCCCAACTACCGCGATGCAACAAGACCGGGCGGTGAAGAGACGGCCGCGCCGCTATGCCCGCGCCGCGATCAACCCGGCGCCGAACAGGAAGAACAGCGATCCCGTCGCGCGATCGAAGGCGCGCTGGCGCTTCGGCGAGGCGAGCCAGCCGGCCAGCCGGCGCCCGCCCGCCGCATAGGCGACGTACCAGCCGGTCTCGATCACCACGAAGGTGCCCACCAGGATCGCGAACTGCGGCGCCCAGCCGGACTTCTGGCTGATGAACTGCGGGAACAGCGCGGCCGCGAACAGGATCAGCTTGGGATTGGAGAGGCCGGTGAACAACGCGTCGCGATAAAGCGTGAAGGCGGAGACGCCAGGCGCCACCGGCACCTCGGGATCGAGCCCGGCCGCCGCCTTGCCCGCCCCCCGCCAGGCCTTGATGCCCAGCCACGCCAGATAGGCGGCGCCGGCATAGCGCATCGCATCGAACCAGCGCGGCGAGGCGAGCAGCAGCGCGCCGACCCCGGCCGCCGACGCCGCCAGCGCGATCAGCACCGCGCTCATGCAGCCCGCCATCGCCCAGATCGAGCGGCCGAAGCCGAACCGCACCGAGCGCGTCATGACGTGGAGCATGTTCGGCCCCGGCGTCCCCGAGATCAGGAACACCGTCGCCGCGAACAACCACCACCGATCCCCAGTCATCGCACCATATCCTTCCGGCCTTGCGCATAGCCCGTCTCGCGCCGGTGCGGGAGGGGGCAGGCCCGTGCCATAAATCCGCAATCGCCCATGGCTAGCCCCGGTCGCCATGACCACGCTCATCACCCCCTCGCGCCGGGCCCTGCTCGGCGGCCTCGTCGCCGCCCCCTTCGTGCTGACCACCAGGGCGCGCGCGCAGCTGTGGTTCACCGACTTCCCGTTCCAGCTCGGCGTCGCGGCCGGCGACATGACGCCCGACGGCTTCGTGATCTGGACCCGCCTCGTCCAGCAGCCGCTCGAGCCCAATGGCGGAATGCCGATGAAGCCGGTGGCGGTCGACTGGGAGGTCGCGACCGACGAGGGGTTCAAGCAGATCGTCGCCAAGGGCCAGGAGAATGCCTGGCCCGAGCTCGCCCATTCGGTGCATGTCGATGTCGCCCGGCTCCAGCCGGCGACACGCTATTTCTACCGCTTCACCTGCGGCGGCCTGCACAGCAGCGTCGGCGCCGTCACCACGCTTCCCGCGCCGGGTTCGCAGGTCGACAGGATCCGCTTCGCCGCCGTCGGCTGCCAGCATTTCGAGCATGGCTGGTACACCGCCTATCGCGATGCCGCGCATCAATCGCCGGACTTCATGTTCCACTATGGCGATTACATCTACGAATATCATGATCCCTGGCCGACCGGCGGCGACGGCCTGCCGATCACCCCGGTGCGCCGCTATTCGCGTGGCACGCCGATGAGCCTGGAAGATTATCGGGTCCGCTATGCCGACACCAAGCTGGACGGCGATCTCCAGGCCGCGCACGTCGCCTGCGGCTGGTTCTGTACCTATGACGATCATGAGGTGGAGAATAATTGGGCCGGCCTGATCGACCAGGAGGGCGATCCGGCGGACATGTTCGTCTATCGCCGCAAGGCCGCGCTGCAAGCGTGGTACGAGCATATGCCGGTGCGCACCAAGCCCACCGCCGACGGCATCGTCGATTTCCACCGCCGCGTCGATTACGGGACGCTCGCCCGCTTCCATTATCCCAACACCCGGCTCTACCGCTCCGACCAGCCGTGCGGCGACAATTACCAGCAGGATTGCGCCGAGCGCCACCGGCCGGGGCAGGACATGCTGAACGCCGCCCAGTGGAGCTGGCTGGAGGAGGGCTTCCGCTCCAGCCGCAACAGCTGGAACATCGTGCCGCAGCAGGTGATGGTCGCCATTCCCGACCGGCGTGCCAAGGGCGAGAGCCAGCCGGTCTACAATATGGATAGCTGGGGCGGCTATCCGGCCGCGCAGCAGCGGCTGCTGGAGATGTTCGCGCACGCGCCCAACGGCAATGTGCTGGTCGTCACCGGCGACGAGCATCGCAACTTCGCCAGCGATCTGGTGCTGCGCGACAAGGTGGTGGCGAGCGAATTCGTCTCGACCTCGATCACCTCCAACGGCGACCATGCCGACGACGATCGCTCGGCGGCGATGCTGGCCAACAATGATTTCGTGAGGTGGATCAACGACCAGCGCGGCTATGTGCTGACCGAAGTGACCCGCGACGGCTGCGTCGGCGACTATCGCACGGTGGAGACGGTGACGCGCCGCGACGCGCCGGTGGCGAGCGCGTCCAAATGGGCGCTGGCGTCGGGCAAGCCGGGCCTGGTGCGGGGCTGATCCGTCATCCTCCCCTGCAAGGGGAGGGGGACCGCCGGCACAGCCGGTGGTGGAGGGGTGATCCCGCGCCGGAGGCGTCGACACCCCTCCGACGCGCCTCGCGGCGCGCCACCTCCCCTGGGAGGGGAGGATGGATTAAGCGTATCACTTGAACAATACAGCGCCTCCATCCTACATTCACCGGCGAACAGTGAGGGACAGGACCACCGGATGGCGACCGAGACCGCGATTGATACGCCGATCGAGCTCACATTGACGCCGCCGGCGCCGGTGCCCTCGATCGCGCCCGAAAAGGCCGCCGGGCTGGTGCCGCTCGACGACAAGCAGCGCACCAAGCTGGACGAGAAGGTCGATGGCTTCATCGACCAGCTGGTCGCGACCGACAGCAATTCGCCGGAGTTTGGCAAGCAGGTCGATCAGATCACCAATATGGGCCGCCGCGAGATCATGGAGGCGGCGGGCCATTCCAACCGCTTCCTCGATCGCCCGACCAAGGCGATGGACCGCGATTCGAACGTCGGCACCAACCTCGCCGAGCTGCGCCGCACGATCGAGGATCTCGATCCCTCGACCAAGGGCAATCTGTTCACCTCCAAGAAGCTGTTCGGGATCATCCCGTTCGGCTCGAAGATGCGCGACTATTTCGACGGCTACAAATCGTCGCAGAACCATATCTCGACGATCCTCCAGCACCTCGCCGGCGGCAAGGACGAGCTGCTCAAGGACAATGCCGCGATCGACGTCGAGCGGCAGGGGCTGTGGGCCTCGATGGGGCGGCTGGAGCAGATGATCCACGTCGCCAAGACGCTCGACACGCGGCTGGAGCAGAAGGCGCTCGATCTCGACGCCACCGATCCGGCCAAGGCCAAGGCGATCCGCGAAAGCGCGCTCTTCTATGTGCGCCAGCGCACCCAGGATCTGCTCACCCAGATGGCGGTGACGGTGCAGGGCTATCTGGCGCTCGACCTCGTCAAGAAGAACAATGTCGAGCTGGTGAAGGGCGTCGATCGGGCGTCCACCACCACGGTCGCGGCGCTGCGCACCGCCGTCACCGTGGCGCAGGCGCTGACCAACCAGAAGCTGGTGCTCGACCAGATCATCGCGCTCAACACCACCACCGCCAACATCATCGATTCGACCGGCGAGATGCTCAAGAACCAGACCGGCGTGATCCACCAGCAGGCCGCCGCCTCGACCATCCCGATCGACACGCTGAAGCGCGCCTTCCAGAACATCTACACGACGATGGACGCGATCGACACGTTCAAGCTCCAGGCGCTCGACAATATGAAGCAGACCGTCGGCGTGCTGACCGACGAGGTCGAGAAGTCCCGCGGCTACATCGCGCGTGCCGAGGGCGCCGCGCAGGCGCAGGTCTCATCGTCGCGCGAAGACATGTTCCGGATCGAGTAAGCGATGGCGACCAGCGACGACATCATCGAACATGCCGCGGATTTCCTCCGCCGCATCTCGCCCGAGGGCCGTGCCGCGGCGCGGCGGCGCCGCGAGCGGCGCGCGGCGGCGTTCCGGCGCATCGCCAAGCGGGTGGTGCTGGCCTGCGTCGCGATCCTGGCGGTGGCGATCGCGATCGGCTTCGTCACCCCGATCGGCGCGATGGGCGTGTTCGCGGCGGTGCTGGCGATGATGCTGGCCTCGATCGCGATCATCCTGTGGTCGCAGACGCCGGAGCCTACCCCGGAGCGGATGGCCGGCGTCGATCTCAAGCTGCTGCCCGCGCAGACCGGCGAATGGCTGGAGAAGCAGCGCCCGGCCTTGCCCTCGCCGGCCCAGCGCCAGCTCGATTATCTGGCGCAAAATCTCGATGCGATCGCGCCGCAGCTGGCGACGCTCGATCCCCGGCAGCCGGAGGCGATGGAGGTCCGTCGGCTGATCGGCGACGAGCTGCCCGAACTGGTGCGCGGCTACCAGAAGGTGCCGGTCGCGCTGCGCCGCCAGCCGTTGAACGGCGGCCCCTCGCCCGACAAGCAGCTGCTCGAGGGCCTCGGCACGATCGGCGAGGAGATCGCCCGCATGAACGCGCGGCTGGCCGACGGCGATCTCAAGGCGCTGGCCACTCAGCAGCGCTTCCTGGAGATCAAATATAAGGGCGACGGGGAGATGGGGGAGAACTGAACCCTCCCCCTGCCCTTGGCCGGCCTTAGAAGCGATAGCCCAGGCTGATCTGCGCCACCGGGTAATAAGGATAATTGTCGACGCGATCGCGCAGGCGCTGTTCCTGCCGGGCGAGCTCGTCCTGCGCGGCGGGATTGGAGCCGAGTTCGCCGGTCGCGACGAGATTGTCGACGCGCGGATGGCCATGGAACATCACGCCGCCGTCGATCCCGAACATGAAACCGGAGAGCGTCGTGTGGGCATAGCCGACCGTGAGGATCGGCGAGACCGAGCGGGTGCGGATGTCGCCGCTCAGCGTGCCGGCCTCGTCCGGCGTATAGGTCACGCCACCATAGGTCTGGTTGGTGCGCGCCATGCCGTGGAAACGGATGCGGTTATCGTTGGTCGAACGCACGCCGGCCGAAAGGCGGAAGCCGTTCGCCAGCGGGTGCAGGTCGATCGATCCGCCGAAATTCCGCAACCGGGCGTGGCCGTCATATTTATAATCACTGACATGGCCATGGCCATCCACGCCCAGGAAGGTCGCGGACGCGCGCACCCCCAGCAGCGGATTGATCTTGTAAGTCACCTCCGGGCCGACGCCCAGCGTGCCTCCGGTGACGCCTACGGTGATCCCGGTCGCCGAAACCAGCGGCAAAGCGACGGCGGGCGCCGCGATGGGAAGAAGCAGAAGCGGCAGGAAAACGATACGCATGCGAAATCAACCCTCTGTAATATATAGGGTTTTATCGCGCAATGTGGTTAAGAAGTGGTTATCCGGCGGCGATCGACGTGGAACAGATGCGTCGCCATCGCCGCCCCCAGCACCGGCGCGACGAGATTGACGATCGGCAGCAGGAACAGGCCGGTAACGATCATCCCCAGCAGCGCGCGATCGGCGCGGGTGGCGCGTAGCCAGGTTGTCGTGCTCGCGCGATCCAGGTGGCGCACGGCGACCATCTCGCCGAAGTCGCGCCCGAACGCCACGCCGTTGACCGCGACGAACAGGATCACCGTGCCGATCCCGGTGACCAGCAGCAGCAGATAGAAGGGCAAGGCGATCAAATTGTAGAGCAGCACCCGCCCGCTCGATCGCAGCCCCAGCCAGGCGCCCCTCGCGACGCCGAGCGACCGCGCCGAGGCCAGCGCCTCTGGATAGCGCCGTGCCTCCACGATGGCGACGATGCGATCCATATAGGCCGAGATCACCCCGATCGCGACCGCCGGGAACAGCAACCACAGCCCCGATGCGGTGAGCAGGACGGCCCCGAAGCCGCTGCCCGCGGCGCCGAGCGGGCAACCACCCTCGTCCGACCACAAGGCGCAAGGATCGAAGCCCCTGAGGGCGAAGTCGAGCACCACGCCCAGCGCGACGAAGATCAGCAGCGTCACCAGCAGCGACCGGCCAAGAATGGCGAGGACGCGGCGATTTCCCAGATCATCAAGGGCAAGGAAGAAGGCGCGGACCATAACGATGATACGGATAACGCAAGGCTCCGTTCCGTCCGCCGGCAGCAGCAGCAGTAGCATCGGGAGCGTCCCACGGCAGAACATCGTCCAACGCGCGGGCGCCCGGCCTTGATCGGGCGGGCAGTGCCGATATCTCGCGGGAATCCGCCGCTCCTCGGTCGTCATTCCGGACTTGATCCGGGATCCAGAGCCGCCGTCGCCCGAGGCTCTGGATCCCGACTTTCGTCAGGATGACGCGAAGCGGTAGATTCCAGAACGGCAGATTTTCGGCATGCGCGGCGATCGCCGCTTCATTCTCGGGGCACCGCCTGATGGTGCCCTCCTAATCTGGTCGGGGCGACAGGATTCGAACCTGCGACCCTTAGACCCCCAGTCTAATGCGCTACCAGGCTGCGCCACGCCCCGACCTAGGCCGCGGCACCTAGAAGAAGGCGGCGGGCTTGGCAAGCGTCCAAAACGGGGTTCGCCTTGATGGACCGCACAGCGCGTGGTAGGCGGCCGCCCTTCACCCAAGGGCCGCCGCATCAAGGCACCCCAGCCAGGCTAGACCGCACTCCATGTTCTCGTCCTCCGCTTCCGCCGGCTCGCCCGCCTCGCAGGGCCTCGCGACTCTCCAGATGCTCGTCCCCTTCATCGCGATCTTCGCGATCATGTGGTTCCTGATCATCCGCCCGCAGCAGCAGAAGTTGAAGCAGCACAAGGCGATGGTGGATGCCGTCAAGAAGGGCGACACCGTGGTCACCGCGGGCGGCCTGATCGGCAAGGTCACCAAGGTGGCCGACGACGAGATCGAGGTCGAAATCGCCGCGACCGTGCGCGTCCGGGTGGTCAAGGGCACGCTCACCGACGTGCGCGGCGCCACCATCGCCAACGATCGCGCATAAGGGACACGAGGGGGCCATGCTCGATTTCCCACGCTGGAAGATCGCCTCGATCATCGGCATATTGCTGATCGGTATCCTGCTGTCGGTGCCGAGCCTGATGCCCGAATCGACCGCCAAGCAGCTTGGCCTCGGCTTCGCGCCGAAGATCAATCTCGGCCTCGATCTGGCCGGCGGCAGCCACATCCTGCTGGAAGCGGATACGGCCGACGTCGCCAAGACGCGCCTCGCCAACATGCAGGACACGATTCGCACGGCGATGCGCAAGGCCACCCCCGGCCCGATCGCGATCGGCGACATCTCCACCGCCAATAATGCGATCAGCTTCTTCGTCCGCGATTCGCAGAAGCTCGATGCCGCGGTCGATCTCGCCCGCACGCTGACCCAGCCGGTCGGCACCAGCGGGACCCGCGACTGGAACGTCACCGTGGTCGATTCGACCCGCATCGTGATGACCCAGACCCAGGGCGGCATCGATCAGTTCATCGACCAGGCGATGACCGGCGCAGTGGATATCGTGCGCAAGCGCATCGACGCGCTCGGCACCAAGGAGCCGACGATCGCCCGCCAGGGCAGCGACCGCATCCTGGTCGAAGTGCCCGGCGTGCAGGATCCGACCGAACTGAAAGCGCTGATCGGCAAGACCGCGAAGCTCGAATTCAAGCTGGTCGACACCCAGGCCGATCCGGCCAAGATCGCCGCCGGCCAGGCGCCGATCGGCGACCAGCTGCTGCCCTATCAGGGCCGCCCGGTGGCGCTGTTCCGTCAGGCGATCCTGACCGGCTCCGATCTCAAGACCGCGCGCCAGGATTATGACGAGAACAACCAGCCGGCGGTGGCGATCGGCTTCAACTCGAAGGGCGCCCGCGCCTTTGCGGAAACGACGCAGGCCAATGTCGGCAAGCCGTTCGCGATCATCCTCGACAACCAAGTGCTCTCGACGCCGGTGATCCAGTCGCCGATCCTCGGCGGCAGCGCGATCATCAATGGCAGCTTCACCGCGCAATCGGCGCAGGCACTGGCGATCTCGCTCCAGTCCGGCTCTCTGCCGATCGCCCTGAAGACCGTCGAGGAGCGCACCGTCGGCCCCGGCCTCGGCGCCGATTCGATCCATGCTGGCATCATCGCCTCGACCATCGCGGTGATCGCCGTGGTGCTGTTCATGTTCATCACCTACGGCCGCTTCGGCGTCTATGCGAACCTCGCGGTGATCATCAACGTGTTCGTGATCCTGGGCCTGATGGCGCTGCTCAACGCGACGCTGACGCTGCCCGGCATCGCCGGCTTCGTGCTGACGATCGGCACCGCGGTGGACGCCAACGTGCTGATCAACGAGCGCATCCGCGAAGAGCGGCGGCGCGGCCGCGGCGTGATCCAGTCGGTCGAGCTCGGCTACAAGGAAGCCAGCCGCACCATCTACGAGGCCAACATGACCCACGCCATCACCGGCCTGATCATGCTGATCCTGGGCTCCGGCCCGGTCAAGGGCTTCGCCGTGGTGCTGCTGTTCGGTATCATCACCTCGGTGTTCACCTCGGTCACCTTCACGCGCATGCTGGTCGCGCTCTGGCTTCGTCGCCAGCGCCCGCAAGCGATCAACATTTAAGGCCGCCGGATCATGCGCCTGCTCAAGATCGTCCCCGACAACACCAATATCGGCTTCGTGAAGCTGCGCGGCTGGGCCTTCGGGCTCACCGCCCTGCTCACCATCGCGGCCGGCGTGCTGGTCGGCGTGCGCGGCCTCAACTTCGGCGTCGATTTCGTCGGCGGCCTGTCGATCGAGGCCCGCTTCCCCGGCGACGCCCCGCTCGACGACATCCGCACCCGGATCGACGCGCTCGGCGTCGGCGATGCCCAGCTCCAGCAGTTCGGCCCGAAGAACACGGTGTCGATCCGCCTGCCGCTGCCCAACTCCACCGATCCGGCCGCGACCAATGCGCTGGTCGGCAAGGTGCAGGCGGCGCTCGCGCCCGATCATGTCATCCTGCCGTTCGATCAGGTCGATACCGTCTCCGGCAAGGTGTCGGGCGAGCTGATCTGGAAGGGCGTGCTGGCGGTGTTCGCGGCGGTGTTCTGCATCGCGCTGTTCGGCATCGTCCGCTTCGAATGGCAGTTCGGCGTCGCCACCTTCGTCTCGATCTTCCACGACGTGCTGATGACGCTCGGCTTCTTCGCCCTGACCCGGCTGGAATTCGATCTCAACATCGTCGCCGCGGTGCTCACCATCATCGGCTATTCGATCAACGACAAGATCGTGATCGACGATCGCATCCGCGAGAATCTGCGCAAATACCGCCAGATGCCGCTGGGCGAGCTGATCGATCTCTCGGTCAACGAGACGCTGCCGCGCACCGTGATGACCTCGCTGACGATCCTGCTGGCGCTGCTCTCGCTGCTGCTGTTCGGCGGCCATGTGCTGCGTGGCTTCACCGCCGCGATGATGCTGGGCGTGGTGGTCGGCACCTATTCGTCGATCTACGTCTCGTCCTCGCTGCTGATCACGCTCGGCCTCGACAAGTCCCGCTTCCGCCAGATGACGGATGCGACCGACAAGAAGAAGGCCGCGCGCGCCCGCGCCGAGCGCATCGCGCCGAAGCCCTGATGGCGGATCGGGTCTGATGGCGAAATTCTCGCCCGATCCGGTGGCGTCCGGCCCGGCGATCCAGGCAATCACCGCGGACGGCGGCTTCCGGATCGACGGCGACATCTATCCCGACGGTGCGCTGCTGACCCCCGAGGCGGCGGAGCGCTGGCAGGCACCGGCCTTCGACGCGCTCGATGCCGGCAGTTTCCCGACCTTGCTGATGCGTGATCCGGCGCCCGAATTCCTGCTGCTCGGCACCGGCAGCACGATGCGCCGCCCTGCGCCCGCCTTCACCGCCGCGCTGGAGGCACAGGGCATCGGCATCGAGCTGATGGACAGCCGGGCCGCGGCCCGCGCCTGGGGCGTGCTGCGGGCCGAAGGGCGTGAGATCGTCGCGGCCTTGCTGCCGCTGGGCCGGTAATCCTCCCACCCGTCAGACGGGGTGATGGGCCACAATCCCCGCCAGATGAGTCCGCAGCGCCTCGGCATTGGTCTCCCACGTAAAACGCTCGGCCGTCGCCCGCACCGCCAGCGGATCGGGTGGCGAGGCCAGCAGCGCCCCGACCGCCTCGGCGATCTGCGCTGGATCGCGCGCGACGATCCGCCCGGCGGCCGGCCGATCGACCAGCTCGCGCGCGCCGCCGGCGTCGCTCAGCACCAGCGGCGTGCCGCAGGCGAGCGATTCGACCCACGCATTGGCCAGCCCTTCGGAGGTCGAGACGAGCACGCCGACATCGGCGGCGGCGGCCAGCGCCGGCAATGCCTCATGCGGCTGCGCGCCGAGCAGGCGAACCCGATCGGCGACGCCGAGAGCCTTTGCCAGCCCCTCCAGCGCGGCGCGTTCCGGCCCCTGCCCCGCGATCATCAGCGTCGTATCGGGCAGCGCCGCCAGCGCGCGGATGGCGAGATCGTGGCTCTTGCGCGGGATCAGCGCGCCGACCGAGAGCAGCAGCGGCCCGGATACCCCCAGCGCCGCCTTCGCCGCCACCCGATCCGCCACCGGCCGGAAGCGATCGAGATCGACGCCGGTATAATGCACCCGAATCCGCTCTTCGGGCAGGCCCAGTGCCACCATGTCGGCCTTCAGCGCCGCGCTTACCGCCAGCAGCCCGCCGGCCGCCCGCCCCGCCGCCAGAACCTGTGGCCCGGTGCGCCGCGCGCGGCCGAAATGATGGATGTCATGGCCGCGCGCCTTGATCGACACCGGCACGCCCAGCGCAGCGCCCAGCCGGACAGCCGCCGGCCCGTCGGGGAAGAAAAACTCCGCGTCGATCACGTCGAACGGGAAATCCGCCCGGATATCGCGCAGCAGCGGCAGCAGCGTGCGCGCCACCGCGCCCGGATTGAGCCAGCCCACGCCGGGCACGATCGGGAAGCGCGGCCGATGAAGATCGAGCCCCCGCCACGTCTCGCGTTCGGGAAGTCCTGCCAGCCCGCCCCAGCGTGCCGACAGCGACAGCGGCCAGCGCGGCACGCCGATCGGCGCCACGACGCGGACCTCGACATCGGGCAGGGCCGCGAGGCCGCGGGTCTGCCGTTCGACGAACACGCCGAAATTCGGCCGCGTCGCGTCGGGAAACAGCGTCGAGAGGGTGAGCACGCGCAGCATGGTCCGCCTTGTGCCACCGATCCGTTAAGAGCGCATTCAGTGCGACGGCGAAATGTCTCGGAGCTCTTCGACGGCTCTTCTTCAGGCCCCCATCCGGGGCCGCTTCCCACAGCCGGATCGACCCGCTAAGGATCGTCGCCATGCAGCGTTTCGCCTCCCGCCCGATCCTCCTCGCCGCGCTCGTCGCTTCCGTGTTCGCACCGCTCGCCGGCTGCGCCAACAAGGGCAAGAAGAAGGCCGACACCACCTTCATCGCGCGGGATGTGGATACGCTCTACAACCTCGCCCGCGACCGGCTCGACAAGAAGCAGTACAAGATCGCGGCGCAGCTGTTCGACGAGGTCGAGCGCCAGCATCCCTATTCGGTGTGGGCGCGCCGCGCCGAACTGATGAGCGCGTACAGCTATTATCTGGCGCGCGACTATAACAGCTCGATCGCCTCGTCGCAGCGCTTCCTGTCGATCCACCCGGGCAACCGCGATGCGGCCTATGGCTATTATCTGATCGCGATCGACTATTATGAGCAGATCAACGACGTCACCCGCGATCAGAAGATCACCCAGCAGGCGCTGGATGCGCTGGGCGAACTGGTCCGCCGCTATCCGAACAGCCGCTATGCAGCCGATGCGCGGCTGAAGATCGATCTGGTGAACGACCATCTCGCCGGTAAGGAGATGGAGATTGGCCGCTTCTACGAGCGCCGCTCCGAATGGCTCGCCGCGGTGATCCGCTTCCGCATCGTCATCGACACCTACCAGACCACCACGCATGTCCCCGAAGCGCTGGAACGCCTGACCGAATCCTATCTCGCGCTCGGCGTGCCGGCCGAAGCGCAAAAGGCGGCGGCGGTGCTCGGCAACAATTATCCCGGCTCCAAATGGTATGCCCGTGCCTTCAACCTGATGAACAAGAAGGCGCCGACCGCGGGCGAGGCCAAAGGGCACAAGGCCAAGCACGAAAAGCATGAGAAAAAGGCCAAGGGCGCCTGATTGCATATCGGCGTTCATATCTTGTTCTCATGGGCGCGCCGATAGGCTAAGGGTCTCGCGATGCTGATCCGGCTGGCCATTCGCGACGTGGTGCTGATCGAGGCGCTCGACCTCGATTTTTCCGCCGGGCTCGGTGCGCTGACCGGGGAGACCGGCGCGGGCAAATCGATCCTGCTCGATTCGCTGGGCCTGGCGCTGGGCGCGCGGGCCGATAGCGGCCTCGTCCGCCACGGCGCCGATCGCGCCGTCGTCACCGCCAGCTTCGATGTGAGCGAGGATTCCGTCGTCACCGGGCTGCTCGCCGATAACGGGCTGGAAGGCGAGCCCGGCGAACCGCTGATCGTCCGCCGCATCGTCAAGGCCGATGGCGGCTCGCGCGCCTCGATCAACGACCAGCCCGTCTCCGCCGCCCTGCTGCGCGAACTCGGCACGCGGCTGGTCGAGATCCACGGCCAGCATGACGATCGCGGCCTGCTCAACGCCCGCGGCCACCGCGCGCTGCTCGATGCGTTCGGGCGCTTCGATACCGGCCCGATCGCGACGACGCACGCGCGCTGGCGCGCCGCGGAGGCCGCGCTGGAGGCGGCACGGGCCGATATCGAGACCGCCGAACGCGATCGCGAATGGCTCGATCATGCCGTCGCCGAACTGCGCCAGCTCGCCCCCGAGGCCGGCGAGGAGGAGACGCTCGCCGCCGATCGTGCCGCCATGCAGAAGGGCGCGCGGCTGGCCGAGGATCTCGGCCACGTCACCACCCATCTCGATGGATCGGACGGCGCGCTGGCGGGGCTGCGGCAGGCGGCGCGGCGGCTCGACCGGATCGCCCACGAGCATGAGGCGCTGGCGACGGCGCTCGCCGCGCTCGATCGCGCCGTGATCGAGGCCTCCGAGGCCGAGGATGCGCTCGCCGAGGCGGGCCGCGCGATGGCGTTCGAGCCCGAGCGGCTCGACGCGATCGAGACCCGGCTGTTCGACCTGCGCGGCATCGCCCGCAAGCATCGCGTCCAGCCTGATCAACTGGCCGCGCTCGCCGAGGAACTGGAAGCCCGCCTGTCCCGCATCGAAGCCGGTGGCGCGGGTCTAGCTGCACTCGAACGCGCCGTCGCCGCCGCCCGCACCGATTATGAGCGCGAGGCCGCCGCCCTGTCGGATGCCCGCGCCGGCGCGGCGCTGCGGCTCGACAAGGCGGTGGCCGGCGAGCTCGCCCCGCTCAAGCTCGACGCCGCGCGCTTCCGCACCGCGATCGAGCGCCTCCCCGAAGCGCAATGGGGCGCGGACGGCCGCGATCGCGTCGAGTTCCTGATCTCCACCAATCCCGGGGCGCCGTTCGCGCCGCTGGTCAAGATCGCATCGGGCGGCGAATTGTCGCGCTTCATCCTCGCGCTCAAGGTGGCGCTGGCCGAGGCGGCGGGCGCGCGCACGATGATCTTCGACGAGATTGATCGCGGCGTCGGCGGCGCGGTGGCATCCGCGATCGGCGATCGGCTGGCGCGCCTTTCCACCAAGGCGCAGCTGCTCGTGGTGACGCACAGCCCGCAGGTGGCGGCACGCGCCGACCGCCAGCTGCTGATCGCCAAGAGCCACGACGGCACCGTCACCCGCACCGGGGTCCGCCTGCTCGACGAGGGCGAACGTCGCGAGGAGATCGCCCGGATGCTGTCCGGCGCCGAAGTGACCGACGAGGCACGGGCGCAGGCGGGCAAGCTGCTGGCGGCCTGAACGGCCGGCCTGGCAACCGGACCATCTTCCGTTCGTCCGGAAGCGCTCCTTATCAGGCGCGCATAACGACTGCGTCCCTACGGATCACGCTGCGATCGGCGCCTGATCCCATCGTCATCCTGAACTTGTTTCAGGATCCCGGCGAACCTTGGCGCGAATGCCCGGAAGAGGGGGATGCTGAAACAAGTTCAGCATGACGCTCGAAGACAAAATCGCCTCCAGATATTCGGCCAATTCATTGTCGATCGGCTGGAGAATCCGCTCACGGGAGAGGCTGCCGTCACGCCGTCACGATATCGCCGTCGCGCACCACCACCGGCCATCCGGTCAGCGCCTGCCCCGCGCACGGGCCGCCGACGCACAGCCCGTCTTCCGGCCGGAACAGCGCGCCATGCCACGAACAGGCGACCAGCGATCCGTCGGGCGTCAGATACTGATCGAGCTGCTGGGCCAGCGGCAGGCCGGCGTGCGGGCAGCGATCGACATAGCCGAACACGCCGTCACCGCGCCGCACCACGAAGCCATGGAAACGCCCCGCCTTCATCTGCAGCACGAAATTGCGCGCCGCGCCGTCGGCGATCAGCTCGATCGGCCCGAGCCGCACCCCGGCAGGCGTCGCCGACAGCCGCTCGCCGTCGCTCATTTCTCGTGCTCGCCTTCGCTCATTGCCCGTGCTCGCCTTCGCTCATTGCGGATCGGCGTCCGGCTGGCGGCTCGGATGCGCGGCCTCGAACGCCGGCAGCGCGCGCGCACGGTTAGCGGCCGCGACCAGCGTCGGATATGGCCCGAGATCGATGCCGAAGCGCTCGGCCGAATAGATTTGGGGCACGAGGCAGATGTCGGCGAAGCCCGGCGCATCGCCATAGGCGAAGCCCTCGCCATGGCGCGCCGCCATCACCTCCAGCGCGGCGAGCCCGTCGCCCATCCAGCGCGCCATCCAGGCCGCCACCTGCGCATCGTCGGCGCCGAATTCCGATCGCAGCGCGGTCAGCACGCGCAGATTGTGGAGCGGGTGGACGTCGCAGGCGATCGTTGCCGCCATCGCGCGCACGATCGCGCGGCCGGTCTTGTCGACGGGGAGCAGCGGCGGCGCGGGATGGCGCTCCTCCAGCCATTCGAGGATGGCGAGGCTCTGGGTCAGTACCACGCCGCCCGCTTCGCCCTCCCACGCGATCGCCGGCACCATCCGCTGCGGATTGAGCGCGGCATAATCGGCGGTGCCCTGTGCGCCGATGCGCAGATCGTGCGCGACCGCACGATAGGCGACGCGCTTGAGGTTGAGCGCGATCCGCACGCGATAGGCCGCGCTCGATCGCCAGTAATCGTGGAGGATCATCGCGGCAGCTCCGCCTTGGGGAAACCGTTCCACACCGCGTCGTAATCGGGCTGGGCGTGATCGCGGGCATGCGCCGTCAGCCGATAGGGCCAGCAGCTCTCGACCATGAACGCCATCGTCCCCTCGATCCGGTGCGGCGTCAGCGCGGCGGCGCTCGCTTTCTCCCAGCTGGCGACATCCGGGCCGTGCCCGCTCATCAGATTGTGGAGGCTCAAGCCACCGGGCGCGAAGCCCTCGGCCTTGGCGTCGTAGGCGCCGTGGATCAGCCCCATCGCTTCCGACATCACGTTGCGGTGGAACCAGGGCGGCCGGAAGGTGCCCTCCGCCACCATCCAGCGCGGCGGGAAGATCACGAAATCGGCGTTGGCGCGGCCGGGCACGTCGCTGGGCGAGGTCAGCACCGTGAAGATCGACGGATCGGGATGATCGAAGCTCACCGTGTTGATCGTGTTGAAGCGCGCGAGATCGTAGCGCCACGGCGCGAGGTTGCCGTGCCACGCCACCACGTCGAGCGGCGAATGGTCGAGCGTCGTCTGCCACAGCGCGCCCAGATATTTCTGGATCAGCACGGTCGGGCGATCGACATCCTCGTACCAGGCGACCGGCGTCTCGAAATCACGCGGGTTGGCGAGGCCGTTGGCGCCGATCGGGCCGAGATCGGGCAGGCGGAACAGGCTGCCGTGATTCTCCGCGACATAGCCCCGCGCCTCGCCGTCGGGAAGCAGCGCGCGGAAGCGGACGCCGCGCGGCACCAGCGCGATCTGGCCCGGCGCGATGACGATCCGGCCGAGTTCGGTGAGCAGCTCGACCTGGCCGGCCTGGGGGACGAACAGCAGCTCGCCGTCGGTATCGACGAACACCCGGTCGACCATGTCGCGGTTCGCCGCATAGACATGCACCGCCACGCCCTCGAGCGAGGCCGGATCGCGGTTGGCGAGCATTGTCGTCAGGCCGTCGATCAGGTCGGTGCCCGGTGCCGGTGCTGCGATCGGATCCCAGCGCAGTCGGTTGGGCGCGAGCGGCTCGGCGCTGGTCCCCGGCGCGAAGCGGGGCGCGCCGTCGTAGCGGCGGAACGGCGGATGCTCGGCCGAGGGACGCATCCGGTAGAGCCAGCTGCGCCGGTTCTCGTGGCGCGGCGCGGTGAAGGCGGTGCCCGACAGCTGCTCGGCATAGAGGCCGAAGGGCGGCCGCTGCGGCGAGTTGCGCCCGATCGGCAGCGCGCCCGGCACCGCCTCGGTCGAGACATGGTTGCCGAAGCCGGGGAGGTAATCGGTCATGCGTCGCTCCTCATGCCCGCTCCCGCCCGGACGGGAGAGGGCCTTGGGTCAGGCATCCACCGCGATGACGCCGCGCCGGATCTGGTCCAGCTCGATGCTCTCGAACAGCGCCTGGAAATTGCCGTTGCCGAAGCCCTCATTGCCCTTGCGCTGGATGATCTCGAAGAAGATCGGGCCGAACAGATTCTCGGTGAAGATCTGGAGCAGGATGCCCTCCCCGGTCTCGACGCTGCCGTCGATCAGGATGCGGTTGCGCTGCAGCCGGGCGAGATCCTCGCCATGGCCGGGCACGCGCTTGTCGACCAGCTCGTAATAGGTCTCGATCGTGTCCTGGAGCGTGACGCCGCGCGCGCGCAACCGCTCGACCGTATCGAAGATGTCCGGCGTGGTCAGGGCGAGATGCTGGATGCCCTCGCCCTTATAGTCGCGGATGAACTCCTCGATCTGGCTCTTGTCGTCCTGGCTCTCGTTGAGCGGGATGCGGATCGCCTTGTCCGGCGCGATCATCGCCTGGCTGAACAGGCCGGTGGCCTGCCCCTTGATATCGAAATATTTCTGCTCCTCGAAATTGAAGAGCGTGCGGTAGAATTCGCTCCACACCCGCATCTGGCCACGCTTCACATTGTGGGTGAGGTGATCGAGCAGATCGAGGCCGACATTGTTCTTCGCCTCCGCCTCGCGCCAGCCCGGGAACGCCGCCCAGTCGGCATAGAGATCGGCATCGCTCCGAATGAAATAGAGGTAGGAGCCGCCAATCCCCTGGATGACGGTATCATCCTCCTCGGTCGGCTGGGCGCCATGCTCCAGCGCCCATTCCATCGCCTTCGCCGGATCGGCCACGCGGAACGCCATCGCGCTCGCCGACGGGCCATGCTCGCCGCGAAAGGATGCGACGCGGCCGGCCTCGTCGCGGTTGAGCATCAGATTGATGCGGCCCTGCTTGTAGCGGGTGATGTTCTTGCTCGGATGGCGATGCGTGGCGGTGAAGCCCAGCTGCTCGAACTGGCGGGCCATCGCCTCGGGATCGGGCGAGGTGAATTCGACGAACTCGAAGCCGTCGAGGCCCAGCGGGTTGTCGGCGGGGTTGTCCAGAGCCATGGGATTCGCTCCATATATATGGTATCAATTGCAACTATAAATGACGCCTTGCCCGACAAGTGTCAAATGCTACCGTCTTTTCCGCGATGAGCCATCCCCTGATCCTCGACCATTTCCTGCCCTACCGCCTCTCGATCACCAGCAATCTGGTCAGCGGCGCGGTGGCGGATACCTACAAGGCGCTGTTTGGCCTCACCATTCCCGAATGGCGGCTGATCGCGCTGATCGCCGAGCGGGAGGGCATCACCCAGCAGGAGATCGGCGCGCTCAGCCGGATGGACAAGGTGACGGTCAGCCGTGCCGCCATCGCGCTCGCCGATCGCGGCCTGATCGAGCGCCGCCCCAATCCCGCCGACAAGAGATCGCAGCTGCTGGCGCTGAGCGAGGCCGGCCGCCATCTCTATGCGGCGGTGACGCCCAAGGCGCTGGAGATGGAACATGCGCTGTTCGGCCGCTTCTCCGACGCCGAGTTGGAGACGTTCATCGCCATGCTGCGCCGGATCGATGCGGCGGTGCTGGATAGCGGCCCCCCATCCGATGGTGGCGGCGCGATCTGAGCGGCGCTGCCAATGCGCGGCGATCGGGATATGTTGAATTGCCTACTGTATAGATAGACTATTATTGCCATGCGGGCCGGCGCGTTGCACAAGGCTGGTCCACCCCGATCCCGAGGTGCCCTTCAAACTGACCCCGCCGGCTTTGGTCAGCTCGGCGGGGTCTTCTTTTCTGGTCTGGTCTGGTCTGGTCTGGTCTGGTCAGGGCACGCCACCGGCCAGCGCCCGCTCGAACAGCCAGACCCGGATGGCGCTGGCGAGATTGGCCGGCGCGTCCGCCTCGATCCGCTGCACGTCGATCCGTGCCACCAGCGCGGACAGCGGCAGCGACAGATCGGCCGCCGCCTGCACCAGCGCCTCCCAGAAGATGGGCTCCAGGCTGATCGAGGTCGCATGACCGGCGATCATCACCGATCGCTTGACCGGCCCCGCCATCAGCGCGCGCTCCCGATCCGGCTGCTCAATACATGTGCTGCCCGCCGTTGATCGACAGCGTCGATCCGGTGACGAAGCCGCCCTCCTCGGCGACCAGGAAGGCAACGCCGCGCGCGATCTCGGAGGCGTGGCCGAGGCGGCCGACCGGGATCTTGGCGACGATCTTCTCGAGCACGTCCTCCGGCACCGCCGCCACCATGTCGGTGTCGATATAGCCCGGCGCGATCGCGTTGACGGTGACGCCGAACTTGGCGCCTTCCTGCGCCAACGCCTTGGTGAAGCCGTGGATGCCCGATTTGGCGGCGGCGTAATTGACCTGGCCATATTGGCCGGCCTGGCCGTTGATCGAGCCGATGTTGACGATCCGCCCCCAGCCCCGCGTCCGCATCCCCGGGAAGGTCGCCTTCGCCATGTTGAAGCAGCCGCCGAGATTGGTGTCGATCACCTGCTTCCACTGCTCATAGCTCTGCTTGAGGATGGTGCTGTCGCGGGTGATGCCGGCATTGTTGACGATCACATCGACCGGGCCGAGATCATCCTCCACCTTCTCGACGCCGCGATGCACGGCATCGAAATCGGACACGTCCCATTTGTAGGACGGGATGCCGGTTCGGTCGCTGAACGCCTTCGCCCGCGCATCGTCGCCCGCATAGTTGGCGGCGACCTTCATGCCCATGTCCTTCAGAGCCAGACTGATCGCTTCGCCGATGCCACGGGTGCCGCCGGTCACGATCGCTACGCGGTTCATATGCCTCTCCTCAGGGGACTTTGCACGAACCTAGGGGAGCCGCATCCAGCCTTCAAGTTCCCGCATGATGATGGTTTCGAGCATGGCGATACCCGCCGCGCTGTCGTTGAGACAGGGCAGCGCGGCGAAGTGGGTGCCGCCCGCGGCGAGGAAGGTTTCGCGGCCCCGGATCGACAATTCCTCCAGCGTCTCCACGCAATCTGCGGAGAAGCCGGGGGCGACCAGCGCGATCCGCTTCACCCCCTTGCCCGGCAGCGCCGCCAGCATGGTATCGGTCGCGGGCTCCAGCCACTTCGCCCGGCCGAAGCGCGACTGGAAGCAGACCAGCAGCTCGCGGCCGAGCGCGTCCGAGAGCAGCCGCGCCGTCTTGCGGCAGTGGCAATGATAGGGATCGCCGAGCTCCAGCGTCCGCTGCGGCATGCCGTGGAAGCTGGCCATCACCGCATCGGGCTCGAAATCCAGCGCCGCGAGCGATTCGCGCACCGACGTCGCCAGCGCCGCGATATAGGCCGGATCGTCATAATAAGGCGGCAGCGTGCGGAGCGCCGGCTGCCAGCGCATCGTGGCGAGCGCGGCGAAGGCGGCATCGTTGGCGGTCGCCGTCGTCGCCGCGCAATACTGCGGATAGAGCGGGGCGACCAGGATGCGTTCGCAGCCCTGAGCCTTCAGCGCCGCCAGCCGATCCGCGATCGCCGGCCGGCCGTAGCGCATCGCATAATCCAGCACCACGCCCGGCCCGAACGCGCCATTGAGTGCGACCGCCTGACGCCTGGTGATCGCCGCGAGCGGAGACCCTTCCGCGGTCCACACCTGCGCATAGGCATGGGCGGATTTGCTCGGCCGGGTGCGCAGGATGATGCCGTGGAGGATCGGCATCCACGCGATCCGCGGTATCTCGACCACGCGCGGATCGGACAGGAATTCGGCGAGGTAGCGCCGCACCGCGCCGGCTTCGGCCGCATCCGGCGTGCCGAGATTGACCAGCAGCACACCGATCTTGGGCGTGGGTATGGGCGGATGATTCTCGGGCATCAGGCGATCGCGATCAAAGGAGTGGCTTTCAACAGGAGAACGGGCAACAGGAGAATGGGCAGCGGGAAAGAGCGGGATCGCCGCCGGAGACAGGCACGCCGGCGGCGGCACATGATCCCGGCGGTCATGCCGGGTTGATGCGGGATCGCGGCGGCACCGTAAAGGCCCCTCTCTCCGTCACGCTGATCGAGGCCGTCGATCGCTCGCAGCAATTGGCGATCGCGACCATCGGCTGTCAGGGGGGCTTTGAATGGCTCCCCGCCCCCTCTAAAGAGGCGCGACCAGCCAAGGACATGCCGTTGCCGCAGATCGACCCTTCCCATTATATCCACTTCACCGATCTGCATCTCCATCCCGAGATCTTCTCGATCGGGTTCTTCGCGCTGCGCTGGTATTCGCTCGCCTACATCACCGGGATCATCGCCGGCTGGTGGTATGTGCTGAAGCTGATCGATCGGCCGGGCGCGCCGATGGCGCGGCGCCATGTCGACGATTTCGTGTTCTGGGCGACGCTGGCGGTGATCCTCGGCGGCCGCGTCGGCTATATCCTGTTCTACAATTTCGCCGAATATGCCGCGCATCCGGCCGATATCTTCAAGCTGTGGGAGGGCGGCATGTCGTTCCACGGCGCGATGCTGGCGGTGGCACTGGCGATCACCGCCTTCTGCCGCAAGAACGGCCTCAGCATCCTGCGCTTCGGCGACTATATCGCGGTGGTGGCGCCGATCGGGCTGTTCTTCGGTCGCCTCGCCAATTTCGTGAATGGCGAGCTGTGGGGCAAGGTGACGACGGTGCCATGGGCGATCGTCTTCCCCGGCCCGGAAGCCGGCCCGCTGCCCCGCCATCCGAGCCAGCTCTACGAGGCCGGGCTGGAGGGCATCGTGCTGTTCGCGATCCTCAACCTGATGTTCTGGCGATCGAAGACCGCGCGCTACCGCCCGGGCCTGCTCGCCGGCACCTTCCTGACCGGCTATGGCGCCTTCCGCTTCTTCGTGGAGTTCTTCCGCGAACCCGACCAGCAGTTCGCCGGCACCTTTTTCGCCACCACCCTGCACATGGGCCAGCTGCTCGATCTGCCGATGCTGATCTTCGGCCTCTACCTGATCGCCACCGCCAAGGGACGGCGCGTGCGCGTCGAGCCGGTCGCCGGGAATGACAGCGTCGCCTGACCATCCGGCCACCACGCTGGAGGCGCGGCTGCTCCGCCTGATCGCGGGCGGCGGCCCGATCCCGCTCGCCCAATATATGGCGCTCGCCAACGGCCATTATTACGCGCATCGCGATCCGCTGGGCGTCGAGGGCGACTTCACCACCGCGCCCGAGATCAGCCAGATGTTCGGCGAGCTGATCGGTCTGTGGGCGGCCGACCTGTGGGCACGCGCCGGCTCTCCCGATGCCGCCTGGGTCGAGCTCGGGCCGGGGCGCGGCACGCTGTCCGCCGATGCGCGGCGCGCCATGGCCCGCGCCGGCTTCGCGCCGCCGCTCCATCTGGTCGAGACCAGCCCGCTGCTGCGCGACAAGCAGGCGCAGGCGGTGCCGGGTGCGATCCATCACGACAGTATCGATACCTTGCCCACCGATCGCCCACTGATCGTCGTCGCCAACGAATTCTTCGATGCGCTGCCGATCCGCCAATTGGTGCTGACCGCCGATGGCTGGCGCGAGCGGATGGTGGACGTCGATGGCGACGGCGATGGCGGGCGCCTCGTCCCCGCCGTCGGCGAACAGCGCTTCGATGGCGTCGTGCCCGCCGACATCGGCGGGGCCGCAGGCGACGTGATCGAGACCGCGCCCGCCGCGACCGCGATCCTGCGCGATCTCGCCGCGCGGATCGTTGCGCAGGGCGGCGCGCTGCTGGCGATCGACTATGGCTATGAGGGGCCGGCCACCGGCGACACCTTGCAGGCGATCCGCCGCCACCGCTTCGCCGATCCGTTCGCGGCGCCGGGCGAGCAGGATCTGACCGCCCATGTCGATTTCGCCGCACTGGCCGAGGCGGCACGGGCGGAGGGTGCCGCCGTCCACCCGATCGCGACGCAAGGCGCGCTGCTGGAGGCGCTCGGCATCGGCGCGCGCGCGACCACCCTCGCCCGCGCCGCACCGGATCGGCAGGCCGATATCGAGGCGGCGTGGCGCCGGCTGTGCGCGCCCGACGCGATGGGGACATTGTTCAAGGCGCTGGCCCTGACCGCGCCGGATTGGCCGGCACCGGCCGGCTTCGGGGGAGGACAGCCATGATCGAGTATCGCGACGCCCGGCCGGAGGATGCCCCTGCGCTCACCCGCATGGCGGCCGACAGCTTCGTCGAGACCTTCGGCCATCTCTATCGCCCGCAGGATCTCGACAGCTTCCTGCGCGATGCGTTCGGGCCGGCGGGCCTGCCCGCGCAGATCGGCGACCCGGCCTATCGCATTCGCGTCGCCACCGACGACGGCATCATCGCCGGCTTCGCCAAGATGGGCCCATGCGGCCTGCCGAGCCCGCCGGTGCCCGACGATGCCGCCGAACTCAAGCAGCTCTACGTGCTCAAGCCGTGGCAGGGCGCCGGCATTGCCCAGGCGCTGATGGCCTGGGCGATCGAGTGCGCGCGGGCGGGCGGCGCCGCGCATCTCGTGCTCAGCGTCTATGCCGACAATCACCGCGCGCAGCGTTTCTATGCGCGCTATGGCCTGGCCGAGATCGGCGCCCATCCGTTCATGGTCGGCGCGCAGATGGACGACGACCGCATCTGGAGCGTGGCGCTGTGACCGTGGAACCCAACGACGTCGAGGTCATCCGCGCCGATGCGCTGGCCGGCATCCCCCACGGCTTCCTCGGCCGGCGCGGCGGCGTCTCGACCGGCATCTATGCCGGGCTGAACGTCGGGCTCGGATCGGACGACGACCGCGCCGCCCTGGCCGAGAACCGGCGGCGCGTGGTGGCGGCGGTGAAGCCGGGCACGACGCTCGCCACCGTCCATCAGGTCCACAGCGCGATCGCGGTGACGGCCGATGCCTTCGCCGACGAGGCCCGCCCCCATGCCGACGCGCTGGTCACCGATCGGCCGGACCTGCTGCTCGGCATCCTCACCGCCGACTGCGTGCCGATCCTGTTCGCCGACGCCCAGGCCGGCGTGGTCGGGGCCGCCCATGCCGGCTGGAAGGGCGCGCTCGGCGGCGTGGTCGCCGCGACGGTCGACGCGATGGAGGCCCTTGGTGCCGACCGCGTGCGCGTCGCCGCCGCGATCGGCCCGTGCATCGGCCGCGCCAGCTACGAGGTGGACGACGCCTTCCTCGCCCGCTTCTGCACCGACGATCCGCACAACGAACGCTTCTTCCTCGCCGGCCGCCGCGCCGGCCATCACCAGTTCGACATCGAGGCCTATGTCGTCGCGCGCCTCGCCGCCGCCGGCATCCCGCGCATCGAGGCGCTCGGCCTCGACACCTATGCCAACGAGCACCGCTTCTTCAGCTACCGCCGCGCTACGCATCGCGGCGAGCCCGGCTATGGCCGCGAGATATCGGTGATCGGGCTGCCTGCCTAAATCCTCCCCAAGCTCGCTTGGGGAGGAACAAGCTCACTTCGTCACGAATTTTCCGGGCTCGGTCAGCGTCGCCGCGATCCAGCCATTGCCGTCGGGATCGGTGAACATCGTGAAGCGGCCCCAGGGCTGCGCCTCGACCGGCGACACGGTGATGCCGAGCCCTTCCAGCCGGGCATGTTCGGCATCGATATCGGAGACGTGCAGCATCAAGCCCTGCTGGCCGCCGGGCCTCAGCCCCTCGAACCACGTCACCAGCGCGATCGAGGCACCCCCGGTCTTCGGCTGGAGCTGCACCCATCGCATCTCCGGCCCCATCGGCTCGTCGTCCAGCAGGTCGAAGTCCATGATCTCGAGATAGAAGCGCTTCGCGGCGGACTGGTCCGCCACGGGGACGGATACGACGGCGATCGACATGGCAAGTCTCCCCCAATCGGCTAGACCGACAGCATAGCGTCGCATCGTGGCGACTCCGAGAGGATAATATGACCGACAACAGCATTCCCGAGACCGAGGCCGATCTGTCCGGCGTCACCCCCCGCCGCCGTCCCAAGGCGGACGTGCTGGAGGTCGGCGGCCGCCGCCTCAGCCCCTCGACGCTGATGATGGGCCACGCTTTCGATCCGGCCCTGTCCGAAGGATCGCTCAAACCCCCGATCTTCCTGACCTCCACCTTCGTGTTCGAGAATGCGGCGGCCGGCAAGCGCCACTTCGAGGGCGTCACCGGCAAGCGCCCCGGCGGCGCCGACGGCCTCGTCTATTCGCGCTTCAACGGCCCCAACCAGGAGATCCTCGAGGATCGGCTGGGCATCTGGGACGAGGCCGAGGACGCGCTGGTCTTCTCGTCGGGCATGTCGGCGATCGCGACGCTGATGCTGGCGCTGGTCAAGCCCGGCGACGTCATCGTCCACTCGGCGCCGCTCTACGCCGCCACCGAGACGCTGATCGGCCGCATCCTCGGCAAGTTCGGCGTGACCTTCCTCGATTTTCCGGCCGGCGCCACCCAGGCCGAGATCGAGGCGGTCGTCGCGCGCGCCAAGGACCAGGGCCGCGTCTCGCTGATCTATCTGGAGAGCCCCGCCAACCCGACCAACGCGCTGGTCGACGTCGAGGCGGTGCGCAATGTGCGCGATCGCCTGCTCGGCGAGGACCGGCCGCCGATCGCGATCGACAATACCTTCCTTGGCCCGCTGTGGCAGCAGCCGCTCCGCCAGGGCGCCGATCTGGTGGTCTACAGCCTCACCAAATATGCCGGCGGCCATTCGGATCTCGTCGCCGGCGGCATCACCGGCAGCAAGGCGGCGATCCTGCCGATCCGGATGATGCGCAACACGATCGGCACGATCAGCGATCCCAACACCGCCTGGATGCTGCTCCGCAGCCTCGAGACGCTGGAGCTGCGAATGAGCCGGGCGGGCGAGAATGCCGCCAAGGTCTGCGCCTTCTTCCGCGATCACCCCAAGGTGGAGAGCGTCGGCTATCTCGGCTTCCTGCAGGAAGGCACCCGCCAGGCCGACATCTACAACCGCCACTGCACCGGCGCGGGCTCGACCTTCTCGCTCTACCTCAAGGGCGGCGAGCGCGAGAGCTTCGCCTTCCTCGACGCGCTGAAGATCGCCAAGCTGGCGGTGAGCCTCGGCGGCACCGAGACGCTGGCTTCCTGCCCGGCGGCGATGACGCATCTGTCGGTGCCGGACGCACGCAAGCAGGAACTCGGCATCACCGACAATCTTGTCCGCATCTCGGTGGGCGTCGAAAATGCCGACGACCTGATCGCCGATTTCGATCAGGCGCTGAAGGCAGTGTGAGCGAAGCGTGCGCCGCTCGTCCGTGGGGCGGGCGGCGTTTCGGCAAACCTCATCCCAACACGCAATATATCAGCACGATATAGTCCTTCTATTTCGTAGATGACTGCCGATAGATTGCCTCCGACAATATGGCGGTTATCACAATTTTGCTGAATTCGATATTCTGGCCAATATTTACGCAACTTCCCAAAGCCGGCGATATTTTTGAATATCCTGCCATCTCATCTGCACTGGCGACCGAAGCAAGGACGATCGTGCGACTATCGCCCGGGTCGGCACGCACGACGCAATCCGCAAAATCGTGCAGAGCGATGTAGGATTGCGACTTCGGCGAGTCTGGATCGCTGACGTCCGCCTTATAGTCGATCGGCTTGCCGTAGAGCGGCGGCACAATTCGCAAAAAATCCCTTCGATAAAGCGCGTTGAACAGACCGCCGCGCATAAGCGACGGCTGCATTCGCAACTCGCCATATCGCAGGCAATCCGGCATAGCGAGATT
Organism: Sphingomonas abietis; assembly: GCF_027625475.1. NCBI lineage: Bacteria > Pseudomonadati > Pseudomonadota > Alphaproteobacteria > Sphingomonadales > Sphingomonadaceae > Sphingomonas > Sphingomonas abietis. The sequence continues at coordinate 4,095,240 of NZ_CP115174.1, forward strand.
GAGCAGCGCCTTATCGGCAGCCGGATCGGTTGCGGGCAATGCAAGGGCTTTCGTGACCGAAGAAGGCGATCGAGCGACCACACATTCAGAAAATTCCAGGATCGTTTCCCGGGCCTTGTCTGCGGGAGACATTCTATAGAGCGGAATCTCTGCCGGGGAGACCTGAGATATTCTGCTTCCCAGTTCATATTCAGTTTTTGCCGACAGGAAAGACGTGGATATCGGCAATATCGCAGCAAGAAACATCGCTATAATGGATGCCATGCCTTTGAATGCCCGCATCTTTCCGTCCCCCCAGAGCCTAAAAAAAATGAAACATGAAGTTGACCATGGCAAACTTCAATGATTAAAATCAAATCTCAACCAAACTCCAGCGGCCGTAGAATATGGACTGTACACAAGGTGCATAACGGCGCATATTATTCTCCGAACACCCCATAAAGCCGCCGCCATGCCGCCACTTCGGCGCGCAGATGCGCAGGCGGCGCGGCACCCGAGAGGACGAGGTTCGCGACTTCGTCTTCGGGGTGGACCAGCACCTTTTTCTCGCCGTCATGAATCCACACCGGCACCATCTGGTCGCACAGCCCGTCGATCAACTCCGCCGCCGCCGCGCCGCCGAAGACCGCCCGGCCCACCAGCGATCGGATGACGATCGCAACGCCCTCGAACACATTCCGCGGCGCGCGCACGAAATCCAGCGACACCAGCAGGCCGGAGCGATCGGGCCGCGCGGCATCGGGCATCGCCGCCGCCCGGCGCCAGCCGCAGAACCACGCCCGGCAAATGTCCGGACGCACCGCATGGATCGTACAACCTTGCGCACCGAGATGGGTGCAGCGCGTATTTGCCGGCTTGCGGAGATCCGGCGTGTCGATCCGCAGCGTTTCACAGCAGACGGTGCAATCGCCGCAGTCCCGATCGGCGACCAGCGGCCCGAAAATCGTGGTTTCCAGATCCATGGGCATGGGCATCGCAGCCGCTAGCGGCCCCAGTGGCGGATCGGCCAGCCGCGCTTCACCGCCAAGGCCCGCATCTGCGGGCTGGGATTGGCCGCAAATGCCTCGTCGGCCCACTCCATCACCGGCGCGTCCGAGACATGATCCGAATAGAAGCGCACATGGACGGCCGCGCGATCGATCCCCTGCGCCGCGAACCACGCCTCGATCATCCGGAGCTTGGCCGGGCCGTAGCAATTCTCGCCGTCGATCTTGGCGGTCACGCGCGCGTCGAGGCCGATGATCGAGTTGGTCGCGATCACGTCGTCGAAGCGCAGTCTCTCGGCGATCGCCTCGACATAGAGGCGGTAGGAGGCGGTGGCGAGCACCAGCCGGCGGCCGGCGGCACGGTCCTCCTCGATCTGCTTCAGCGCCCCCGGCAGGGTGTTCAGCCGATACACCCGATCGGCGAAGCTGGCGGTCAGCGGGGCGAGATCGGCGCGGGCGATATGGCGGCCGAGCAGCAGGCTCTGGTTGATCTCCTTGAGCTTCGCGCGCGTGAACAGCTTGCAGGCATAGCCCAGCATCGCCAGCAGCGCGATCGGCAGCAACAGCAGCCGCCACGGCGCCCGGGCCAGCGCCGCGTGGATCAGGAAGGGCGTGTAGGTGCCGGTGCGGGTGATCGTCCGGTCCATGTCGTAGATCGCCAATTCGGCCATGCGGCGATCGGTCATGCCCGGCCCTCCAGCACCGCTTCGGCGAGATCGAGATCGGCGAGCTTGTCGACATCGACCGCCGCCAGCGGATCGGACAGGCCGACCATCCGCACATCGGCGCCGAGCTTCCGCCCGGCCCGCGCCACACCCTCCTGCAAGGTGATCGTGCGGGTGGCGGCGCGCAGCAGCAGGCCGACGCCGAATTTGGCGATCAGCTTCCAGCCTTTCTTGCGGTCCTGCTCCACCGACGCCCAGCTCTCGATCACCGGCAGCGCGGCGGGGCCGGCGAACCAGAAGAGATTGGCGCCGGTCCAGTCGCCCTTGCGGAAACGCAGCCAGGTGCGCCTGGTCTGCGGGAAGCGCCGCTCGACCACCGCCCGCTCGACCACGCCGACCGCGACGTCGGCCCCCGCCGCACCCGCCAGGAACTCGGCGATCGTCTCGGGGCGGAGCAGGGCGTGGTCGGCGGTGGTGACGAACAGCGGGAACGGGGCCTCGCCGCTCTCCAGCGCCGCCACGATCGAGCGGGCGATGCCGCTGCCCGATCGCAGGAAGCTGATGCGCGGGCTGGCCGGCAGCACCGCCGCGATCGGATCGACGTCCTGCGTCATCACCCGGATCCGGCCGATTGCGGGTGCGGCCAGCAGCGTCTCGACCACGCGCGCGACCATCGGCGTGCCCGATACCGGGATCAGCGCCTTCAGCGTCTCGCCGCGCGAGGCTGCCAGCGCATCGATGCCCGGCCTGCGCCCGGCGAGCAGCAGCGCGGTCAGACCAGCCAAGACATGATCTCCCTGCCCTGCGCGCGCGCCGCATAGGCCTGCACCAGCCGCACCAGATGGAACAGACAGGACAGCATAGTCCACCATGCCACCCACCACAGTCCCCAATCGGGCCGCAGCACGATCAGGCTCGCCAACAGCAGGATATAATTGGGGTTGCGGCGCGCGGTGACGAGGCGGAAGCGGCTGTCGATCCGCTCCCACACATGGATGTGGATGCCGAAGCTGGTGATGAACGCGCCTTCAATGGTGCGCTGCATCGCATAACCGGCGACCAGCACCACCATGATCGCCCAGAATTCGCCCGTGTCGAAGGCGAGCCCCCAGGCAGGAACGGCGCAGCCCATGCCCCAGGCCCAGTACCAGAAGGGCGGGTGGACCAGATCGACGCCATGATCGAGGATATTGCCCCATTCGGACGAGGTGCCGGTGCAGCGCGCCAGCTTCCCGTCGACGGTATCGAGCACCATGAAGATCAGGCCGACCAGCAGGCCCGCCGCGAAATGCCCGCCCCAGAACAGGAAGAAGGCCCAGACGCACAAGGCGATGCCGACGATCGTCACCATGTTGGGGGTGATCCGCGCATAGGCGGCCCAGCGGGTGAGGCGGAAGGCGACGCCGCGCCACAGATAGAGGGTGAGGATATCGGTCACCCCCTTGTAGCTGGCGTCATAGCTCGCTTTCTCGATGCCGCGCACGGCCGCCGGCACCAGCGGCACCAGATAGGCGTCCTCGCGCTTGCGGAGCGTCGCATTGTAGAGGCTGGCGTCGGTTTCGGCGTCCTGCACGTCGAAGCCGGCCGGCAGCGGCGCGCCCGTGCCGATCGCCGCGATCACCGCCCGCACCTGATCCGCATCCGTGCAATGGACCAGCACCGGCCGTCCCCGATATGTCACGGCCAATCCGCCATGATCGCGGACATGCGCGAGCCAGGCCGGATCCCAAGTGAAACCGAGATCGGCGACGATCACGTCCCCAGTCGCCGGAACCTGTTCGATCGGCCGCAGTTTGGCCTTGGTGGCGAGACGGCGCGCGCGCTCTGCGGGGATCAACCCGAACACGCGCGTATCATTGTCGCCGGCGCCGAGGAACGCTACGCCCTGATGATCCTTTACTTCCATGGCGGCCCCTTTGGCAGGTTTCCCGCCTTTCCGCATCTCAACGAAGACATAATTTCTCCGCGCTTGCCGGGCGTAACGATCTGCCGCATCGTGGCCGCCACATGACCACCGCCCACGCCGCCGCCGCCGACTTCACGCAGGACGACCGCATTCTGCGTTGCACGGGGCCGTGGACGCTGTCGCAACTGGGCGACGTGCCGAACCGGCTGGAGCATCTGGATCGCCCGCCCGAGACGGTCGATCTGTCCGGCGTCGATCGCATGGACACGGTCGGCGCCTGGCTGGTCCATCGGCTGAAGCGCGATCATGCCGTCGCGATCGAAGGCGCCAACGACAAGGCCCAGGAGCTGATCGAGAAGGTCAGCACGATCGACAAGCCGCTGCGCTCCAAACCCGACGAGGGATCGCCCGTCCAGCGCGTGCTGGCGCATGTCGGCGACGCCACCATCATCGCCGGCCGCACGCTCTACGGCCTGGTCGAATTCTTCGGGGCGACCTTGATCGCGCTGTGGAACGTCATCCTCAATCCCAAGCGCTTCCGCGGCAATGCGGTGATCAAGCAGTTCGAGGTGGTCGGCGTCGATGCGCTCGCCATCATCGGCCTGATGAGCTTCCTGATCGGCATCGTCATCGCCCAGCAGGGCGCGATCCAGCTGCGCCAGTTCGGCGCCGAGGTCTACACGATCAATCTCGTCGGCCGCCTCACCTTCCGCGAACTGGGCGTGCTGATGACCGCGATCATGGTCGCCGGCCGTTCGGGCTCGGCCTTCGCCGCGCAGATCGGATCGATGAAGCTTGCCGAGGAGGTCGATGCGATGCGGACCATCGGCCTCGCCCCGATGGAAGCGCTGGTGCTGCCCCGGGTGATCGCCGCCGTCACCATGATGCCGATGCTGGCCTTCTATGCGGCGATGATGGCGCTGATCGGCGGCGGCCTGTTCAGCTGGTTCTCGCTCGATCTGCCACCCGTCACCTTCGTCGCCCGCATCCGCGAGGTCGTACCGATGACGGATGTCTATCAGGGGCTGATCAAGGCGCCGGTGTTCGGCCTGATCATCGCCATGGCCGGCTGCTTCCAGGGCATGCAGGTGGAAGGCAATGCCGAAGCGGTCGGCCTGCGGACGACCAGCGCGGTGGTCCAGTCGATCTTTCTGGTGATCGTGCTCGACGCCTTCTTCGCCGTCTTCTTCGCCTCGATCGGGTGGATCTGATGGCGAGCAAACCCCAGCCGGCGCCCACCATGCAGAATGGCGCCGCGCAGGATGACATCGTCATCCGCGTGCGCGGCCTCGTCAATCGCTTCGGCGAGCAGGTCGTCCATCAGGATCTCGATCTCGATGTCCGGCGCGGCGAGATTCTGGGTGTGGTCGGCGGATCGGGCACCGGCAAATCGGTGCTGATGCGATCGATCATCGGCTTGCAGATGCCGGCCGACGGCGCCATCGACGTCTTCGGTCACGCGATGATCGGCGGCAGCGACCAGGATGCCGAGGCGGTTCGCCGGCGCTGGGGCGTGCTGTTCCAGAACGGCGCGCTGTTCTCGACGCTGACCGTCGCCGAGAATGTGCAGGTGCCGATCCGCGAATATTATCCCAGGCTCGACGACCAGCTGCTCGACGAGATTGCCAGCTACAAGATCATCGCGTCCGGCCTGCCGCCCGAAAGCTCGAGCAAATTTCCGTCGGAGCTGTCGGGCGGCATGCGCAAGCGCGCCGGCCTCGCCCGCGCGCTGTCGCTCGACCCCGAACTGCTGTTCCTCGACGAGCCGACCGCCGGCCTCGATCCGATCGGCGCGGCCGCGTTCGACAATCTGATCAAGACGCTGCGCGATCTGCTCGGGCTGACGGTGTTCATCATCACCCATGATCTCGACACGCTGTATGCGATCTGCGATCGGGTCGCGGTGATCGCCGACAAGAAGGTGGTCGCGGTCGGAACGATCGAAGAATTGGTCGCGTTGGATCACCCGTGGATCCAGGAATATTTCAATGGCCCGCGCGGGCGAGCCGCCGAACAATCGGCCGAGCGAGCCGGCGAGGAAGGCCTCAGGCCGTCCTCGCCCCGGCAGGCGGACGCGCTTTCCGGAAGCGACGAACTGGGTACGGGTGGGGGAGCCTGAGGGACTGATGGAAACGCGCTCGAACCATGTGCTCGTCGGCGGGGTGGTGCTCGCCATCGTCGCGATCGCGGTCGCCTTCATCATCTGGATGATGCAGGTCGGCAACGGCCACCAGCATGATTATGACATCTTCTTCCCGAACTCGGTGGATGGGCTGGCCAAGGGCTCGGCCGTCGCCTTCTCGGGCGTGCCGGTCGGCAAGATCGACGACATCAAGCTGATGCCGGACCAGCCCAATCTGGTCCGCGTGCGGATCTCGGTGGACGAGAATACCCCGATCCTGAAGGGCACGACCGCCACCGTCGCCGGGGTCGGCTTCACCGGCGTCAGCCAGGTCAATCTCGGCGGCGCGCAGAAAGGCGAGCCGCCGATCACCGATGTCGGGCCGTTCGGCGTGCCGGTGATCCCGACCAAGCCCGGCATGCTCGCCGGCCTGCTCAATTCCGCACCCGATCTGCTCGCCAAGCTGTCGACGCTGGAGACCCAGCTTTCCAAGCTGCTCGACGACGACAACCAGCATTCGGTGAAGCACATCCTCGCCAACATCGATTCGCTGACCACCAACCTTGCCGCCAACGGCCCGCAGATCCGCGAGACGTTGAAGGCCGCGCAGGTGACGATCAAGCAGGCGGGCGACGCGGCCCAGCAGATCAGCGAGCTGGCCGGCACCACCAACCAGCTGCTCGACGAGCAGGGCCGGCCGATGATGGCGAACCTCAACAAGACGATCGCGTCCGCCCAGCAGGCGGCCGACAGCCTGAACGATCTGGTGAAGTCCGCGAAGCCCGGCGTCGATACGCTGAGCAAGCAGACCGCGCCGCAGATCGACCAGCTCGTCCGCGACCTGTCCGACATGGCGGAGGCGCTGAACCAGACCGCCAATCGCCTCAATTCCGGCGGCGGCGGCGTGTTCGGTCGCAAGCTGCCCGACTACAAGCCCGGCCATTGAGAGCGGAGAGACCCATGAAGACCCGCATCCTCGCCCTCCGCCCCGCCCTCCTGCTCGCGCCGATCCTGCTGGCCGGCTGCGTCAGCTTCGGGGCCAAGGTGCCGCCCCAATTGCTGCGGCTGTCGCCTGTCGCCGAGGCGCCGGCCAATGCCGGCGAGGTGCTGGGCAAGGGGCTGGCGGTCGCCGTCAGCTATCCCTCCGCCCCGATCGAGCTGTCCAACAACCGCGTGCCGGTGCGGACGGGCGCGACCCAGATCGCCTATGTGAAGAACGCCCAGTGGATCGACGCGCCGGCCCATCTCTTCCGCGACCTGCTCGCCGAGACGATTACGGTGCGCACCGGCCGGCCCACCGTCACCCCGCGCGAAGCCTCGCTGGCGCAGGGGCCACGCCTCGCCGGGCGGCTGCTCGCCTTCGGCATCGACGCCGGCGCCAACCGCGCCGCCGTCTCCTATGACGCGACGCTGGTGCGCAACGACGGCCAGATCGAGGCCCGCCGCTTCACCGCCACCGCCCCGGTCAGCGGCGCGATCACCGAAGCCAGCGCCGGCACCGCGATCAACGCGGCGGCAAACGACGTCGCCGTGCAGGTCGCGGACTGGGTAGGACGCTAGGCGGCAGGCCGGGAGCGACGATTCGCGGTCTATGGCCCCAACCCTCCCGCTTTTGCAGGAGCGGGCCAAAGACGTGGCGATTTTCGCCCCAAGAGGCGCTCCTTCGCGATAGCTCGTCACCCCGGACTTGGTCCGGGGTCCGGTCCCTTGGATTTCGGCTGGACACGGAAGAAGCGGAAATCTCCCCTCCCTGAAAGGGAGGGGTCGGGGGTGGGTTCGCCCGAGGCGGGCATGACCGCGATACGAAGACCGCTCCCGTTCAGGGAGGAGCTGTCTGGCTCCTTCCGTCCCAATTGTTGCCGTCCGGCGGATCAGATGGCGCGCCTGATCATTGCTGCTAAGTGATATGGATCATGCGGCTGTATTGGAGCGGCTGATGGGTGTGATCGCGTTCGCCGATGTTGGGAAGCTGGCACTCGTCACCCTTGCGGTCGCCGGGACGGCCAGCGTGCCGGGGCCGTCGCACGCGTCCACACCGATCACAATGCTTCCCAACCAGCTTTGCGGGCGTTCGGTGCCCGGGGAAATCAATGTTTGCGGCTCAAGGCTGAAACGCGCGGACGTAATACGACTTCACGATCTCGCGACTTGCCTCGCATCCCAACACGAAAAAAGCAGTCGGGAGGCGCTTTCGGCCTACATCCAATCGGCCGATCTTTCCCGTTTTCAGTCGATCTTTGCGTCGGACAACAGCTGCAAATCCGGTGGCGGCTTGCATGTCAGCCCGATTCTTCTGAGCGGCGCTTTCGCCGAGGCCCTGCTTGTTGCCGGATCGCCGAGAGCATCATCTCATGGCACGCCGCTCACGCCCGCTCCGCTGCTTCCTCAGGATGGAATGATGTCATGCTTCATGGCCTCGGGCAGCGCTGAGGCCATGACGCTCGTCAAGACCCCGCTCTATTCGCGCAGAGAGCAGGCGGCAGTCGCCAATGTGACCGCAAGGCTGCGAACCTGCCTGCCAGCTGGCGCCCAGGTTCGAACGAACCTCGCGGCCTTCCGCGCGGTCATCGCCATTCGTCTGTTTGCCCTAAGCTCGCATATGGAAACGGATTTCGCACCGATTTCGATAGGCCCTGCAGAGCAGCCGCCGCGCATTTTGCGAGACCAGAGCGCGGTTATGCAAACGAACCCGCTGGCATTGCCCGCGCTGACCATCAGATTTCACCAAAAATCCGACAAGACTGGGGACTCGACCAAAAAGATCACTCATGTGGATCCGAACATGCCTGATGAGGCATGGATCGACAAAAGAATGGCGCAAGATCCCATGACGCAGACCGGCCCCGAGACGGGCGAGAGCACGGCCATAATGCCGGACTCGCCTCCCCAATAGGATTGCATCCGCAACAGCCTGCGATTGTCGACAAGGAGCCCGGCGCGGCATTCGGCCAGGAGCCCGGAAACGCAGCTTCTCTGGGGTTTCTGCCTAACAACCGCCACGCCATAAGGATGTCAGGTCAGGTCAGGCCAGGCTGCGGCTGACCTGCTCGAACACGTCCTTGCTCAGCCCCGGCGTCGCGACGATCCGTTCCAGTTGCGCCTTCATCAGCGCCGAACGGGCAGGCTCGAACCGACGCCAGCGGCCGAGCGGCGGCACCAGCCGTGCCGCCGATTGCGGGTTCAGCGTATCGGCCGCCAGAATCATGTCCGCCACGAAGCGATAGCCCCGCCCGTCGGCCGCATGGAAGGCATATTGGTTGGCCGCGAACGCCCCGACCAGCGACCGCATCCGGTTCGGATTGGCGAGGGTGAAATCCGGGTGCCTGGCGAGGCGTTCGACCGCGTCCGCCGTATCCTCGCGCATCGCAATCGCCTGCGTGGTGAACCATTTGTCCAGCACCAGCGCATCGTTGCGGTAGCGATCGTAGAAGGCGGCCAGTGCCGTCTCGCGCTCGCCCGACAGCCCGTTGGCGAGCACGCCGAGCGCGCCCTGCCGATCGGTCATGTTGTCGGCGCCCTCGAACTGGGCCAGCGCCAGCGCCGGCACATCGGCCGCGCCGCAAGCATCGAGATAGCCGAGCGCCACGCTGTGCAGCCGGCGCAGTCCCTTGGCGGTCGGGGTATATTCGAAGCGGTTCGCGGCGGTGGCGGCGTAGGTCGCCCGCCATTCCGGCTCCAGCTCCCGTCCGAGCCTCTTCCTCAGCGAATCCCGTGCCCGGCGGACGGCGGACGGATCGACCACCGGCAACTGATCGCCCAGGAAGGATTCGCTCGGCAGCAGCACCGCCTCGCCGATGAAGGCGGCATCGAGCGCCGGATCGGTCAGCGTCTCGCGCACCGCGGCGACCACCGCCGCCTCGTCCGCCTGCCCGCCGTTGATCGCCGCGACCAGCGTATCGACCATCAGCTGCTGCATCGCCTCGAAGCGCGCGAAGGGATCGTCGTCATGCGCCGAGAGGAAGGCGAGATCGGCGGCGCTGCGGTTGGTCTCGACGATCACCGGCGCCGAGAAGCCGCGGTTGATCGAGAGCACGGGCGGTTCGTCCACGCCCTCGAACAGGATTTCGGTCGCCTCGTCGCCGAGCACATGCACGCGCTCGGCCACGATCGGCGTGCCGCTGTCGGCGCCGAACAGCGCGATCCGCAGCGGCAACGGCATCGGCAGCTTGTCCGGCTGGCCGGGCGTCGCCGGGACGGTCTGCGCCAACGTCAGCCGGGCGGTGGCGGTGCCGGCCTCATGCTCCAGCGTGGCGCGCACCCGCGGCGTGCCCGCCTGCGCATACCAGCGGCGGAAATCGGTGAGATCGGCGCCGTTGGCATCCTCCATCGCGCGGACGAAATCCTCGCAGGTCGCCGCCGTGCCGTCGTTGCGCTCGAAATAGAGATCAGTGCCGCGCCGGAAGCCCTCGGCCCCCAGCATGGTGTGCATCATGCGGATGACCTCGGCGCCCTTGTTGTAGATGGTCGCGGTGTAGAAGTTGCTGATCTCCAGATAGCTATCCGGGCGGATCGGGTGCGCCAGCGGGCCGCCATCCTCGGGGAACTGGGCGGCGCGCAGCACCCGCACATCCTCAATCCGCTTGACCGCGCGCGATCCCTGGTCGGCGGAGAATTCCTGATCGCGGAAGACGGTGAAGCCTTCCTTCAGGCTCAGCTGGAACCAGTCCCGGCAGGTGACGCGGTTGCCCGACCAGTTGTGGAAATATTCATGCGCCACCACGCCTGCGATCGCGTCGTAATCCGCGTCGGTCGCGGTCTCGGGGTCGGCGAGGATGTAGCGCGAGTTGAAGATGTTGAGGCCCTTGTTCTCCATCGCGCCGAAGTTGAAGTCGGCCACCGCCACGATGTTGAAGATGCCGAGATCATATTCGCGGCCATAGACCTGCTCGTCCCACGCCATCGACGCCTTGAGCGCGGCCATCGCATGATCGGTCTTGGGCAGGTCCGCCTCGCGCACCCAGATGCCGAGCTGCACGGCGCGGCCGGACAGGGTGGTGAAGCTGTCGCGATTGGCCTTGAGATCGCCGGCGACCATCGCGAACAGATAGCAGGGCTTGGGGAAGGGATCATGCCACTCGGCCCAGTGCCGGCCCTCCCCGGCGTCACCCTCGCCGACCAGATCGCCATTGGCGAGCAGCACCGGATAGAGGGTGCGATCGGCGGTCATCTTCACGGTGTAGCGCGAAAGGACGTCGGGCCGATCGGGGAAGAAGGTGATGCGGCGAAAGCCTTCCGCCTCGCATTGGGTGCAGAGCAGCCCGCCGGAGGCATAGAGCCCCATCAGCTGGGTGTTCTTCTCCGGGCTGATCGCGATGTCGGTTTCGACCACATGCGCCGCACCGGGCAGATCGATGAGCAGCTGATCGTCCACGATCCGCCATGCGCCTTCATCCAGCACATGGCCGTCGACCGTCACCGAGGACGGCACCATGCCCGGTGCGCCATCGAGCGCCAAAGGCCCGCCCAGGGCACCCTCGGCGGCGTTGCGCTCGACCTCCAGCCGGGCGCGCACGCGCGTCTCGGCGGCGGCGAGATCGACATCGAGATGGATCGTCGGCACCCGCCACGCGGGCGGGCGGTAATCGCGCCGGAGGATGGGAGCGGGCGGGGTCGCGATGGCGCTGTGCTGATCCATAAGAAGGCTTCTAGGCATGGCCCGGCGCGGTTACAACGGGTCGACATGGCGGCGATCCTGATCTTTGGTCTCGGCTACACCGCCTCCCGCCTCGCGGCACGGTTGCGGGGCGAGGGCTGGAGCGTGATCGGCACGCGCCGCGCCGCCGACGCCGGGGCGGTCGCCTTCGATGACGAGGATGCCGTCCGCATCGCGATCGCCGGCGCCACCCACATCCTCTGCTCGGTGCCGCCGGACGCTCACGGCATCGATCCGGTGATCGACCGCTACGGCGCGCTGCTGGCGCAGCAGGCGCGCGGCTGGATCGGCTATCTCTCCTCGACCGGAGTCTATGGCGACACCCGCGGCGCCTGGGTGGACGAAAGCGCGCCGACCGGCACCGGCCGCCGGTCCGCCCGCGCCGATGCCGATCGCGCGTGGCAGGCGCTGGCGACGCATCTGTTCCGCCTGCCCGGCATCTACGGCCCCGGCCGATCGGCGCTGGAGCGGGTGGCGACGGGCCGCGCCCACCGGATCGACCTGCCCGATCAGGTCTTCAGCCGCATCCATGTCGAGGACATCGTGGACGCGATGATCGCGTCGTTCGACGGGCCGCGCGGCGTCTACAACATCGCCGACGATCGACCCTGCAGCCAGAATGCGGTGATCGAGGAGGCCTGCCACCTGCTCCGCCTGCCCGCGCCGGCGCTCCAATCGCTGGACGGGGCCGGGCTGTCACCGATGGCGCGGGGCTTCTATGCCGAGAACCGTCGCGTCGCGAACGGCAGGGCCAAGCGGCTGCTCGGCTGGCGCCCGCGCTTTGCCGATTATCGCGCCGGCCTGGCCGACTGCTTCGCCCGCAGCGCCACCAGCAGCCCGACGATCGACAGCACGCCGCCGACGGCGGCCGGGATCGACCAGCGATAGCCCTCGAACAATGTCGACAGCAGCATCGCCAGCACCGGGCTCAGCACGCTCGAATAGGCGGCCCGCCCCGGCCCGATCGCGCGGATCACCACGAAATAGCAGCTGAACGCCAGCGCCGACCCGATCAGCCCCAGATAGAGCGTGCCGAGCCAATAGGCCGGATGCGGATCGATCACCGGCGGGCCATCCATCCACCACGCCGTGCCCGCATCAAACACCCCGCCCCAGGCCATGCCCCAGGCGATCAGCGTCGCGACCGGGATCGCGCGGGCCTGCGGCGCCGCCTGCATCACATTGGCGATCGAGGAGAACAGCACGCCGGCCAGCGACCAGCCGATCCCGATCCACAGGGCATGGCGCGACAAGGCCGCGCCGGCGGCGGCCACGTGCATCTCCTGCGCGAACAGCAGCGCCACCCCGATCATCGCCACCGCCGATCCGATCAGGAAGGCGCGCGACACGCCCTGCTTGAGGAAGATCCATGCCAGCAGCGCATTGGGCACGATCAGCAGGGCGAACAGCACCGCCACCAGCCCCGACGTCACCGTCACCTCGGCGATGTAGACCGCATAATAATTGAGCGCATATTGGGCGATGCCGTAAATCGCCGCGAAGCCGTGCTGGCGCGCGTTGAGGCGGAGCGAGGCGCCGGTAAAGCGGGCATAGGCCATCATCGCCACGCAGGCGATCAGGAAGCGGTAGGTGACCGACCAGGCCGGCGGCACCGCGCCGAGCTGGAACCGGATCACCAGCCAGGTCGACGACCAGACCAGCGTGCAGACGATGAACGGAATGGCGATCTTCGCCCGCGTCCCCGCATCGACCGGGCGGGCCCCCGCGAGCGCCTCGCTCATGATCCGAACGTGCGGATCGCGGCGGCCAGCGCGTCGATCTCGGCCTGCGGCTGATCCCAGGAGGTGACGATCCGGGCCTCGCCCACGCCCCAATCATAGAAATCGAAGCCCTGCGCGCGCAGCGCCGCGGCCTCGTCGGTGGTCAGGCGCAGGAAGATTTCATTGGCCTCGACCGGCAGCACCAGTCGCGAACCGGCCGCACCCGCGATCGTCGCCGCACCGGCATTGGCGGCGCGGCCATTGTCGAGCCAGCGATCCGCCTCCAGCAGCGCCAGCACCTGCGCGGCCTGATAGCGGCCCTTGGAATTGAGATGCCCGGCGCGCTTGCGCCGCATCTTCGCGACGTCGGCCCATTCCTGGCGGAAGAAGATCAGCATCTCGGCCGACAGCCCGCCATTCTTGACGAAGCCGAAGCTCAGCGCATCGATGCCGGCGCGCCATGTCACGTCGCCCGGATGGCCGCCCAGCGTCGCCATCGCATTGGCGAAGCGCGCGCCATCCATATGGAAGCCGAGGCCGAGTTCCCTGGTCGCCTCGCCGAGCGCCGCCACCTCGTCCGGCGTGTAGACCAGCCCATATTCGGTCGCGTTGGTGATCGAGAGCGCGTGCGGCTGGACCTGATGGACGTCGGGGCGGATCGCGCGGCGACCGGCCCGCACCGTCTCGGGCGTCAGCTTCGCGCCTTCGCCCTCCAGCGGGATCAGCTTGGCGCCATGGGTGTAGAATTCCGGCGCACCGCCCTCGTCGGTGTTGATATGCGCCTCGCGGTGGCAGAGCACGCCGCCATGCGGCGGCACCATGCTGGCGAGCGCGAGGCAGTTGGCGGCAGTGCCGGTCGATACCCACATCGCCGCGCAGTCGGTGCCGAACAGATCGGAGAAGGCGCCATCGAGCGTCCGGCTCAGCGCATCGCCGTCATAAGCGGTATCGACATGGTTGGCGGCGACCATCGCCTCCAGCACGGCGGGATGGACGGCGGCGGCGTTGTCGGAGAAGAAGCGCATGGCCGTGCCATGAGGGCGGCGGGGCGCGCCGTCAACATCGCGTGGTTGACTCCGCCCCATCCTTGCCCGAGCGCGGACCAGAGCAGCATGGAGGCATCATGAGCGGCTGGACGATCGGGATCATCGGCGGCTCCGGCCTCTACACCTTGCCCGGGCTGGAAGAGATCGCCCGTCATGACGTGACGACGCCGTGGGGGGCGCCCTCCGACACCATCGTCGAAGGCCGTATCGGCACCACCCGGCTTCTGTTCCTGCCCCGCCACGGCGCCGGCCACCGCATTCCGCCGTCCGAGATCAATGCCCGCGCCAATATCGATGCCCTGAAGCGGCTCGGCGCGACCGATCTACTCGCCATCTCCTCGGTCGGCTCGCTGCGCGAGGAATTGCCGCCCGGCCGCTTCGTCGTGGTCGATCAGTTCATCGATCGCACGGTGGCGCGGCCGGCGAGCTTCTTCGGCACCGGGCTCGTCGCCCATGTGTCGCTCGCCGATCCGACCTGCCCGCGCCTGTCCGCCTTCGCGGCGGCCGCGATCGAGCAGGCCGGCGGCGATGTCGCGCAGGGCGCCACCTATCTGGCGATGGAAGGCCCGCAATTCTCGACCCGCGCCGAAAGCCTCACCTATCGCACGCTCGGCGCCGACATCATCGGCATGACCGCGATGCCCGAAGCCCGCCTCGCCCGCGAGGCGGAGCTGCCCTATGCGCTGATCGGCATGGTCACCGACTATGATTGCTGGCGCGAGGACGAGGCCGGCGTCGTCGCCACCGACATCGTCGCGCAGATGCACGCCAACGCCGCCACCGCGCGCCAGCTCATCCAGATATTGGCGACGGCGTTGCCCGAGGACCGCACGCCGTCGCCGATCGACACCGTGCTCGATCAGGCGATCCTGACCGCGCCTGCCGCGCGCGATCCCGCCTTGCTCGCGAAGCTCGACGCGATCCTCGCCCGCGTCACATCCAGTCGCGATATTTGAACCACCACACCGGCAGGATGGTGGACAGCACCATCAGCGCAATCGCGAACGGATAGCCCCAGGGCCAGGCCAGTTCCGGCATGTTGTGGAAGTTCATGCCATAGACGCCGGCGATCAGCACCGGCGGCACGCCGGCGACCGACACCACGGTCAGCACCTTCACGACATCATTCTGCTCGATCGAGATGAAGCCGGTCGCCGCATCGATCAGCAGCCCGACCCGGCCGGTCAGCGAATTCTCGAACTCGTCGAGCGATTCGATGTCATGCTTCACCGACACCAGCCGGTCGTGAAGCGCCTGCTCGATCTTCGGCTCGCAGCGATCGAGCACGAAGCTGGCGATGCGCCCGATCGCCAGGAAGGCATGGCGCACCTTCACCATCTGCTCGCTGGCCAAGCCGACGCTGACCATCAGCCCGCGCAGGCGCCGCGTCTCATGGCCGAGGCGATGCTTCTTGCTGTCCTTCTCCGGCTCGCGGAAGATCGCGTGGCTGGCGCTGGCCAGTTCCTCGGCCACCCGCTCCAGCCGATCGGCCGAGCGATCGACGATATCCTCGAGCAGCCGGACGAGGATCTCCTGCCCGGTCACGGCATGATCGCCCTTCTCGATCGCCTCCAGCACCTGATCGAACGCCGTCATCTGGCAGAAACGCACTGTCACCAGCGCGTCCGGCAGCAGCAGGAAGCCGGTCGGCGAAAGGACGCCGATATCCTCATGCCGCGCGATCAGCGGCGCCGACATGATCAGCCGCCCCTTGATCGAGCGCAGCCGGCTCGACGCCTCGATCTCGGAAAGCTGCGCGCGGGTCGGCAGATGCACCTCGAAGCGCTTCTCGACCTGGGCGATCTCCTCGTCGGTGGGTTCGCACAAATCCGCCCAGATCGCCTGATCGAGGGTCGTCTCTTCGCCATTTTTGCCGATCAACTTCAACATTCGGAACGCTCGTACATCATGGTCTCCTGGGACAGCCGCGACCGGACCCTCGATCGCCGTTATCCGGCGAACCCAACGCGTGGCCAGGCGTTGCGAGCCCATTCCATAAAATCGAACAATGGGCCCGATATTATCCGAGTATTCAGGCAGGCCGTCCTTTTCCATATATCGCCGCAAGACAGGCGGCGGCATCGAGCCGCCGCCCCGGAGAGAAAGGACGTTTTCGATGATCGAGCTCCGTCCCTTCGCCAGCCTCGGCGGCGAAAATCATGGCTGGCTGAACGCGAAGCATCATTTTTCGTTCGCCGGCTACCATGATCCGGCCCGGATGAACTGGGGCAATCTGCGCGTCTGGAACGACGATGTGATCGCCCCCAGCAGCGGCTTCCCGCCGCATCCGCATCGCGACATGGAGATCATCACCTATGTCCGCACCGGCGCGATCACCCACAAGGACAGCCTCGGCAATATCGGCCGCACCGGCGCCGGCGACGTGCAGGTGATGTCGGCCGGCACCGGCATCACCCACGCCGAATATAATGTGGAGGACGTGGCGACCACGCTGTTCCAGATCTGGATCCTGCCGACCCGCGGCGGCGAGAAGCCGAGCTGGGGCGCCCGCCCCTTCCCCAAGGGCGATCGCGCCGGCAAGTTCGTGACGCTGGCTTCGGGCTTCGCCAATGACGACGATGCGCTGCCGATCCGCACCGACGCCCGCGTCGTGGCGGCGACGCTGAAGGCCGGCGAGACGGCCGACTATCCGCTGGGCAAGGATCGCCGCGCCTATCTGGTGCCCGCCACCGGCGCGGTCGAGATCGAGGGCGTCCGCGTCGAGGCCCGCGACGGCGCCGCGATCAAGGATGTCGAGACGCTGCGCGTCACCGCGATCGAGGACAGCGAACTGGTGTTCGTCGACGCCGCCTGATGGTCTAGAGATACGGAAGCGGCCACCCCCTCGCCGCTTCCGCGTCGGTTGCCGCCCCCCCCTCCCTGGCCCCGGCGGCCACCCTGTTCGAAGGAGCATGCCCGATGACCCTGCGCGCCCATGACGTCGATGGCGTCGAGATGGTGATCCTGCCGCCGACCCGCGATCTGGGCGACGGCTTCTCGGTGCGGCGGGCGCTGCCTTCGGCGCATCGCCGCATGGTCGGCCCCTTCATCTTCTTCGACCAGATGGGGCCGACGGCCTTTCGCGGCGGTGACGGGCTCGACGTGCGCCCGCACCCGCATATCGGGCTCGCCACCGTCACCTATCTGCTCGACGGCGAGATCATGCACCGCGATTCGGTCGGTTCGGTGCAGGCGATCCGCCCCGGCGAGGTCAACTGGATGACGGCGGGATCGGGCATCGTCCATTCCGAACGGACCCGCCCCGAGCTGCGCGCCGCCGGCCCCAGCCTCTACGGACTCCAGACCTGGGTGGCGCTGCCCAAGGCGCAGGAGGAGGCCGCACCGGCCTTCTCGCACCACAAGGCGCACGACATTCCGTCGATCGAGGCCGACGGCGTGACCCTGACGCTGATCGCCGGCACCACGGACGGGCTGCGCTCGCCGGTGCCGACCTTCTCCGACATGGTCTATGCCGACATCCTGCTGGCGCCGGGCGCGCGCTATCAGCTGAAGGCCGAGCATATCGAGCGCGCCCTCTATGTGCTCGAAGGCCAGATCAGCGTGGAAGGCCAGACCGGCCGCTTCGTGCCGCATGAACTGGTGGTGCTGAAGCCCGGCGCCGAGGTCGTGCTGCGCGCCGATGGCGGCCCGGCCCGGCTGATGCTGGCCGGCGGCGAGCCCTTTCCGGAAGCGCGCTCGATCTTCTGGAACTTCGTCTCCAGCGATCCCGAGCGGATCGAACAGGCCAAGGCCGACTGGCGGGCGCGCCGCTTTGCCGACATTCCCGACGAGAGCGATTTCATCCCGCTCCCGGACGAACCCAAGCCGGTTCACTACCCCTGAAAACGCCCTTCCCGCGACGCCGGAATGCGACCAGACGACATGTATTTGCGGATGGTTCGCATGACGAAAGCGGCGATCGGTGATATCGAACCGCATCCGAAACGATGTGTGTCGCTTACCATGTTGGTTACGCTTTTTTCTACTCCGAGACAGCGCCGATTGGCGCACAACAAAGCCATATTCGCCGCCAAGAGGCATGGCGAAAGAGGGCCGGCGATCCTTCGGATCAAGGCGCGGTTGACCCATTCCCGCTATCGGCATTTCGTTTACCTGCTCGCGAGCCGGAAAAATATTCGGGATCCCGGCCCGATACATCCCTGAGGCGATAGACGCCGGCCGAAGCCGGGCGGTCATCGCCCCGGATTGGGCGGGGTGCGGGGCCGGCCGATACCGGCCCCTTGTCGGCGAGCACCGGATCAGGCGCGGCGCTGCCTGTTCGCTCCGCTTGTCTACACCCGCGAAATTGTCGATGGACGGCGCTTCGGCGCGGCGGAATAAGCCGCGCGGAATGGGATCGCCGGCCGCGCGCACGCGGCTGGGCCCCGAGCAAGAAAGACGCCTGCCGCGATGCCCCTGCCGATGCGATACCGGATGACGCCCTGCAGGGGCCCTGTCGCCAGACATCGGCGGCTGGCGCTGGCATTCCTGCTGACCGGCATCGCGGCGAACATGCCCGCCGCGACACGGGCCGAAACGGGGGACGACGCCACCACCGATACGACCGTCGACCCCATCCGCGTGATCGGCCATCCCGATCCCGAGGGCCTGCTGCCCGAGCAGACCGCACCCAAGGCGGTCAGCGCGATCGCGACGGCCTTCATCGAGAAGCAGGCGCCGACGCTCAATGCGTTTCAGCTGGTCAATCTGCTGCCCGGCGCCAATGTCGCGTCCAGCGACCCCTACGGCCTGTCCAGCACGTCCAGCCTGACCCTGCGCGGGCTGGGGCAGGACGAGATCGGCGTGCTGATGGAGGGCGCGCCGCAGAACGACATCGGCTATTATTATGCCTATCCGTCGCAATTCGCCGATACCGAGAATGTGCAGCAGATCGCGCTGAGCCAGGGGGCCGTCGATATCGATTCGCCGATCGTCAACGGCGCGGGCGGGCTGCTGTCGCTCAGTCTGGACGATCCCAAGTCCAAGCGGCAGGCGCTCGTCGATCTGTCGCTCGGCTCCTATAACGAGCGGCGCGCCTTCGTGCGGATCGACAGCGGCGCCATTGGCGATACCGGCATCAGGGCCTTCCTGTCCTATTCCAACAACCATGCCGACAATTGGCGTGGCGCGGGCCATGATCTGCGCCAGCATGTCGACGCCAAGATCCTCAAGGAATGGGGCGACGGCAACCGCGCCAGCCTGTCCTTCTCGTTCAACGACGCCGACACGTCGACCTACCCCAGCCCGACCCTCTCCGACTGGCAGGCCAATGGCCGGGGCTATAATTACGACAAGCATTATAGCGATGGCGACACCAATTACTGGCGGCTCTACCGCAGCCCGTTCCGCAACGAATATCTCTCGGCGCCGGTGCATGTGAAGCTGAGCGACGCGCTGACGTTCGACAATGTCGCCTATCTCCAGTTCGGCTACGGCAACTCGCCTTATGGTACGCAGTTGACCAGCACCGGCAATTATCTCGGCACCGAAGAGATCACCCAGCCGATCGCCCTGCCCGGCGCCGTGGACGGCACCGCCACCGTGCTGGGCAATTATATCGGCAAGCAATTCCGCTCCGGCGACGTCGGCAAGCTGACGCTGACTGCCGGCGCGCACAGGCTGACGGCGGGCTTGTGGTTCGATTACGGCACTGACCACGACGTCGAGAGCTTCACCGCGATCGACGGCAACGGCCGGCCGATCGACCCATGGGGCTATGCCAGCCATGCGATCCGCACCGCCGATGGTCGACTGCTGACGCTGGAGGACGAACGCACCATTAATGTCGTCAAAGGCTTCTTCCTCGCCGATCACATCACCGTCTCGCCGCGACTGACGGTGGATATCGGTTTCAAGGGCGTCGATGTGCTTCATCATGGCCGCAACAACCTGCCCGGCCCGCAGACCTCGGTGCGGTTCGACAGCTTCGCGGCGCTGCCCCGTGCGGCGCTGCATTACCGGCTGGACGGTCGCAGCCAGTTCTTCGCCAACGTCACCACCAACTTCCGCGCGCCCGACGAATATACGCTCTACGACAGCTATGATGGCGGCGCCCTGGCCGGACAGGGCACGCGATCGCTGAAGAATGAATATTCGATCAGCGAGGAGATCGGCTATCGCTATACCGGTGCGAACATCTCGGCCTCGGCGACGGCCTTCCACTATCATTTCCGCAACCGGCAGCTGGCCACCGTCGTCGGCGACGCGCTCATCAATTCCACCATCAACGCCGGCCGCCAGACATCCTATGGCGTCGATGGCGAACTCGACTGGCGCCCCGCCGCCGGGATCAGCTTCTATGCGTCGGGCGAATATCTCCACGCCCGCATCGACGACGATCTGCCGGTCGGCGGCGATTTCCTGCCCACCAAGGGCAAGCACGCGGTCGAGAGCCCGACCGTCCAGCTCGGGCTGGGCGGCACCTATGACCGGCAGCGGCTGTTCGGCAGCTTCGCGCTCAAATATGTCGGGCGGCAATATGCCACCTTCATGAATGACGAGAGTATCAAGGGCTATGCCACCCTCGATCTGTCGATCGGCGTCCATCTGAGCGGCCCGGCCGAGGCAAAACGCACCGATCTGCGGCTCAACGCGATCAACATCACCAATCCGCATGTCCTGTCCGGCGTCGAGGCGATCACCACCAACGCCCATGACACGTTCGGCACCAACGGGTCGCTGATCGCCGGATCGGCGCCGGCTTATTATATCGGCAGCGGCCGCGCCTTCGTCGTCACCCTGTCGCGCCAGTTCTGAACGGGGGGCGAGGCCGATGGCGGATACCCACCTCGTCCACGGCATGGGCACCGGCCTGACCGCGCCGAGCTGGCCACCGATCCGGCGCGAGGAGGCCGAGGCCATCCTCGCCATGTTCCCGGCCGCTGGCGTGTTGGAAAGGCTGGAGTGGCATTCGCCCCGGCCCTTCTCCTCGGCGACGCTGGCCCGCACCAGCACCGGCGATGTCTTCCTCAAGCGCCATCATCGCCGGCTCCGCACCCCGGCACAGCTGGCCGACGAACATGCCTTCATGGCGCATCTCGCCACGCGAGGCCGGGCGGTGGCGCAACCGATGCGCACCACCGCCGGCGCCACCGCGCTGGCCGAGGGTGAGTGGACGTGGGAGGTTCACCGCAAGGCCGCCGGACGCGATCTTTACCGCGACCGACACTCCTGGACGCCGTTCCTCGATCTCGCCCATGCCCATGCGGCTGGCGCCGAACTGGCCCGGCTGCACATCGCCGCCGAGGGATTCTCCGCGCCGGCACGGCCGCGCCAGCCGCTGGTCAGCAGCTTCACCATCCTGCCCGCCGATGATCCCCTTGCCGCAGCCGAAGCCTATGTCGCGGCGCGGCCGGCGCTGGCCGGCTTCTTGGCCGGCAAGGCCTGGCGCGCGGACCTCGCCCGGTTGTTCGCCGCGCTTGGCGCCGAGGAGCTCGCGCCCGCTTTGTCCGCCCAGCCGCCGCTATGGACGCATAATGACTGGCACCCCTCCAACCTGCTGTGGGACGAGGCCGGCGGGGTCGCGACCATATTCGATTTCGGCCTCGCCGACCGCACCTGCGCGCTGCACGATCTGGCGACCGCGCTGGAACGCACCGCGATACGCTGGCTGGAACTGGATGCCGGCCCAGACGCCGCGATCGCCGAACCGGATGCGGCGCGCGCGCTGCTCGCCGGATACGCATCGGTTCGCCCGCTCGGTGACGAGGCGCTCGCGCTGCTGACCCGGCTGCTGCCGCTCGTCCATGTCGAGTTCGCGCTATCCGAAGCGGACTATTTCCGGGGCGTGCTGGGGCGGGATGCGGATGCCGATCTCGCCTGGCAGGGTTATCTGGTCGGCCATGCCGAATGGTTCCTGTCGCCGGCAGGGCAATCGCTGCTCGAGGCGATCGGCCCCGATCCCGCAGAACGACGCCGGCGGCTGCCTTGATGTCCCCGCTCGAAATCGCCGCCGTCATCATCAGCTTCCTCGCCATCTGGCTGACCGCACGGCGCCACATGCTGTGCTGGCCGGTCGGGCTGCTCAGCTGCGCGCTGTATTTCAAATTGTTCCTCGACGTGCGGCTCTATGCCGACATGATGCTCCAGATCCTGTTCGGCCTGTCCGTCCTCTATGGCTGGTGGGCCTGGTATCGCGACCGGGACGGCGCCGGCGAGGTGATCATCCGCCGCCTGTCCCGCACGCAAGCGGTAGCGGGGCTGGCGGCCGGCGCCTTGGGATCATGGGCGATCGGCTGGTTCACCAGCCATTATACCGACGCATCGCTGCCGTGGATCGACGCGACGCTCAGCAGCTTCAGCCTCGTCGCCCAATATTGGACGGCCCGCCGCTATCCGGCCAATTGGCTGCTGTGGATCGTGGTGGACGTGATCTATGTCGGCATGTTCCTGTTCAAGGCGCTCTGGCTGACCGCCGGCCTCTATGCGGCGATGATCGCGCTCGCCGCGATCGGCTATGCGCGCTGGCGGAAGATCGCCCGCAACCGCCCCACAGAGGGCGGCACGGGCGCCTGACACCCGCGCCGCCGCTCGGCAGGATCAGCCGGTTCGGCCCAGTTCCCGGCCGAGTTCGATGAAGCGTTCGAGATGATGATCCTCGTCGCCCAGCTGATGCCCGATCAGCGTCAGCCGCTTGGCGTAATGGGAGAGCGGCAATTCCCATGTCATGCCGATGCCACCGTGCAACTGGATCGCCTCTTCGGCGGCCAAGGTGCCGATCCGGCCGATCGTGTATTTGGCGGCCGAGACGGCGCGCTCACGCGCCAGCCTGTCGCCATCGAGCGCCGCCGCTGCGTTGATCGCGGAGGATCGCGCCTGCTCGATCTCCAGCGCGACCGTCGCCATGCGATGCTGGAGCGCCTGGAACTTGCCGATCGGGATGCCGAATTGCTGGCGGGTCCGCAGATAGTCGATCGTCTGGGCCTTCAGCACGTCCATGATCGCGACCGCTTCCCATGCGAGCGCGACGATCCCGGCCGCCACCGCCGCTTCGATCACCGCATAGGCGGTGCCCTCGGCCCCCACGATCCGCGCGGGCGTATCGTCCAGGCTCAATTCGCCGCCGCGGCCGCCGTCGATCATCGGATAGCCGCGCACATCGAGGCCGGGTGCCCCCTTCTCCACCACGAACAGCGAAATCCCGGCCTCCTCGCCCGGTTCGCCGCTGGTGCGGGCGGAGACGAGGATATGGCTCGCGGCTTCCAGTTGCGGCACGACGGACTTGGCGCCGCTCAGCGTCCAGCCTGCGGCCGTAGGGGTCGCGGCTGTTCGGATGTCCGCCAGTTCGTAGCGCCCCTGCGGCTCGCCATGGGCGAAGGCGAACACCGCGCCGCCGCCGATCGCCTGCTCCACCAGATCGGTCTCGCCGGCCCCGGCCAGCACCCGCCCGGCCATCAGCGTGCCGAGGAACGGCTCTACGACCAGCGCCGCGCCGAGTTGCTCGAAGACGATGGCGATGTCGAAGCCGCCGCCGCCAAAGCCCCCCGCCGCCTCGCCGAACAGCGCACCGACGATGCCGAGTTCCGCCATCGCCCGCCATTGCTCCGCCGACCAGCCGGCCTCCGAGGTGGCGATGCGGGTACGGACGTCGAAGGCATAGCGATCGGCGAGATAGCGGCCGAGCGTATCGGCCAGCATCCGGCGATCGTCATCATGATGGAAGTCCATGTCTCAGAGCCCCAGCGTCGCTTTGGTGATGATCTCGCGCTGCACCTCGTTGGAGCCGCCGAAGATCGACAATTTGCGGTTGTTGAAATAATCGCTGGCGATGCCGGCCGCATAATCCGGCCCGATCGGTTCGCCGTTGAACCCCTCGTCCAGCGCTTCGGAGACAAAGGGCTGGGCGAACGGCCCGATCGCCCGCCGCGCCAGGTTCGTGATCTCCTGCCGGATCTCAGTGCCGCGGATCTTGAGCATCGCGCTTTCCGCCAGCGGCGCCGCACCGCCGCCCGATGCCATGAGCACGCGCGCATTGGTCGTCCGCATATTCTCGAGTTCGATCTCGATCTTCGCGAGCCGCGCGGCGAAATAGGGATCCTCCGCCAGCGGGCGACCGCGCTTCTGCTCCGTCGCGGCGATATGCTGGAGCCAGGCGAACGCGGCCAGCGAGGCGCCGACGCCGGCAATGCCGGTGCGTTCATAGCTCAGCAGATATTTGGCATAGGTCCAGCCCTTATTCTCCTCGCCGACGAGGTTGCCGACCGGCACGCGGACATCGGTGAAGAACACCTCGTTCACCTCATGCTCGCCATCGAGCAGGATGATCGGGCGGACCTCCACGCCGGGCGTTGTCATGTCGATCAGCAGGAAGGAGATGCCCTCCTGCTTCTTCACGGTGGGATCGGTGCGGACCAGGCAGAAGATCCAGTCGGCATATTGACCGAGCGTGGTCCATGTCTTCTGGCCGTTGACGACATAATGATCGCCGTCGCGCACCGCGCTGGTCCGCAGGCTGGCGAGATCGGAGCCCGCCCCCGGCTCCGAATAGCCCTGGCACCACCAGTCCGTGCCATCGAGGATGCGCGGCAGGAAATGCCGCTTCTGTTCGTCGCTGCCGAACTTGATCAGCACCGGCGCCAGCATCGACAGGCCGAACGGGATGATGCGCGGCGCATAGGCCAGCCCGGTCTCGGTATCGAAGATGTTGTGCTGCACCGGCGTCCAGCCCGGGCCGCCCCATTCGACCGGCCAGTGATTGCCGAGCCAGCCGCGCGCGTTGAGGATGGCGTGCCATTCCTCCAGATCGGCTTTGTCGAGGCGGTGGTTCAGGCGCACCTTGTCGGCAAGGCGTTGCGGCAGCCTCTCCTTCAGGAAAGCGCGCACCTCGTCGCGAAACGCGATCTCGTCGGGACCATATGCCAGATCCATCAGCCATCCTCTCGCTTATCTTATGCCCGTCGCCGGGTTGTCGCGGAGCGTATCAAGCTGCGGAGGCGACGGAAACAGCTTTATCGAAAATCCGGTATGGAATATCGCCATCGGCCCATCACCCGCCTAGAGTGACGCGATGACCCGCTTCACCTCCACCAACCCCGCCACCGGCGAAACCCTCTGGAGCGGCGAGGCGGCCGGGCCGGCGCAGGTCTCCGCGGCGCTGGCCGGCGCGCGCAAGGCCTTCGAATCCTGGTCGGTGACGCCGCTCAAGACGCGCATCGCCTCGGTGCGGGCGTACAAGGCGGCGCTGGAAGCGCATGGCGACGCGCTGGCCCGCGCCATCTCGCAGGAGACCGGCAAGCCGGCATGGGAAGGCCGGCAGGAAGCCGCCACGATGGTCGCCAAGATCGAAACATCGATCAGGGCGCAGGCCGATCGCGCCGGCGAGCGTGAGCAGGGCATGGCGTTCGGCCGCGCGATCCTGCGCCATCGCCCGCATGGCGTGATGGCGGTGCTGGGGCCGTATAACTTCCCCGGCCACCTGCCCAACGGCCATATCGTGCCGGCGCTGCTGGCCGGCGACACGGTGATCTTCAAGCCCTCCGAGGAAACCCCGCTGGTCGGTGACCTGATGGCGCGATGCTGGGCCGAGGCCGGCCTGCCGGATGGCGTCTTCACCCTGCTCCAGGGCGGACGCGATACCGGCGCGGCGTTGCTCGACGGCGAGATCGACGGGCTGCTGTTCACCGGATCGGCGGGCGCCGGCGCCCATTTCCGCCGCGCCTTCGTCGATCGGCCCGAGGTCATCCTCGCGCTCGAACTGGGCGGCAACAATCCGCTGATCGCGTGGGACGGCGATCCGGCAGCGATCGCCTCGATCGTGGTGCAATCCGCCTTCATTACCAGCGGCCAGCGCTGCTCCTGCGCGCGGCGGCTGATCGTGCCCGCGGGGCCGGATGGCGATCGCATCGTCGCCGCCCTTGTCGCGATGACCGATCGTCTGACCATCGGCGCGTGGGACGAGACGCCGGAGCCGACCTTCGGCCCGCTGATCTCGGCCGCCGCCGCCGGCAAGGCGCGCGCGGCCTTCGCCGCGCTGGTCGCCGGCGGTGCGACCATGATCCGTCCGTTCGAGCCGATCGCGGGCCGCTCCGATGCCTTCGTCACCCCCGCGATCCTCGACGTGACCGGCGTGGACGTGCCCGACGAGGAAATCTTCGCGCCGATCCTCCAGCTGATCCGCGTGCCCGATTTCGATGCCGCGATCCGCGCCGCCAACGCCACCGCCTTCGGCCTCTCGGGCGGTTTGATCTCGGCCGACGCAACGCTGTGGCGCCGCTACGCCGACAAAGCGCGCGCCGGGGTGCTCAACTGGAACCGGCCGACCACCGGGGCGGCGGGCACCATGCCCTTCGGCGGGCTCGGCGCATCGGGCAATCATCGGCCGAGCGCTTATTATGCCGCCGATTACTGCGCCTATCCGGTCGCCAGTTTCGAAGCGCCCGGGGTGATCGACCTCTCTGCCGAGATCAAAGGCCTCAAAAGCCCGTCGGCATAGCTACGCAGCGCCAGCGCCACCTGGCCATATGTCGGGGTTATAACGAGAAACCCAGCCGTTCGATTCTTGCCGAAATGGCGCCAGGGCCGATAGCACAAGGGGAAATGCTCATTGGCTGCCAGGCCCTCCCATAATTTCGCGCAAAGCCGCCCATGACGAAGGTCGCCAGCGCCTCTCCGGCGGGGCCAGCCGCCACAGCTTGACGTTCCTACGACGGAATTATACTCAGACAAAATAACATGACATCCTGGGGCAGCCGGGGGCGTTGTCCGATTGAGAGAGGAATGACTATGGCTGGTCCGGTCGCTTCGGCCCCTTACTCCCCGAACGGCGGCTCCGGCCCGGTCGGCCTCGATTATCGGCCGGCGCTCACCTTGCTGACCAGCCTGTTCTTCATGGTCGGCTTCATCACCGTGCTGAACGATGTGCTCGTGCCCCACCTGAAGGCGGTGTTCGACCTTGATTATACCCGCTCGATGCTGATCCAGTTCGTCTGGTATTTCGCCTATTTCGTGGTCTCGCTGCCCTCCGCCAAATTCCTGGAGAAATGGGGATATAAGCGCTCGATGGTGGTCGGCCTGCTGGTCATGGCGGCCGGCGCGCTCAGCCTCATGCCCTCCTCGCAACTGGTGTCCTTCCCGCTGTTCCTCACCTCGCTGTTCGTGCTGGGATCGGGCGTGACGCTGCTCCAGGTCGCGGCGAACCCCTATGTCGCGGTGATCGGCCCGCCGAACACCGCGCCTGCCCGCCTCAATCTCGTCCAGGCGTTCAATTCCGTCGGCACGATGATCGCGCCGGTGTTCGGCAGCATGTTGATCCTCGGCCGCTCGACCTCGGGCAATAGCGCAGGAGGGGCGGCGACGCTGACTCAGGCCCAACGCCTGGCGGATGCCCAGTCGGTACAGGCGCCCTATGTCGGTATCGTGCTGGTGCTGGTGTTGCTGGCGGTGATCATCGGCCGCTTCAAGCTGCCGGCGCTCGGCGCCGCCAGCCAGCGCGCGAGCAAGGAGGCCCGGCGCGGCCACTCGCTGTGGCGCCACCGCAATCTCGTGTTCGGCGTGCCGGCGATCTTCATCTACATGATCGCCGAGATCGGCGTCGGCAGTCTGCTGATCAGCTTCATCTCCCGCCCCGAAATCGGCAACCTCACCTCCAAGCAGGCGGGGTTCTACCTGACGCTGCTGTGGGGCGGCATGATGGTCGGCCGGTTCATCGGCAGCGCGCTGATGCGGCGGATCGAGGCGGAGACGATCCTGGCGATCGTCAGCATTGGCGCGTTCGTGCTGGTGATGATGGCGGTGTTCACCACCGGGCACCTCGCTTTGTGGTCGCTGGTGCTGGTGGGCCTGTTCCACTCGATCATGTTCCCGACCATCTTCACGCTCGGCATCCGGGGGCTCGGCCCCTTGACCGAGGAGGGATCGGGCCTGCTGATCATGGCGATCGCCGGTGGTGCGCTGGCCACCGGCCAGGGCTGGATCGCCGATCATTACGGCCTGCAAATCTCCTTCCTGGTTCCCGCCGCCTGCGAGGCCTACACCCTGTTCTACGCGCTGTGGGGCTGCAAGCCGGGCAAGGCCGCCAACGCGGCGACCGCACCAGCGGCGGGCTGACAAGCCGATCACGGGATCGCCCAGCCATCCGTGGCGGGCGCCCCGTCACCACCGGAACCGAATCGTCATTTCGATCGACCTGCCGCCGCCGGGCCGGCGAGCGCCGATCCGCCGTCATCGTCATCAGAAGCTGGACAGAAAGCCGCCAGGCGACGCCCGTTTCGGGCGGATTCAGCGGATATTGGCGGAGACGGAGAGATTCGAACTCTCGGTACGGTCTCCCGTACGACGCTTTAGCAAAGCGTTGGTTTCAGCCACTCACCCACGTCTCCGGAGCTGGCGCAAGGGGGCCTATAGCGAGCGTTTTCGAGGGATACAACTGGCTGTCGCGCGGCAAAGCGTGCCGCCGTCGAGTCGTGCCGTCCATCGGGCCGGTGACGTTCATTGCACGGCAAGGCACTTCGCGGTTAACCAGAGCCCCAGTTATCGGGGGAGCAGAGTATTTCCATGACCAGCACCGTTCGCCGGATCGCATCCGCCGCCTGCATTGCCGCGCTTGCCGGCCTGGCCGCGCAGCCGGTCGGCGCCCAGATCCGCACGGTCGATCCCTCCTCGTCCGCAGCCCATTCGGATCTCGCCCCCGCCGGCAGCGGCCAGCCCGAGACCAGCGGCCAACCCGATACCGCCAGCGCTCCCAGCGCGCCCCCGCCCGAGAGCGACGACAATGCCCCGCCACCGCCGGCGGGCTCCGCGCCGGATCGCTACACGCCGCCTGCCACCAACGCTTCGCGTGCGCCGTCCGAGCAGACCTATCAGGAGCATGACGTCCTCGATGCCGCGGAGGGCGTGTTCGGCCGCGGCGCCGAGGGCCTCGCCAAGATGATCGAGCATGTGCTCAAGGATCAGGGCCAGCCCACCGCCTACATCGCCGGGCGCGAGGCCAGCGGCGCCTTCGCGATCGGCCTGAAATACGGCTCGGGCGTGCTCCATCACAAGATCGAGGGTGACCGGCCGGTCTATTGGACCGGGCCGACGCTGGGCTTCGATATCGGCGGCAACGCCTCCAAGGAATTCATCCTCGTCTACAATCTCTACGACAGCCAGGATCTCTACCACCGCTTCCCGGCGGCCGAAGGCACCGCCTATTTCATCGGCGGCTTCACCGCGAGCTATCTGCGGCGCGGCGACATCGTGCTGATCCCGATCCGGCTGGGTGTCGGCTGGCGACTGGGCGCCAATGTCGGCTACATGAAGTTCACTCCGCAATCGAAGATCATGCCGTTCTGATCGGCTGTCCCGACGCGGCACAGCATGGCGCGATGGCCGCCGCCGCCGTGTCCGGCGGGGTTCAGCGCCCGTTCAAACGCATGATATAGAATGACATCTCAAGAGGCGGCGCTGCCGCCCGAGGAGATGTAGGATGATTGAGGATCGGAAATCGGGGCGCTGGCGCCGTCTGGCCCCGGCACTTGCCCTGGCCGGTGCCTTCGCGCTCGGCGGCTGCGTCGATGACGGTTATGGCTATGGCGGCGGCTATGGTTATACCGGTGGCGGCTATTACGGTTCGCCTTATTATGACGACGGCTATTATGGCGATGGCGGCTGGCCGGGCGGCTATGGCTGGTCCGGCGACTATTATTATCCCGGCAGCGGCGGGTTCGTCTACGATCGCGGCGGCCATCGGCATCACTGGAATGGCGGCGGCCATGGCCAGCCGGGTGGCTGGAACGGTGGCCATGGCGGCTGGAACGGCCATGGCGGCCACGGCCAGCCAGGCAATCCCGGTGGCGGCCCCGGCGGCTGGCATGGCGGCCGTGGCCCGTCGGGCGGCAATCATGGCGGCTGGCAGCCCCGCGCGGGCGGCGGTCGCTCGGGGCCGCACGGCGGATTTGGCGGCCATGGCGGCCCGCCCCCGTCCGGTGGCGGCGGCGGCCATCATCATTGATCAATCCTGCGCCGGTGGCCGCCGGCGCCGGTCATGATACCCTTTTGTGCTGGCTCAGGGCCGTGCGGGTTCAGGGCCGTGCAGGTTCAGGGCGCGCGACGGGTCGGCACCGGGGCATTGCACAGATCGATGGCGCCGGCCGGATGGACGAAAAAGGCATCGTGCCGGTTCGCCCGCGCCGCGACATAGGCGGCGAATGCCGGTGATTCGCTCCGCATCACTTGATATCGGGGGCGATCGGCGATCGGCATATCCGATGCCAGCTGCACCCGGCTGATCGTCAGGTCCATCTTGGGATCGGTGTAGAAGCCCAGATCGCCGGTGCCGCGCGGCAAGGCCGTCAATCCCTCGATGCCATCGACGATACGGCCGACGAGCGCGACATTGCGATCGAGATGGCGCGGCGCCTGCCCGATCACCGTATAGAGCTCCGCGCCATTGCCGGTATCCGGCGCCATGTCCCGACCGACGCCAAGCATCCCGTAGCAATGGGTCAGCCATGTCCGCCGGCCGTCGCTCGCCACCGGCCAGCCCTCCGCATGGCCGACCTGTGGCGCATACGCATCGCGATATCCGAGCGGGCGCACCGCCAGCCCCGCGGCAGGCCGATCATATTCCGCGTGCGGATGTGCGACGACACCCGCCGGCAGCGGCCTGCTCTCGCCGGTCGCGGCCCATTGCACGACATAATTGTCCTGCACCCGCACCACCGCGCTGCCATCGAACCAGTGGGCCCTCACCAGCGCCTTGATGTTGGCGACATGGACCGGCGCGAAACCCGGCGCGAGTTCCATCGCGACATGCCTGCCATTGGCGAGATCCATCACGAGCAGATTGTCCGGATCGACCGCGCGCCAGGCGGCGGCGGGCGCACGCGCCACGATTTCGGCCGGCGAGGCGGGCGTCGCGGGCGGCGACGCGGCGGCCAGCAGGACGGATGCGAGCAGCGGTGTGAGCAGATATCTGTGCATAGTTGCAGCCTGCCATAGCGCATCGGCTTGCGGAAGTGGCGCGATGCCGCTAGCAGCCCCTCCCACGGAGCGGTGGCCGAGTGGTCGAAGGCGCACGCCTGGAAAGTGTGTAGGGGTCCAAAGCTCCTCGAGGGTTCGAATCCCTCCCGCTCCGCCAGAACAGCGAACTTAGCAGTTCGCACGGGTTCACAAACCCTTGATTTCCGGGCTTTCGAGGCCCCATATCGACCCCGACGAGATCGCAGGCGTTCACACCCGTCCATGGTCTCGCATGGTAGATCCCATGGCATCGATCATGGATCGCATGGTATCGGGGAATCGCGATGCTGAACGACGCGAAGATCAAGGCGGCCAAGAAGACGGGCAAGCCCTACAAGCTCGGCGACGGCGAGCAGTTATATCTGCAGGTGACCGCCGAGGGCGCGCGCCACTGGCGGATGAATTATACCTACGGGAAGAACCCCAAGGGCAAGCCGGCGCAGAAGACGCTGAGCTTCGGCTCCTACCCGTCGATCACGCTGCTGATGGCTCGGGCGAAGCGCGACGAGGCCAAGGCCCTGCTCCGGGACGGCAGGGACCCGTCGGTCGAGCGGCGCGTCGCCAACCGCGCGCAGGCGGCGGCGAACGGCAACACCTTCGAGACGGTGGCTCGGCGGTGGCACACGCTCAAGACGCCTGGATGGAACGCCGTCCACGCGGCCGATGTGATCGCCAGCCTGGAGCGGGATGTCTTTCCTGAGGTGGGCGATCTGCCCATCACCGTCCTCAAGGCGCCGAAGATGCTCGAGGTGTTGCAGAAGGTGGAGGCCCGCGGCGCGATCGAGACCGCGCACCGCATCCGCCAGCGGGTGTCGGCCGTGTTCGTCTATGGCATCGCTGCCGGCCTGTGCGACGCAGACCCCGCCGCCAGCCTCGGCAAGGCGCTCAAGGAGGTGCCGAAGGCCAAGAAGCAACCGTCGATCGTCGACGGCGCGCGCGACCAGGTCGGGAGGCTCACGGCGATCCGCCAGCTGCTGATCGACTGCGAAGCCGAGCGCTGCCGGGCGGCGACCAAGCTGGCGCTGAGGCTGCTCGCCCTCACCGCGGTCCGGCCGGGCGAACTGGCCGGCGCGCGCTGGGCGGAGTTCTCCGGCCTCGATGGCCCTGCCCCGCTCTGGACGATCCCGGCCGAGCGGATGAAGGGCGATAAGGACCGGAAGTCCGAGGAGTATGGCGAGCACCTGGTGCCGCTCTCTCGGCAGGCGGTGGACGTCCTGCGCGTCCTGCGGCCGCTCACGGGCCATCTGGCGCTATGCTTCCCCGGCGAGCGCCACGTCCACCGGACGATCAGCGATGCCACGCTCAACCAGCTGCTGCGCCGCGCGGGCTACTATCAACGCCACGTCCCGCACGGCTTCCGGGCCGCGTTCAGCACCTATATGAACGACCGGCCCAAGGGGGAGCGCCACGAGGGTGACCGGGCGGTGATCGACCTCATGCTAGCGCATGTCCCCAAGGACAAGGTCGAGGGCGCCTACAATCGCGCCGGGTACATGGACCGCCGGCGCGAGCTGGCGCAGGAGTGGGCCGATCTGCTGCTCGATGGCTTCTGGCCGCCGGAGGTGCACTCAGATCAGCCGATTCGCTGGGCGGCAACGGGATCGGGAAGGCCATGACGGGCTAAAGAGTGAACGGCTGAGAACGTTTACGACCATTAAAACGAGGCGCCTAAGGCAACGAGACGTTGCAAACTTCGTTTACCTGTACCAGAGATAATGCACCGTGCGGGTGGAGCATGCTTCACCGACCCCGCCGCGCGAAGGAGGCCGACATGCCAAACGACATTCGCACTGATGCGAGCCTTTTGGCTCGACTCCGCGCGGCTGCAACCCATCCTCTCTCGTCCGCACAGCTTCACTCTCAGAGGATTTCGTTCATTTACGGCAATCTCTCTGACGAGAGCGCGGTCACGCGCGCTCAGGTCGAAAACGAACTTGCGCGTATCGAAGGCGACTCCGTAGCGGCCTGAACATGTTCGTATTCGAGCTTGCAGGCGAGAGCGAAGCGCATCCGGCTTACCAGGCGCTCGCAATCGGCAATCTCAACCGCCAATACGACTTTCTCCGCTCTCTCGTACAAACGTCGTTACTTCTCAAACGTGATCTACTGTCACTTGAGACGATTAAAGCATTGAATTATCACGCAATTTCTTGCCTGCATGCGCATGCCGGTGAGTTGCGACCGTGCGCGGTTCATGTTGGAACATATATGCCGCCAGAACACTTCCGGGTGCCGGCGCTAATGCAGATACTGATTGAAGACGTCAATAGGCGATGGCAGGATGCTGATCCAGTCTATCTTGCCGCGTGGGTATTGTGGCGCCTTAATTGGGTGCACCCCTTTATCAACGGCAACGGCCGGACGGCCCGGGTCGTATGCTACTATATTTTGTGTCTTCGGTTCGGCGCGTGGTTGCCGGGAACCGTGATTTTACCTGAATTGATCCGGCGTGACCGTGCAGACTATGTCGCCGCCCTTCAAGCAGCCGATGCATCGCTGAAATTTGGCTCCCTAGATCTAGCTCAGCTTCATGGATTGCTTGCCAAGCTTCTCGCTGAGCAACTCGGTACAACCATGGCAGCGTCGGCAGCTCCCCCACCACCGCCGCCCCCGACGCCCGCTCTGCCGCCGCCGCCGCCGCCGCCGATACCCTAATCCGAACGATCGGCGAGCACGCAAGCCTTCCACGCTCGAACCTCCGTCTCGCTCCAGCGTGTTGCTGCCCCACCGGGCTTGCACGGCTTCGGAAACCGACCTTCGCGAACGAGGCGATAGACCATCGTCTTGCCCAGGCCGACGATCTCCTTGACCCGCGGGAGGTCAATGAGGCGATCATCCTCGTCACTCATCGCCGTCCCCTTTCCGCCAGCCTCCGCAGGCGCGTTAGCTCGTCGGCGATCGTATGGATGGGCCAGCCGATCCAGATGCAGAGCATCACTGTGCAAAGGAACATCGTGCCGTCGGTCATTGCGGCGCATCTCGGAACGAGGCTCGGAGTCGGAGCCCTTCCTCGGTCGGCGTGATAATCTTCAATCGGCGATCCGAAGGATCCTGTCGGACTGTCGCAAGTCCCAGTAATCCAAAGGTGCGGGTCGCGCGGGTCACTGCCGGCTTGGCGAGACCGAGGGCCTTTCCGATAGCGCCTGTGCTGCCCACTTTAGTGTCATCACAGATCAAGCCCAGAATGGCGATCTGGCGGAGCGTCAGGTGCGATGCCATCGTGTCGAGGTGCTGCCGGGCCAAGGCTGCGAGATCGCTCATTGTTTCGCTCCAGTTTCAAGCGCCCGCACGATGGCGCGCAGCGCCGCCTCGTTTCGCCAGCCGTGAAGCAGCTTGCCTGCGGCCCGGCGCTCGGCCTTCACTTCCAGAAGCGCCTGCTTCAGTAACTTTCCCGCTTCGCGGTCCAGAGCGTTCATCGAGCATTGTCCCGGAACGATTTGCGCAGCCGTATGCCTGCCGCGGTCGGACTCATAATTCGCAAGCGACCATCGACGGGATCTTGCCGGGAAGTCGCCAAGCCGGCCTTTTCGAGCGCCCGCGTCGCGCGCGACACGACCGGCTTCCTGACGCCCAGCATCTTCGCGATATCACCGGTACTCCCCGGCGGCGTCTCATCACAGATGATACCCAACATGGCGATCTGGCGAAGCGTTAGGCTTGCCGCCTCGGTGGACGCGTGCCGTCGGGCCATGGCTGCGAGATCGTTCATTGCATTATCTCCGGGCGCTTGCTTCACCGTCTCATATCCTCTTCGTGAATAATAACCGCCAGCCGCCCCGGCATGGCGAGAATATGCCGCACCCATGCGCGCAGCAGCGCCGCCTGTTTCCGGCCGTTGACGTTGCCACGGCCTTCGCGCTCGTCCGCCTGGGCGGCCATGTCGGCAGCGATTCTGTCGCGCATCTGCTCGCTAGCCAGAAGCTCGGCCTGCCGCGTCATGCCGCCACCCTCTGCCCAAGGGAGACTGGGTCGCTCCCCGGCCGATAGTCACCGCACCACTGATGCTCCGTCATCGGCGGGAATATCTGCCACCCGCCACCGCTGGGAAGCAGCGCCGGACCCGAGGGTGCGTACCGACGGCACATGCCACCCGCCTTGGCGAAGGTCTCGTTGCCGGTAACCCCAGGCAGGAAGAACCGGCAGGATGCGCAGCTTTCCGGTTCTCGGCTCATGCCGCCACCTCGCTTTCGGCTACCAGCGGCCCGTCGCGTAGCTTCTGCGTGCCGCCGTCACCCTCGGGATACGAGGCCACCGGTCGCGCGTTGCGGCGCCCATGCAAGATGTTGAATCCGTTGACGACCATGTTCGTCTGCTCGCCCACTGGGACGAACTCGATCGAATGATCTTCTTCCATAACGAAGTGCTGGAAAGGCTCGCCGGGAAACGGATGAATCGCGCCGCCTGCGAGCGATACGTGGACCGCAATCGGGATGCGTTGATCGCACTGGCCAAACGACAGGCCAACGCTCGCCCGATCGGCCTCAACAAAATCATCGTGATCGACGGTTTGGTCGAGTGACCCGGCCACGATGGGCTCGGCCGCGCTCATGCTTCCCACTCCACCAAGCCCATGGCCTTCGCCTCGGCGAACACCTTGACGGCGGCTTCGTCGGTGCCGTCATTTGCCGCGACGCCGACGATCAGCAGCGCTTTCGCGAGGATGCCGTCGCGCGTTGTGGCGGAAACTTCGAGGATCTTGCTCTCAAGGGCGCGTCCGGCCGACGATAGCCGCCCGTCACGCTCGTCGTCGTCATTCGAGTAGCTGTTGTATTCAGACCAGACGGTATCCCGCTCGGCCAGCCAATCCATGTGCGGATCCGCCTGCGGTCTTCCGGCGAGGTGGCGAACGTCCGCGAGAAGCGCATCGAACCACTCGTCGGGGCCGAGATCGCGCCCTTTCATGAGATCGATCTTTGTTGCGAACGCTGCCACGTCGGGCGTCCGCACTTCGGTGAGCAGGTAATCCTGCGCCGCGAATGTGATGTCGCACAGGCGATCTGTCTCCGCGTCGGTGTCCTGATCGCCATCGAAGACCGCTCGCTTGGCCTGATAGTCGGCGAAGGCGTCGGCCCAGGTCGACGGAGCCATCTGGGCCAAAATGTCGATCATCGTATTCACAGACGCCCCCCGAGATAGGAGCCGAGCCGGCTCAGAAAATGAAACGACCAGCCGCCGAGTGCCGCGACGACCGCGAACGTGATGACCACCGGCCAGAAGTTCGCGCCGAGCCCCGGCAGGAAGAAGGCAACGAAGGCGCCGATCGCGCTGAGCAGCAGGAACGCCTCGCAGGTCAGACGACCGCTCTCGACCTGCATCGTCGGCGGGGTCGGCTCGGTAATCGCCGCATAGGCGCGCTTCCAACGGGTTTCCGCCTGCATGGTCGCTTCGTGCTGGGTCCGCAGCCTGTCGTGCGCCTCGCCAGCCTTCACCTGGCGGCTGAACTCCGTCACCGCGGCGGCATAGTTTTCCCATGCGATATCCGCCGCCTCTTCCTGAGGCGTCATCGGGCTATCGGTGAACATCAGGATTCCCCCGTTGTGTTGGTGCGGCCGATGGCGCGAGCGGCTTCCTTGGCCGCTTTCCACTCCAGCTCAGCTTCGCGGAAATCATCGAAATTTCGGTAGATCGCGTCTTCTCGCGGACACCAGATTTCGCCGGACGGCTGCTCGATCGCGACAGCCTCGAAATTGCCGTTGTTTGGTCCCCGCATCGTCACCGGGCGCATCTCGCCTGATGCGCGCACCTGCCAAACGATGACCGGCTCGCGGATGGTGTAGGGTTCGCAGCTATCGTGGTAATTACCCGTCTCGATCGTGCTATAGCCCGGAAGCGCCGGGATGATCGCGACGACGGCGTCGGTGACTTCGTTGGCGTAATGGCTGTCGAGAACTATTTCCCTGCCATCGCGTAGCGGGGCAACATGATAATAGCCGTTGCTATTCGCGTACTTTTTGCCGGGTCCGACCCTTACAATTTCACTGACGGCAAAGTCTGCCGAGTGGTCTCTGGTGGATACGAAGCGATTCATGCCCGTTTCTCCAAAATGATGATCCCGTCGCGCCGGCATCCAGCGAGGCGCACGAAGCGCTCGGCCCACGCGTCCATCCCGGGCAGCTTGCGGATGGTGAACCACGCGCGGGCGGCGTTCTCGGTTGCCAGCGCGCAGGGGCCATTCCGCGCGATTTCGCCGGACCAGACACCGCCCTCACGGAGCCGACCGTCCTGATCAATGAACAAGATGCCGCCCATGTGCAGGAACCGCTTGATGGTCAGGGCGAGCGCGCGAAGGTCACCTGACCGGGCTTCTCTTACGAAACCGTCCGTTTCGACCGCCGCCATGAGGTCTATCAGGAGGCCGTTGTCCTTGGCGTGCTGGACGAGAGTGGCGCTGTGCCGAAAGCGCTCGTTGAAGTCGCGATCCCAAGCGCCGATGATCAAGCTACGTCCCTGACGGTCATACTGGACAACGGCGCTCGTGCCGGCTCCGGCCATCAGCCTGCGCAGCAGGACGACGTACCGGTGGCGGTCGCCTCGCAGCGCATCGAGCCATGCGATCTGCTGCTCGATCGTCGCGATCTCGATCCCGATCTCGCCGAGCGTCGCGATGTCTTTGACGGGCGCGGTCATGCTGGCCTCTTTTGATAGAGGGCGTGATCGGCGCCTACGAAAGCTCGGTTCGCGCGCTTAGCCTCGTCTGCCGCGATGTTCGCCAAGCCCAAGATGTGCCGTATCTTGCTGCCGGACGCGTCCTTGGCATATTCTTCACCGGCAATGTCGCCGATGATGTCGAGGATGACTATCAGATTGGTGATAGCACCATCCAGCAACTCCGCGTTGGCGCCATAGGCCTCGGGCGGATCAAAAGCGTCGGCGGACGTCACGACTGCACCACCTTCGGCGTGCGGCCGACGATGATCATCAGATGGAGGCCGAACCAGTCGATGCTGAACTGCCAGCCGTCGCCGTCGATCTCGTCGCGGACGCTGGAAATGCCCGCAGGCCCCCACTGATACCAGGGCTCAACGGCGGCGATGAACCGCCGGAATATCGAAGTCTCTGTACTGGCCGGCATGGGCCTTCTCCTGCTTGAGACAAGCAAGATCACCCGGCGAACCACGTATGGCCGCTAGTATCAGACGTCGCTTACGCGCGCCGGATTTTCCTGCTCAACGGGTGCTTGGCGCTGGGCCGCTGCGTCCGATGAGCGAAATTAGACGCGGCAGATATGCCGTGTCAAGAACATATGCGGCTTCTATGCCGCAATTTCCGGCGGTCGTAAAAAGTCGGAATAGCGAACCACTCGGAACACCCGCTTAAGTCTAGAAATGGGAACCAAGAACGTGGCATTCGGTTGAAGCTGTGTAAGGGTAAGCGCGTCCTCTGTGCGCCAAAGAAGCCGGGCGAGCATGTAGACGACGCCTCCGGAATCCGTGCTGACGCCGATAACAACCTCGTCGCGGTTTTGAATTTTCGCGCCACTTTCCATCATAACGGGCGACCCTGCCGCAAACAGCGGGCTTAATGCGTTATCCGGGGCATAAAATCCGCTTAGTTCGCGGTCTTTGAGTAATGGAGGGTGAAAGAAAACGTCGATCGGGGCATCACCAAGTGTGAAAAGGCCGACGGAAAAAGACTTCCCGCTTTGGTCAAGGAATAACTCATGCCCGGCGGGGAGGGCCTCATGCACAATAACTGCGGGAAGCGGCCCTTCCGGCTCTATCTTGTGAAATTTCGATAGGCTATCGAATACTGCCTCAGGCAAATTGGCTCCGACAGGAGCGGCGTTTTTATATCCCTCCCAATCGTTCTTCGAGGTGTCCCCCGCAAGATATAGCGGGTCCGCCTGGAGAACGTTTGCCAGCTTTGCGAGCCTAGATAAGGAGGGCATGGCCCGGCGAGTACGAATGTAGCGTATCGCATCTGGACGCCCTGTCGCCATTAGTGACGCCTTGCGTTCTGAAAAACCGAGCGCGGCGAGGCGTTCCGCTATGCGCTCTATAATACGATCGATTTGGCTGTCGTTGCTCATGCGGCGTTTATGCCGCAATCGAGTTAACAAATCGTGCGGCTTTTATGCCGTTGCTTGATGCGGCCTTTATGCCTTATAAGTGCGGCATGCGATACGAAGACGCCTTGGTGCTAATTGGCCGCACCTACTCCGCAACCGTGGTCCGCCACGGGGGTCGGTCACTCTCCCGCGTGGCGACCATCTTGGTCAATCAAGGATGCTTTTTCCACCGCCTCGAAAGTGGCAAGACCTGTACGGCGCGCAACCTCGAACGTGTGGCTGCGCATTTTCGCGTACCGGCGAATTGGCCCAACGGGGTGATTCCGGATGTGGCCGTCGCCGCCTTGGCCCAGATCGGACGTCCAGCACTTCTGGCGGCCTGAACCATGGCCCGCATTCGCTCAGTCCAACCGCGTGCTGTTCGTGGTCGACGCAATCTCGCTGATCGATCAGACGGTGGAAGCCTTCTACGCGCAGGGCGTGTCCGACATCGGCGTGATTCAGGCGGACCATCCGATGACGGACTGGTCGAAACCGGTGCAGATTGCATCGGTTCAGACCCTGCGCAGCCGCGACAAGCTTCCGCCGGCCGAACTGGTGATTGTCGACGAGGCGCACTGTCAGGACGAGTGGCTGATCTCGGTCATGGCCGAGCATGATTGGGAGGATGTCCCCTTCATCGGCCTGAGCGCCACGCCGTGGTCCAAGGGGCTGGGCAACGTCTACGACGAGTTGATTACCCCGATCACCATGCAGGAGTTGATCGATCTAGGGCTCCTGTCGACCTTCCGTGTGTTTGCGGCGTCACATCCAGATTTGACCGGCGTGAAGTCCGTGGCGGGCGAGTTTCACCAGGGACAGCTATCGGACACCATGTCGGACGGCCAACTCGTCGCCGACGTCGTGGAAACCTACCTCCGGTTGGGCGATGCCCGTCCGGCATTTGCGTTCTGCGTCGATCGCGCCCATGCCAAAAAGCTTCAACAGCGGTTCGAGGTGGCTGGTGTAGGCTGCGGGTATATCGACGCCTACACACCGGTTCGCGAACGCAAGGCAATCAAGGCCTCACTCGATACCGGCGCCATCAGCGTCGTCTGCAATGTCGGATGCCTGACGAAGGGCGTCGATTGGGCAATCGGATGCGTGATCCTCGCGCGTCCGACCCGCTCCGAAATGCTCTACGTGCAAATGGTCGGGCGCGGCCTGCGGGTGAATGACGGCATCCCCGACTGCATCATCCTCGATCATGCCGACAACACGCTGCGCATGGGGTTCGTCACCGACATCCGAAAAGACGCGATGTGCACGGCCAAAAAGGGCGAGCGCAGCAAGTCGGAACGGGCTACTCCGCTCCCGAAAGAGTGCTCGAAGTGCCAGTATCTCAAACCGGCCAAGGTTGCCCTCTGCCCGGCGTGCGGCTTCAAGCCAGAGCGTCAGTCCGACGTGCAGGAGCAGGACGGCGAGCTGGTCGAGGTCAAGCGCGGCAAGGCTAAACCGAAAGCCTCCATGCACGACAAGCAGGCATGGCTGTCCGGCCTGAACTGGATCGCGCGAGAGCGTGGTTACCAGTCGGGCTGGGTGTCGAACGCCTTCCGCAAAAAATTCGAGACATGGCCTCCAAACCAACTTGATCGGTCGATGGTCAGGGAGCCGCTGCCTGAGGTCAGGAACTATGTCCGCGCGCAGATGATCCGCTACGCCAAGGGGCAGCGGGCATGACGAAGCTCTGTGACCTCGCCCGCAACAAGTGGCGTTCGCTGTTGCCCCATCTCGGCGTCAAGGCCGAATACCTGTCCAACAAGCATGGACCCTGCCCGATTTGCGGCGGCAAGGATCGCTTCCGGTTCGACGACAAGGACGGCGCTGGTACCTATTTCTGCAACGCATGCGGTGCCGGTGACGGCGTGAAACTGGCGATGGAGGTCACCGGCCGCACCTTCGCCGACGTCGCGCGCGAGATTCGTGAAACGTGCGGAGACATGCCGGCATCTGCACCGAAAAAGTCGATATCGGCGGACGAGGCGTTGAAACGGATGCGTCGGTTGTGGGATGGCGCTGTCGAGATCCGTCCTGGCGACGATGCGGCTCGCTACCTCGCCTCGCGTGGGGTCGCAGGCCCATTCTGCGGGGATCTCCGCCTGCATCCGGATTGCCCTGTGCAGGGCCCACCCGGCCCGATCGCGCTTGCCCGCGATGCTGGCACTGATCCGTGCGCCGAATGGCGACGTGACGTCGATCCACCGGACCTATCTCGAAAACGGCGCCAAGGCCGCCATGACTAATCCCCGCCGCGTGATGGCAGGCAGCATCGCCAAAGGGTCGGCGATCCGGATGATGCCGCATGATGGCGTGTTGGGCATTGCCGAGGGCATCGAGACTGCGTTCCGGGCAAGTCAGCGGTTCGGCATTCCGTGCTGGTCGGCCATGTTCGCAGATTACCTCGAGCAGTTCGAGTGGCCCGCTGGGCTGCGCGAACTGCACATCTTCGGCGACAACGATCTGAAGTTCCGGGGGCAGGCGGCGGCGTACCGGCTCGGCTATCGTGCCATGACCGCCAGGGCGCCGGTTCCGGCGTTCATCCATATCCCGGATGATCCCGGCACCGATTGGGCTGACGGCGTACCCGTCGCGCGCGCCGCGTGAGCGATTGGCGCCCCAACGTCGGCCGACGGGAAGACCCGCGCGATCCCGCGATCGTGGTCGACCTGCGCTTGCGATGCGGCTGGGAGGTTCATCATGTCAGTGCCGGCGACTTCAATTGGAAGGACCGCGGCACGGCTGGGGATATCGTGTTCGCGCGCAAAACCCACGGGCCATCCCAGTGCCCTGTTGTCGATTGGAGAGTGAAATGGCCGATCCCCGCAACGCTCGCGACATCACCGACGGCTTTGCCGACGACATCCTTGCCGGGCTGACATTCGAGCAGCTGAACGCCGTCGCGGTGCTACTGTCCCGCGCATCCGAGCGGTCATACCGGCGCGGGTTTCAGCGGGGCGAAAGCATTTCGCGCCGCCGGCCGGAAGACGTCCGCTTCGATCTGGAGCGGTGGCGGTACGGCCACTCCACGGACGACGCGCCCTTGGCGGACTCTCCGGTTATAGAAACCAGCTCGGAGCGATTGATAATCGAGAACAAGGGGCTCCGCCGCCTCGGGATCGACATTCCGTTCTGCGACGTGATCGTGCCGAGCGAGCGGCGCGATCCGACCTACGACCCGCGCGGCAAGCGGAAGGCGATCGATTGATGCGCGGTTCGCTGTCGGCCCTCCCGCTCACCATTCCGAGCTGCGCGGTAGCGACACCTCCGCAGGCCTACGGCGCTCAGATTCGTGTGAAGACGACCAGGGCAACTACGGTCAGCACCAAAACCCCTAGCGCGAAGGCCACAATGGCAATCACCAAACTCGGCTCGTCGTTCAGCTCTTCGGTTGTCACCGGCACCTCCCCCATTTTGTGGGCGGTCGATTACACGGGCGTGCGGGAACGCGAAACCGGGAATGTTACGGATGCGGGGAGCGAGTAGCGTGGGGAACGAGATGACCAAGCAATTGACCAAGAGCGAACGCCTCGTGGCCTCTACCCGCGGCGTCGCAGCCCGCCGCGGCAAAGGTGATCGCGCATACGGCAAGGTCGCTGATCGCGACATCGCAGCGCCCCCTGCCGAACAACGTGGAATGTTCAGCGAAAAGCCAATCGCTGTTCGCACCGAGAAGGGCCAGGTCGTCGGTCGCGCGTTCCGGCGACAGCCCTATTTCGTGACGCTGGCCAAGCTGCCTGCGGATCGCACTCAGCCGAAGGGGCGTCGTCTGATCAGCGCCGAGCAATTCAAGGCGATGCGGTTCTATCGGGCTGCATGGGAAGGGTCGCAGTCTTC
Organism: Sphingomonas abietis; assembly: GCF_027625475.1. Taxonomy (NCBI): domain Bacteria; kingdom Pseudomonadati; phylum Pseudomonadota; class Alphaproteobacteria; order Sphingomonadales; family Sphingomonadaceae; genus Sphingomonas; species Sphingomonas abietis. The sequence continues at coordinate 4,138,158 of NZ_CP115174.1, forward strand.
GCAAATGCGATGCGCCCTCGATGTGTCAGTGCGAGGCATCGGTATGAGCCGTAACGATCGCGAGACGATTCCGCCGGGCTACTGGGAGGCACAGCGGCTCAAAGATTGTGAAAAGCCTTTTGGCGCGGCGCTGCGAGAGACGATGCGCGCGATCATCCTGCTCGACCAGAGCTTCGCCCAAGTGGCGATGATGCGGTGGGGAAGCCGCGACCGGCAGCGCATAATCACCGGCACCGGCAAGCAGAAGCCGCGCATCGTGAACGAGGTGGTGCCGATTTCAAAAAACCACAGCGAGATGGTGAAGCAGGAGTTTCTGGAAGGTCTCGATCATCTGGTGCGCGCGGCAGGCCGGCACTTCGCTATCGAATGATCTCGCTTGCATCCGGCGGCGACGTGTGACAAATAGCGAACGTCAGTCATTGCGCCCGCAGCCGGAAACGGCGAGCGGGCGTTGCTGTGTCTAGCCCTTGTAGCTCAGCGGTAGAGCACCCGCCTTGTAAGCGGGCGGTCCTCGGTTCGATCCCGAGCGTGGGCTCCATCATCAGGTGGCTGGCTATCCGGGTCGCGCGGAACCTTGCTATTTCAGCCGGGGTCGCTTGAATACCATCTCGCTATTGTCCCAAATACGACGCCGGTCTTCCTCGCGCAGATGAAGCAAGAATGTTTCTCGCCCGCCTGTCGGCGACTGGCCGGTGGACGTGCGGCATGCCGTCGGATCGATTTCCGTTTCGAACTGGATGCCATAGCCTTTCGGCGCACACCGTTTCACAATGGCCCGCACGTGATCCACGCCGCGGAAGCTGATGACGATGAAATCCCCGATGTTCAGCGCTTCTGAGGTTTCGAGCAAGGCGCCGGTCGGCGAGATGTTTCGTATCCTTCCGGACGACGACCTGCTTCGACTTTCCACCGTAGCGCCAAGGAAAATAGCTTCGCGAAGCGCTCGGCGCTTTGCGCTCGCCGTGCCACTCGCGGGGTCCTTGTAATCTTCATCCATGCGCCGATTCCTGCAACGCTTGAAAGATACCGCCGCACAGTTAACGCGCAGTTGACGAAGTCGCGGGTATTGCTGTTCAGGTGCGCTGGTTGGGCCGGCTCAAGCTCGCGGTCCCCACAGCTGAGCGAACCGGCCCTCGACGAAATCGCCATTCTTTCATAACGATGTCAACGGGGCGAGCCGGCGCCGCTTATATCGGGACGCGAACGCCGGCTCTGGCCTTATCTCGGGGTGTGAGATTCGGTTGATCGAGCCGTAGCGGCTTCCCTTGCAAGCATCAACGCGTCAAGCCGGCAGCGCATTTAGGGCACGCTGCCGGCTCTGGCCATTCCCGCGGACCAATGCGAAATGGTTACGTCTGGCCTACCGCCTTTCCGGCGCGCAGTCCCATCTAAATTGGAGGCGAGATGCACGCGAGAAGTCGAGAGACGCATAGAGGAGGTGGAGCACATCTGCGCCGAGGCTCGCGCGCTGGTGCGCGGACGTGGTTGAGCGGCTCCGTGGTGGCGCAGGTCAGAGACAGCGCATCCGACGCCTCAAGGCCGAGCCGCTATGTCGCCGATGCAAGGCAAAGTGGCTGATCACGGCCGCCACCGTGCCCGACCAACCGCTAACCGACGACGCCGGCAACACGATGATCGATGTCACCGGCGACAACATCCGCCACCCGCTGATCGACCAGATAAAAACGCAAGCCTCGGCAGGCTCTGTGGCGGGATCAGTCGTCCGCCTCGTACCCTCCGAGGAGCCCGAATATGTCGTCGAGGATGACGCTCGCAATATCCTGCTTCGGGTCACCGGCGATGATATCGAGCATCCCGTCATCGACCAGGTGAAGGCCGTCGCCGCGCGGATCAAATCCCTTCCATCGTCGGCGCCTCAAGTGGTTTTCGAGGACGATATTGGCAATATTCTCGGGAGCCTCAGCGAGAACGATTTTGTGCATCCATATGCCGCCCGCACCACCCGGGCGGCACTGGCCGGCGTTCGCGCCATGAGTGGCGGTGTTCGCGACCCGAAGTGGGACCCCATCCAGGCGCTTTCAGAAATTTTTCATATCGTACTGTATGGCCAGTCCAATTCGGTTGGTTGGGGCGCGGCTCAGGTCATCCGGACCTTGCCACTAGCCTATGGGTTGCGGTTTTCGACTGGCGTGCGCGCGCAGGACGGAGCCGGTACAGCAGCGGTCAATCATCCGGCTTTGACCCCTCTCCTCGAAACTCAGTTCGGCGGCATTTACGGGTATGGTGAGACCCAGGCCACTGCACTGGTGATGATGATCGCGCAGCTCCTGTGGGAGGAGGATGGGATTGACATCACAGGCGGAGCGCTCGGCAAAATCCTTGTCTCGGCACCCGGCGAGCAAGGCGTGTCCCTGATCAACCGCTCATCGGGGACCAAGTATTTTCAGCAGCTCGAAGACGACATCACCTATGGTCGGTCTCTTTCCGACGCAGCAGCGTTATCCTATTCAGCGGGAGCGCTGATTGAGATCGGTGGCGAGAGCGAATATGACGCGAACACGTCACGCGCAACGTATGCAGGGCAACTTCGGCAGCTTCGTTCGGATGTCCAGTCATGGGGGCAGGGCGTCGCCGGCACGGCGAGCCCGCTACCTCTGTTCCTCGCGCAGGTGTCGACGCATCTGACCTATAATCGGGCTACGCCGACTTCGGCGCTCGCGCAGATCGATGTTGCCGCCGACGACAACATCTGCCTCGCTTGCCCGACCTACTTCTTGCCGTTTTGGCCCGATAATCTCCATTATCCACCAGCCGGCCGCGACTGGATGGGCGCGTATCTCGGCCTCGCGATCAAGCGTTGGCTCTGGGACGGCGTTAAGCCCTTGCCGCTTTTGCCGCAGCATATCAGCGTCATTGGCAAGACGATCATCCTCAAGTTCAATTTGGCGAAACAACGCAAACTGGTGTTCGACACCACCACTCTCGCCGCTCAGACCAACATGGGCTTCCAGGTGGTCGATAGCGCGGGTAACGCGCTGACGATCGCGGCGGCACCCCGCATTGTGGGCGCTGATCGCATTGCCATTCAGATGAGCGCCGTACCGGCAGCCGGCTTCCAGGTCCGATACGCTTGGGTAGGTGTCGGCAGCGTGGCTGGCGGCAATCTGCGCGATAATCGGGGAGACGACATTGTCTTCGACCGCAACGGGTCTGCGAACCGCATGGACAATTGGGTACCGATTTTTCAGCAAGGAGCTTCATGATGGGTAAGATTTCGATCCGGGCGCCGGGCGTCCTATCCAATCCGCGCTATGGAAAAAATCTGCCGCTCGCCGATCCTGCGAGTGCAGCTTATGCGATGTATTTCCACGGATCGGGATACGGATCTGACCCGCTCGCCGACTTGAGCGGCAACGGGCGGAATCTCGTCATGACGGGCGCTAACGCTCCCGCCGCCAAGGCGACAATCCTCAACAGCGCAAACTATCTCACCACGCCGTTTACTGTCGCTCAGGCGGCAACCCGAACGGGCGCGGTCACACTGGTGTGTCTCGCGCAAGTGCCGGCGAACACCAACGGGTGCCTCATGAGCGCCGGGCCAGGGCGGCAAAATCAGCACGATATCGAGCTTCTGGCGCCAGATGCTTTCCCAACCCGGACCTTCCAATGGACCGGCAGCAGCAATGTTGGACCGGCATCGGTCAACAGCAAAGATGCTACGCGCGGCGTCACCTACGAGTGTTCGGCAGGCATCTTCGCGCCTGCGTATGTCCAGGCGCTTCGTAAAAAGCCGGGCGTAGCGACGGAGACGACTGGCTCACAATCTATAAGCCCGGCCGTGACCATCGGCTCTACCGACCGCGCGCTTCGGATTGGCGGCGATTATGGTACGACCACCGGCGACGTCAGCATGGCGATCAGCGCCGTCTATGACGCTGCACTGACCATTGCCCAGATCGAGGCGGTGTTCGCCGACCTGCTCAATCTTCGGACGGCTTACGGCCTAGCTTGAGCTGGGCCCTCGAAAGGGGCGGGATTCGCGTGCCACAGATCGCGTGCTGCTTATCGATACGCATTCTGCCACGCTTCGACGTCTTGTTTCTCCACATGGATTTGGACGTCGACGAACCGCAATATAGCAGATTTCAAAGCGAATACATCCGCGGCATTCGCTATTTCAGTGCGGATATCCTGCATAAGCCGGAGGCGATCCTCCTGCGTATTTGGGGCGTCGGTCACAGAAATATCCCTACTATCGCCGGCCATTCGTTCATCCTTCGCAAGCTCGGAACTGTTCGCGAACTGGCCAATTTCTAGCACGCACCGTTAATCTTTCCACACTTTTGTAAAGTGTGTTTGTCCGCGGACGGCGCGGCTCCTCAAAGAAGGACATCCCCCATGACGACCCGAAAGGGGCGCCGCTCGTGAGCGTCGCCAACAGCATGGCCGCGTGCGCGCTCGCATCCGGCCCGCCCGCGCTGTCGCCGCCCAGCTTCGAGGGGCACGACTGGCTCTATATCCTCAACCTCTTCGTCTTCCTCGCCGGTACGGGCGTCTGCGCCATGCTGTTCCTCAAGCTGGCGACCGACAGCGTTCGGTGCCTCCTCGCCCCGGAGAACAGCCCCGATCACGACGGATGGTCGTCGCCTATCCAGCTCTACCGGCGGATCGGCATGCTGTGGTCATTCGCCTTCGCTCTGCGATGCTTTGCCGAGATGCAGAGTCTGTGGCGATGGGGACCGCTGGACGCGCACGGCGATGGTCGCGGCATGGCGCTCAAACGGATGCTCGATCCAATCAGCGCCGACATCGGCTTCCTCGGCCTGGCGCTGCTATTCCTGAGCTTGCCAGGGATCACATACCAGCTCCGCAAGGAGCCGCACCCGATCAACATGTGGATCAGCTTGCCGCTGCTCAAACGACCTGGGGGACTGGTCCTATGCTATTTGGGTTGCGCCATCGCCGTGGTCGTTTTCCGGTGAAGCTCGCGGCTGTCGGGCTCACGATCGGAGCCAGCGCGGCGGTCGCCTCGGATCGCATCACGCCTGTCCAGCCGATGACGGGCAGCGCACTCGGCTACGAGTTCGACTGGGGCCCGATGATCGCCGGCCTGCTGGCCTGCCTCGCGGTGCGGTTCTACGTCAGCAAAACAGAGCCGGAGCACCGCTGGACGGTCGACGCGCCTGTTACGCTGCTCACCCTGTTCTTCACCTTCGCGTTCATTCAGTCCTTGCGGCCGATTCCGCTTGTTGCGCTCGGCTACGGCACCGGCCTTGGCGCATTCGGTGTCGGCATCATCCGGGTGGCGCTCGCCTTCGTGCAGCGCAACCTCGGCCCGCTCGGCGACGATAGCGACGACGTACCGAAGCCGCCCAGCGCCTAAGAAAAAGGGCCCCGCGGCTTAGGGAACGCGGGGCTCAGTTTACGGACGCACCGCACGGCACCCTCGAAGATGGGCCGCGCGACGGATGGGTCGCCTTGCGTCTCGATCGCCACCGTACACGTTATTCAGGAGATTTCCATGACCCCACTCGCATGGGGGCGAAAAGTCTCGCCCGCATTCCGTGACCGCGTGCGCGCCATTGCCGACGGCCTCGGCTGCTCGGCCTCCGATCTCATGGCCTGCATGGCATGGGAGACTGGCCGCACCTTCTCCCCGTCCGTTCGCAATGGCGCGGGTTCAGGGGCTGTCGGCCTCATCCAGTTCATGCCGCAAACGGCGGGGCAATTGCATACGACCACGGCCAAGCTCGCAGCGCTGACGGCCGAGCAGCAGCTGGACTACGTCGACCTCTATTTCCGTCCCTACCGGGGGCGACTGCACAACCTCGGCGACCTCTATTGCGCGATCCTCTGGCCGGCCGGCGTCGGCAAGCCGGACAGTACGGTGCTGTTCGGCAAGGGCGGGGCCAACCCCAAGCTCTATCTCCAGAACGCCGGGCTGGATCTCGACCACGATGGTGACATCACGCGCGGCGAAGTGACCGCGAAGGTTCAAGCGTTGCTGGCTCAAGGCCTTCTGGCAGCGAACGCGGCATGACCGCCCTTTGGCTTGCTGAATAGCACCACCAGCCCAAGGCGCGCCGCCTCCTGCGCAATGTCGGTCTGCCGACGATCCATATACCTCCCGATAGCAGCCAGGGCCAATCCATCCATGACGAGGCCTCTGAGCAAGACTCGCTCGTCATCGCTCCACGGGCGCCCTGGCATCTTTACCACTGATCACCCCCAGAAAGGATAAAACCATGTCCATTGCCTCGACCCTCAAGAAGGCCCTCGGCTTCATCGCCGGGATCCTGATTCCCGGCGCATCCGCATCAACGACCGATCTCACGCATGCGATCCAGCAGGAAATCGCCGATGCGTTCGGCACGGCCGCCACGGAACTCGCCCAGAAGCTGGCGCTCGACACGACCGGCATGACCGGATCGCAGAAGGTCTTCGCGATCGTCGACGCGCTGGTCGCGACGGCCGTGGCGCAGGGCATCAAGGCGGACGTCGCCATCATCGAGGCGGTCGCGCTCGATGTCGCCCAGGCCGCTTATCGTGCCACGCTCAAGAACCTCGAAAGCGGGCTCGTCGCGCTCGCCGCATCGATCACCAGCGCCGGCGGTCTCAAGGTCGTCACCACGCTCGTCGTCGACGGGATCGAGGCACTTGCCGCGCCGGAGTTGGCGGTCGCGTAATGTGCTGGCTCGGCCGCCTTGTTGGCACCGAGCCTCCCAAGACTATCCAGATGGAACGCCCTGCGAGATTTTCGAAATTGAAGGCGCGATGCCTGATAAGCATAAGTTATGCCGGACGGCATAACCCGTCCGGCATCGATAGTTCACTGCGTTCCGGTGCCGCCATAGATCTTTTCGCAAGTCGCGAAACAAGCCTCCAAGCGCGCTTCATCGGGGTTCGAGCCGGCTGGGCCGGAGAGGATCTTGCATGCGAGATTACATTGAGCCAGCGTCTCAGCAGATGCCGGAGCAACCGCAGCAACATTAAGGCCACCGACAACTGTGACAAACGTCGCCGCCGCCTTTACGAAAGACTTCATCGTCATACGATTACCCCGTGTCCACCCCCCGGGGAACGTTAATTCCGACCTAATAGTGCTCCCAGTCTAAAGGTTAGTCAACCTCGCAAACAGTGCGCTTCTCCAAGATTCACACGATTCCTCCAGACCCGATCGCGCCGGTTCAATCAGGCTTTCCAGCCTTCAAATGGATGGTTTAGCGTCGACTGCGCAAGCCAAGGGCCGCCTTTAGTGTTCTTGACCACATGGCATCGACACCGACGACAATATGAAAACCACACGCCATCGTGGGCGGTCGCTTCAGACCAATCGCCGACGTGGCCGAAGATTTTGCAGGATAGCGGCATGGCAAACCTCAACGCGCTGCTTATCAACAATCTCTCTTATAGCACGCCGCGGAAATCCGCTGCATCGCGGCAACGAAACGTTGGATTGCAGCGATGAAGCGAGTGGGTTAACGCTTGTTGCAATCGGAGCGGCAGGGTCCGACGTGGAGAGAGAGAAAGATGCTTGTCACGGGAAATCCGATCGCTGGATTGCTAAACGCTGCGGGGATCACATTGGCCATTTATGCGATATTGGGATCGCTAGTCTATTTTGCGGCATGATGGCAGTATGGCAGCCAAGTGACGGGCGTTAGACAACGCTCGGGACAAGCAATCTGCATCGGTGGCTGTTATGGATTGAACCGGAAGGTCCCGCCCGCCGGTGCTTCAGGGAAGCAGACGGGACCTATACGCGAACCGCCCATACGCTGGCGGCCCGCGCACTATGCCAACGGTCGCCTTGCTCGGTGATGAATGCGAAAGACCCCGCTTGCCGAACGTTGCGTATAAAACAACAAGCGGGGCCAGCGCAGTTTAGGGCAGAGCCACCCTATCAACGCAATCAAGATCGATTGGTTGCCGTAGCCCACTCCCAACCGCAGCAGGCAGTTAGGTAGTTCCGTCGCTGTCTTTCCACCCAATTTTAAGTCGAGCCGTGACTATCTGTGCGTTCTGAAGAACATACATGGTCTTGCCGGTTTTCAGGTGAACCAACGTACCGGTTTCCCTCGTTTCGACATCGGTTACATCATCCGCTGCTATCTGGATTCGCGTGCCATCGGACAAAGTAAGGCGGATCATCGTACTGACTTGGTGGCCTTGGATTTCAGATTCAATCGTCTGGCGGGATATAGTCAGGATAAAAGTCATCGACATCCGCCACCCCGTCCGGCCACCAATGCCGTGAGGCCTCGACCGTCGGCTGCTTCTCGGAGGCCGGCGGGAGCGTCGGCTCGCGACCAAGGCCGATACGCAACCAGGCGCCCCAAGGCGTGCGCTGCTGAAAGATCGCATAGACGTCCCGTGCTGCCGCCCACGCCTGCCGGATCAGAATCGACCGGTCGGCGCTGATATAGCCGATCTGGACGCCGGTCTTCGCATAGACCGCGATGGCGTTCGCATCAGCCGTGTTCTCAGGCTCCGCGCGCCGGGCGACGACGTCGCCCGGCTCGGTGAACATGATTTCCATCTCGCGATTGCCGGTCGGCTCGCCCTTGCGCTTCGGATTGGCGAAACGAGCACCGACGCAGGCGACCGTCAATTCCTCGACCGCCGGCGCAGACGATGCCGCCGCCCGCGCCCTCATCGCTCGACTAAGCAAGCCGTTGACTCTGGTGCTGGCCGAGACACATTCCACGCCACGTCCGAAGGGGTTCGGGCTGAGACAGGGGGTTCAATGACCAAGGCTATTTCATTCGCGCTTTGCGGCGCGTTTCTACTTGCATCCGCCGCACAGACACAGACTTCTTCGCCCGTCGCATCACCCGATCCGCTGGCGGCGCCTAATCCTGCACCAACCGGTTCCGCCAAGATCATCATGTACCGCGGCTCGGCGCTCATGGGCTACGCGCTCGGGTGCCCGATCCGTTTCAAAGGCGCCGAGGTGGTCGAGCTAGGCCGCGGCAAGTTCGCTGAGTGGGCGGTGCCGGCCGGGCATTATATCCTGACCAACAAGACCGCGAGCGTGGATATCCGTTGATCCAGGCGAAACGGCCTATGTCCGCTGTCAGATCAAGACTGGCATGATGACCGGACGGGCCGACCTTCAGATCGTCGATGAGGCGAGTTTCATGGAGCATCGCAAGGATCTGGTGCAGAAGGATGTGGAGATCGCGCCGGTTTCTTAGCATTACAGTTGCATTCTAGTTTTGAGATGAGCTCGTCTGGCAGCGGCTTGGTGCGCGCGTCGCCAGCATGACCAGGCGATGATGTACGCGGGCCGTATGCGGCGCTGAGCGAGCTTGTTGGCGATCCGCCGAACTTCCTGGATCGACCAGCGGATCAGATCCTGACGGTCCGCGTCCTCGATCTTTTTGGGGGCGTCACGGCATTGGCGCGGTATCGGATCACCGCCATCATGGCGAAGGCGAGCATGACCAGAGAGACGTGGCGATGCCAGCCATGCCACGAACGGCTTTCGTTATGATCGAGGCCGAGTTCGTTTTTGGTGGTCTCGAAGCTATCTTCAATCGCCCAACGACGGCCTTCGACAGCGACGAGTGTCTGGATGTTGGTGCCGGCCGGGCACCAGGTCGTGAAGTAGGCCAGGTCACCGTCGCTGATGTTACGGCGGATCAGCAGGCCCCGGGTCCACACGCCTGATTTCGTCTCGTCATATTCATCGGCATCGAGATCGGCGAGCTCGCAATATGCCCAGTCATGAAGACGGGCGCCCTTTGTGCCCTCACCAGCGGACAGGCGTTTCCATGCGTCTGCATCGAGGTCTTGTGCGATCTCCTCCGCCTTGCCTGCGACCGGGGGCTTGTCGCCCCAAGAGCCAAAATAGTGATCCGACTTCACGCCGAGAACGTAGCCCTTGCAGGCTCGACGCAGGGCCTGCTCGACGTCACCGACCCCATATACGGCGTCCGCCGCGACCCATGAAAATGGGACCTTGGCCGCCAAAGCCCGCTGTATCATCTGAACAGCCAAAGCCGGCTTGGTGGCGAAGGCTAACGCTTCAGGGACATGGGTTGCGGCAAGTCGTGCGGGATCACCCGTCCAGCTCTTTGGAAGATACAAAGCGCGATCGATAAACGCGTGCCCGCGAGCCGATACATAGGCCACGAATACACCGATCTGGCAGTTCGTGATCTTGCCAGCCGATCCGGTATATTGACGCGCAACGCCACAGGAAGCCTTGCCTTGCTTGAGGAAACCGGTCTCGTCGATGACCAGGACTGCCTCGTCGGTCGCAAGGCTCTCAACAACATAGTCTCGTACGATGTCGCGAAGCTCGTCTGCCTCCCATCGCCCGCGGCCCAAAATAGCCTGTTGCCGCCAAGGCCCCGGATCCCCTGCAGCCTCGGCGCGCATCCAACCCGTCTTGCGGCGCTCGTCACTCAGCAAGCCGTCCAGAAACAGGTTCGCAGACGCCGCAACGCGCTCCTGCGTGAACAACCCGCGCATACGGCTCTTCACGTCCCGCAGCGAGGACGCCCACAACTCCAGTGTCGCTTCTATCGATGCACCCGTCATCCACGGCCTCCTTACCATGGAGACCTATTGATTCAGAGTTCCGCTTGATATGCAACTGTAATGTTAGGGTAAACATGGGAAGGGCCGCTCCTAGCGGGGCGGTCCATAGAGGCCAAAAAGGCAAAGGCCCCGGACGGCTTCCCGACCGAGGCCTTCAAACCCCTAGCTTGCAACGCCGGGAGCCTTGCCAGGATCGCTCCTGGACTTAAGCCTGATGCCCCCGGGCGGGAGCAGAGCAGGAACCCGGTCTAGATATAGCATAAACGCTAATTTTCAATGACGATTCCAAGCGCGGCAGCGGCGCAGCGGCGCAATTCGTCAACGATATTCGAGCCAAGCTCGATCTGACTATAGCTGCGCGATCCTGTGACATGGTGCTTCGTGTAAGGGAGATTGAGACGGTGATATCCTACTGTTGCAAGCATATCAGCCTTTGCCCAGCGCGGGCCGTCACCCCAAGGTGCGGGAATTTCTAGATTTATCTTCATGTGCCAATGCATCATCTCGGGTGGCACAGATTCCGAAAGCAGAATAACTGTAGCAAGGTCATTGCGGCGTTTCAGCTTAGGCGAAATAATAACCGCCAATCGCCTTTTTACCATCTCCGGTTCACGAAAGCCCGTGGTGTAGTCGCAAATTACGATAGTTCCCGGCTTCGGGTGATAAGGAAGGCCCATGATGCGTTGATGGCCGACGAGTCTCTCTCTTGCAAGACGTCCCACGTAAACCCCACCCTCTCGGGCGGGCACCGTCCCGCCGTCGAGGCGCCGCCCGCCTTCCATCGCTGATGCATCGCGCATCATCCAGCAGCCATATGGAGGGCGCTTTCAAGCGCCCTCCTTCAGATCACCAGACCGTCGCCCCCATCTCCTCCAGCCATGAGCTGGAGCTCTCGTCGACCAGCGTGTCCATCAGCGTGAAGCCGTCGCCATCGGTGCTGATATCCTCGTTCAAGGACCTCGCGCCGAACTTGCTTGCGTATTCGCCGATGACGGCATTGCCGAACTTCTTCGCCCGTCGCTCTATCTCTGCGATCGGAATGCCGCCGGACATCACGGCCATGTAAAGGTTGCTCGCCGCGTCGTCTCTGTCGGCCGGCGACAGATAGCCTGGCAGTGCTCGCTTTATACGCGTCAGCACATCGGTACTTTCACGACTTCCCCTGCATCTCGTGGTCTTGTCCCAACGGTGCGCGCGGTTGGCAGGGAGCTTCAATACCCCCCGCCACCGCTCGATCGCGCTCGGACTCACGCCCTGCTCCCTGGCGACACGGGCGTCAGAATACCCAAATGAATAAAGCAGCATGCGAGCAGCGCGGGCTTCAGGCGAGAGATGCGCGCGATCGGGGTTGTTCGATGGCAATCCTCGCCGGCGGCGCCAACTGAACGCGCTGCGCTCGGCGACCCCGACAAACTCGGCTAGCTTCTTGTCACTCAGCCCGAGCGCATATCCTTGCTGATATTGTGCCTCGTGCGCGGTCAGGATCGCGCCTGAAACGCACCCTCTGCGCCCGTAGCTCTTGCGAGGGGTTGGCTGAAAGTCGGATGCGAGGTCGGGCATTTTCTCGCGCGGTGGCGGCACGTTGGCAGGAAGCCCTCTGCGCTGCCTCCATTCTCTGATCGAAGTAAGGCCTCGTCCACCCGGCGAAAGGATGTCCCGCCAGTTCCTGTACTCGTGCAAGCGCCCTGTGAGGCTCGAAAGCCCGAGCCGCACGAGCAGATCGCCGAGGACCGCGTCGGGCGTCCGTGCCGGATCCTGTGGATAGGTCAGCAACCCTGCCAGCGTCGCGGTCGGCATGAAACTGCGTTGCGGCAGGAATGTCACCGAAGCGCCGTCCGGCAACCGGATCGAACCCGTCCCGTGCGGCCAGAGCCCGGCCACAGCGCGCAGCAACGTGCTCTTGCCGCTTCCCGACGGGCCTTTGACGAGAATGCGCGATCCCTTCGCGATCCTGAATTCCGGGACGGTCAGCATCGGCTCGCCGTTGGGATATTGGATGGTGAGATCGTGCAGCTCGAAAGCGCGCTCGCCGGCGGGCTCTAGCGCAAGATCCCCGCCGATCCGGACATCCATCGCCTCGTCAAAATACCGCAGACGCGAAGCGGACGACCGCAGGATCGCGAGCGACTGGTAATGCACGACGAGAACGCCCGCGCCTTGGAAAATGACCGCCATGGCCATCGAGACGATGGCGATGTCGCCGATCCGCATCGTCCGGTTGAGCACGAACGGCACGCAGATGAGCGACGCGATCACGGAGAGGACGGCGTTGGGGGTCCGCGTGGCGAAGATGACGCGCAGATTGGCGACGGTATAGTCGCGCCAGTTCCTGCGAATGAGCGAAAAGGTCTCGGTCAGGCGACGATATTCCAGGCCGGCCCCACGCTCGAACGCGATGGCTTCCCGATTTTCACGGATGCTCGCCATTTCCTGGCGAAACTGCGCCTCGAGCCGTTGCCGCACGACCTCGGTACGCGTCAGCTTGCGGCCGATGAAATGCGTGAACACCGTCCACAGAATGGAGAAGATCAGGACGCCATACAGCAGATATCCATATAGGATATATTCCGTGCCGAAGAAATTGACCTCCAACGGTGGCGATAGACGCCATAGTTGCGCGGAATACAGGACGAGTGGCGTGATGAAATAGAATATCCCCGGCCCCTGCTCGATGATCGAGGTGACGAAGATATTGACGTCATCCTGGATACGTTGCTCGGGGTGATCCAGCTTGTCCTGAGTGCCCAGATGATAGTAGCGATCGTCGCTCATCCATTTTTCAACAAACCGGTCGTTGAGAATGGTGCGCGCACGAATCTTGAGGATGTAGCGAAGCAGTTCCGAGACGAGCGCGGCGGCGACCAAGATGGTCGCCGCGATCACGAGCTGTCCCACGGCCGTCATCGCAGCGCTCCGGTTGAACACCGCAAGCGCGTTCATCAGGTCGGCGCTGGCGAGCGACGACAGGAGTCCGAGATAGCCGTTGCCAATGATGAGCACTGCGAACACGGCGATCAACGTGCCATCACGCCAAGGATGCGCCCGCAGATACAGACCGATCAGCTTCGCCCCATATCGGACATCGCGCCACACGTCATCGACTTGTATCTCCGGTGGGCGCTCGGAGAGAACCACCGCCGCCTCTTCGGGACTGGACAGAGGATCTCGCTCGACAGCGACGTCTTGAACCATGTCGTCAGAAATCCCCGGTCAATGTCACGCGGAAAGAACGCGGTACGTCATAGATGATCTGGTTGATCGTATTGGAAGGTTGATAATTGCGGCGGTCGAAAATATTGTTGACTACCGCATTTATAGTCAATTTCTTGACATGCACCGCGAAACTGCCGTTCACCGAAACGTAAGCCCGGTCGATCTTGTAATTCGGGGGATTGGCAATATTGGTGTCGTTGGCGAAGAAGCCGCTGTTATAATTTCCGCCGAAACCTAAATCGATGCTCTTGCCGTTGCCCAGCGGAAAGGACTTGATCGACCAGAGATTGAAGGTCGCTTTGGGGGCGCCCAGAACCGGGGTGTCCACCCCCCTCGCATTCTTCTGCTTCGACGTGGACAGCGCCAGGCCACTGAGGAGTTTCCATGTCGGGCTCAACGATCCCGAGACGGAGATCTCACCGCCATGTCCCTTTGCACCCGGGCCGGCGATGTAGAAATTGGGGTTGGCGGGGTCGATCTGGGCGGAATTGCTCGTCGTGAAACGATAGAAGGAGCCATTGACGGTCACCTTGTCGTCGAACAGCCCCGCCTTGAAACCGGCCTCATATTGCGTCCGATCGATGGGCGGCAACGGCTTGTTGTCCTGGGTCGGTATGCTCAGGCTGTTCGGCAGAAAAGACTTCGCGAAGCTGCCGTAGAGCGACAGCGCATGCGACACGTCGAAGACGATGCCTGCGTTCGGCAGAACGATGTCGGCGTTCACCCTGCCCGACAACGCGCCTGAGGGAAGATATGTATGCGAATCATATTTCGTTCTGCGCAAGCCGAACAGGGCATGGAATCTGCCTGCAGTGAGCTGGTCCTGAAAAATGATGCCGGATTGCTCCCCTTTGCTCCTGTAATTCGGCCCCGCGCCGGGCAGCGGCAGCACGGGGGTCGCTCCGAATCCGAAGCCCGCGCTGAATCTGTAAATTAACGTATTCGTATTATAGTCAAATGCGACGATTGCCTGATGGACGATAGGCCCGGTAGAAATTTTCGCGTATATGTCGGCATAGCCGGCGTAGACATTGTCTCGAGAAATCTGCGAATAGGTGCTTATCGCAGGCCCCAATCCGAAATAATTTATGCCCACGCCGGTCGCGTTTTGAACGTCGCGGTCAGCGCGCTGATATTGCCCCCTCGATCGAAACTTAAGATCAAGATTTTCGGACGAAATAATGTCCTGGTCAAGATCATACGAGCCTTTTAAGGATTTTACCGTCGAATGGGAATTCTCGTCAACGACGTTGCCATAATCGACGAACGTCTTCGTGGTCGGGATGTAGGCGCTGAACGGCCCGAACGGTGTCGTTTTCGTGTAATATTGAACGGCGAGATCCAAGCGCGTATGCTTGGCGCGCAGGCCGAACATCGGGTTGATGGCCTTCTGATCGGGGCTTCGTCCGGTTCCCTGCGGTAATGTATCTGCATGCTCCGACAGGCCCGCGACCCGCCAGAACAGCCCGGCTTTCTGCGAGATGGCGCCGCCGATGTCGAACGAACCGAGAAACTCATCGCCGCTTCCGGTTCCCAGTGCGACGGTGGCATGCTTGCGCCCGGTTGCGCGCTTGGGAACGAAATTGATCGTTCCGCCCTGGATATCGCTGCCGACCAGAATGGAGGCAGGCCCCTTGAGCACTTCGATCGCTTCGACATCGGTCAGCGGCCCGTCTTGCGAGGAGACGCTGTTCCGCAAACCGTTGCTGAAACTCCTGCTGCCGCTCAGATCCTGCCCGATTGTCGCCTGCGAAGTAGTGCCGCGCGTCGTGTAGATGACGCCTGGGAGGTTGCGGAAGGCTTCCGCGGTCGAAATGGCGTTCTGGCTCTCCAGCACTTCGCGCGTCACGGTATCGACGGTCGACGATGTTTGTCGCAGAGGCGTCTCCGTCCTGGTTGCCATGCTGCTCACCGATTCGACGAAATCGGTTCGGCGCCCTACCACCACGATACTGTCGCCGGTGGACACGCGCACGATCCTGAAAGCGCCCGTCCCGTCGGAGTTGACGCTCCAGTCCGTCCCTCGCAAGACAATTTTCAGCGCCTCGCGCAGCGTATGGACGCCCTGAACGCCAGGCACCGGCTCGGATTTCCCCGAAGCCTCGACCTTGACCGTCGCGCGCGCCTGGTCCGCAAGTTCGGCGACCACATCGGAAATATTGCCGCGGGACACCTTGAAGTTAAACTGTTCCTCTTGACCATTGGGCGATTTTGCACAGGCAATTTGCGGATAAACTGCACACAAAGCTGTCACGATCGAAATATATGATGCTGATTTCATTGAGAAAGCCCGCCGCCAGCAACTCCGAATTATCGGAGTTATGTTCAATATGAGCGAAGTTATCTATAATATTTTCTTATTCTGGCGAGCGGGTTTGCCCGTATTCGCGTTATGAAATCATGCCGGAATTTTCTCGATTGTCTTGTCTGTTCGCGAGCCATTGATTGC
Organism: Sphingomonas abietis; assembly: GCF_027625475.1. Taxonomy (NCBI): domain Bacteria; kingdom Pseudomonadati; phylum Pseudomonadota; class Alphaproteobacteria; order Sphingomonadales; family Sphingomonadaceae; genus Sphingomonas; species Sphingomonas abietis. The sequence goes on from NZ_CP115174.1 coordinate 4,154,329, forward strand.
TTGAAACCGCATCGATAATATTATGGTCAGAACCCATTGATGAGAGTGCACGATCGGATTCAGGCTCCGTGAGCCGACTGGATTTGAGTGACCTGTTTGGCTGACGGACGAGCAGATGGAGCGCGGCGGCGGAGCTAAGTCCTGCCGCGGCCCGTGGATTGATTAGCGGCGGATCACGGGGCCGCCTGCGTTGAAATGGGGAGAAAGGCAGCGGGCGGCGTTACGTGACGCGACCGAGCAGCATCGGCGATGACCACTCGGAAGTCGCCCGATCGCTTTGTCCAAACCTCCGCCTGCCGGGCCAGAAAATACAGCCGCAAATTAGCGCCCGGCGGTTCGCGACCAGACCACATGTTCTCATATTGATGCGAACGCCTAGTACTGAGAAGAGCTTCCGTCCGAGGTTCTTGGAGATGCCCGCACCTTGCCTTTACGATGCAATCATTGTGTGCCGAAAAATGAACATCTCGACTTTGATCAGATTTTATCTGCATTCATCCATCGAATTGCGAAAGTTTTTCAACATTGTTATAAAGACATACTCACCAATTTACTGCCCCCGTATTTCCATCTGGAAAGTCGCCGGCGCCGATTGAGAAAGTGTGAGTTCGCCGCCATGTGCCAGCGCGATCTGCCGCGCCAGGCTGAGGCCGACACCGGTGCCGCCAGGCTTGGTGGTATGGAACGGGCGGAAGATGCGGATCGCGTCCTCCGGCGCCACGCCCGCGCCGGTGTCACGGACCTCGATCAGCAGCCGCCCGGCGTCCTGCATGACGCAGAGCGCTACGCGGGGCTTGCCCGCGCCGGCAAGCGCCGCCTCGGCTCCGTTCTGGAGGAGCGCCCAGGCGGCCTGGATAATCTGGTCGCCATCGATCATCGCCACCATATCCTGCCGGATATCGATCTCCAGCACGACCGCCCCCGCCCAGCGGCCCGCGAACAGCCGCGCGAGATCGTCGGCGATGGTCTTGAGGGCGACGGGCTTGCGGATCGGTTCGGGCAGCCGTGCCATGCTGCGATAGGCCTCGCTGAAGCGAAGCAGCCCCTCCGCGCGACGGCCGAGCGTCCCCAATATCTCGGGCAGCAGATCGTCGCGCCGCACCGGCGCCGCGATCGCCGCGAGGCCGCTCTCGGCCAGCGACACGATCGGGGCGAGGCCGTTCAGCATCTCGTGGCCCAGCACCTGGATCATCTCGGCGGTCGCGCGTGCTTCGGCGGTGCGCTCCTCGGCATCGACATCAATGAGGGCGGCGACCATGTGGTCGCCCATCTCGATCCGGTCGATGCGGAACCGCCTGCCCTGCTGGAGGAGATGATGCACGCCCGCCTCGATCAGCGCCGCCGGCGGCGGCAGGATCAAATCGTCGGTCGCGAACAACGATCGCGCCGACCGGTTGCGCGCGCTCACCTGCCCGCCCCTGATCTCGACAAGCGGCACGGGCACCTGATCGAGCACCAGACGATAGGGCGGCTCTTGGTCGGGGTCGCGATGCTCAATGATGGCGTCGCTTCGCGTATCGTGGCGAAGGGCCTGCCAGACCCCCAGCGCGATAATCCATGTGGAGACCAACGCCGCGCCGAGCGCCGTACCCCACAGCCCGAACCGACACGCCGCAAGCGCCACAGCACCCAGCCCCAGCAGGCCCAGGCCGGACAGGATCGGCCAGATCGCGGCTCTACAGGCCATGACGCTCCATGCGGCGATACAGCGCGCCACGGCTGAGCCCCAGCGCCGCGGCGGCCTGGGTGACATTATGATGGTTGTCCCGCAGCGCGGCGGCGATCACCGCTTTTTCGTTGCCCGCCAGATCATAGGCCATCTCGCTAGGCCCGACGGGGGCGACGGCCGGCGCGGGCGCAAGCGCCGCGGCATCGATCACGCTATCGGTCGCCAGCAGGACGGCCCGCTCCATCGCGAGCGCGAGCCCCCTCGCCTCGTCCGCCCAGACGTCATCGAGGATCAGCCGCTCGGCCGCTACCGTCAGACCGGGTGCCGCAAGGCGGTGCCGCTCGGCGGCGATACGCAGGAAATGGCGTGCCAGCAGCAGGGCGTCCGCCCCGCGCGCGGCCAGCGGCGGCACCGCGATCTCGACCGTGGCGACGAGGCTGCGCAGCGCGGCCCCAAGCCCCTGCACCCCATCCCCGATCGCGATGGCGCGCGCGCCGGACGGCCAGGCCGCGACGAGCCGCGCCTGCGCGAGATCGTCCAGCCGATCGATATGACGGAGGATGACGGTGCCGGTCGCATCGTCCAGCCGGCCCCATTGGGCGGCATCGCGCAGGTCGATCACGGTCGGTGGCCGTGCGGCGTCGGCGGAGGCGGCATGGAGCGCCCGCGCGACGAGCATGCGTCCCGCCCCCGAAGGGCCGGTGATCGAGACGCCAGCGGCGGTCGGACCCAAGCGGCGGACCAGATCGCGGACCCGGGCGATCGCCGGGCTATCGCCGAGCAGCAGTGCGGGCGCTGCCGCCTCTCCGACGGGAACCGCCGCCGGTGTGCCGATCGGCCGACCGCGCGCGATCGCCGCTTCGACCTTGGCGACGAGTTCGCCGTTGCGCCACGGCTTCATCACGAAATCCCGCGCGCCCGCCTGCATCGCCGCGACCGCGATGCGGATGCCGCTGTGCGCGGTGATCACCACGACGCAGGCGGCCGGATCGTCCGCCATGATCCGATCGAGGCAGGCCAGCCCTTCGCCGCCCGCGGTCTGGCCGGGCGTGAAATTGAGATCGAGCAGCAGCGCGTCGTAACGGCTCTGCGCCAGCCGCGAGAACGCCTCCTCCGGCGTGGCCGCGACATCCAGCCGATGCCCCGCGACCTCGAACGCGATCCGCATCGCACGGCCGACCTCGGCATTATCGTCGACCAGCAGAATCGCAGCGCCGCTTGACATGGCTCCCGGCCGTCCATTTGCGGACAGTCTGTCCGTTCGTGGACGGTCGGGGGAAGGCGGATCGATGGAAAATCGTTCTGACATAGCGGTTTAGGCATTTCCGGCGGCATGGGCGACATTAGCATCATGATGACCGACCCCGCCGCTCAGGCAAGTGTTACCTCCGGCGCCGCGATGGATCGTCGCGTCGCGCATCTGCGCAGGCCCTGGTGGCGGCAACCGCAATGGTTTGGACCGCCGCTGGCGCTGCTCGGCGCGGCGCTGGCCTGGCATGTCCTGCCGGCAAGCGGATCGACCGACATCGCCGCAGCCGACATCGAGACCGGGGCGGTCGAACGGACGATCTTCGCCGACGATCTGCCCGTGCGCGCGACGGTGGCGCCGCGCCTCTCCACCTTCGTCAACGCGGTTTCCGGCGGGCAGGTCGAGCGGTTGCTCGTGCAGGACGGCAGCGCCGTCACCGCCGGCGAGGCGCTGGCGACGCTCGCCAATCCGTCGCTGAAGCTCGACGTGATGACCCGCGAGGCGCAGATCGCCAGCCAGCTCGGATCGCTGAGCGGCGACGAACTCGCGCTCGAACGCAGCAAGCTCGATCGCGCGGGACAGACCTCGTCGGCCAATTACGATCTGCTGAAGGCCGAGCGCGACCTGTCGATCCGCCAGCAGCTCCACGATCAGGGCTTCGTCTCGGACGAGGGCGTGAAGAGTTATCGCGAGGAGACCGACTATCAGCGTCAGCGCCTCGCCCAACTGCGCTCGGGCCAGACCGAAGAGGATCGCACCGGCCGCCTGCAAGCCGATCGGCTGGCGGAGACGCGCGCAAGACTGGACGGCAACCTCTCGGCGGTGCGCGCCGGGCTGGACGCGCTGGTGATCCGCGCGCCGGTTGCCGGACGCCTGACCAATTTCACGATCCAGCCGGGGCAGATGCTGAAGGCCGGCGATCCGGCGGGCCAGATCGACAGCGAAGGCTCGTGGAAACTCGTCGCCGACGTCGACGAATATTATCTCGGCCGGGTCGCCGTCGGCCAGAAGGCGACCGCCGAAGGTGGCGCCCGGCTGACGGTGAGCCGCGTGCTGCCGAGCGTCACCGATGGCCGCTTCCGGATCGAGCTGGCCTTCGACGGCACCGCCCCGGCCGGGCTCAACCGCGGCCAGACGCTCGACACGCGGGTGACGCTCGGCGCGGCGTCGCAGAGTATGGTCGCGCCGGTCGGCGGCTGGCTCGATGCCGGCAACGGCGCTTCCGCCTTCGTGCTCGACGGCGACGGCCGCCACGCCCGCCGCCGCGCGATCCGCATCGGGCGGCGCAATCCCGAACAGGTCGAGATCCTCTCCGGGCTCGCGCCCGGCGATCGCATCGTCACCTCCAACACCGCGTCCGTGAAGGGCGACATCCTCAACATCCGCTGAAAGGGGCAGCCATGATCCGTCTCGAGAATATCCAGCGCCGCTATCGCTCCGACGAGGTGGAGACCACCGCGCTGCACGACATCGACCTGATCGTCGAAGCCGGCGAGTTCGTCGCGGTGATGGGGCCGTCCGGCTGCGGCAAGTCGACCCTGCTCAACACGCTGGGCACCGTCGATCGCCCGACCGGCGGCCGCTATCTGTTCGGCGATCGCGATCTGGCGCGGCTCGACGAGGCGGCGCTCGCGCGCTTCCGCGCCGACACGCTCGGCTTCGTCTTCCAGAGCTTCAACCTGATCGACGAACTGACCATCGAGGAGAATGTCGCGCTCGGCCTCGCCTATCGCCGCGATGGGAGCGGCCAGCGGCGGGAGCGGGTCGCCGCGGCGATGGACCGCGTCGGCATCGCCCACCGTGCCCGCCATTATCCGCACCAGCTGTCCGGCGGGCAGCAGCAGCGCGCCGCGATCGCCCGCGCCATCGTCGGCGATCCGAAGCTGATCCTCGCCGACGAGCCGACCGGCAATCTCGATACCGAGAATGGCGCGCAGGTGATGAACATTCTCGCCGGGCTGAACGAGGGCGGCGCGACGATCGTGATGGTGACGCACTCGCCCAGCCACGCCGACATGGCCAAGCGCCGGATCGACATGCTCGACGGCCGCATCGTCGCCTCCGCCGCCCGCGCGATCTGAGGGGACATAGGCCATGAACCGCTTCGCCTTGCTGTCGCTCTATCGCTCGCTCACCCGCCACAGACTCTACAGTGTGCTTAATATCGGCGGCCTCGCCGTGGGGATCGCGGTGTTCCTCGTGCTCGGCCTCTATGTGCGCTTCGAGACCAGCTTCGAACGCTGGCTGCCGAACCATCAGCAAATCTATCTGGTGCAGACCGACTGGATAGGCATCGACAGCCCGTTCGTCGGCACCTGGCCTAACACGATGGGCGGCCTGATCGAGCAGATGAAGGGGGATTATCCCGGCCTCGTCGGCACCCGCATCGAGGGCGGCGAAGGCGGCGGCAGTGTCACGCATGGCGGCATCGCCACGCTGGAGGACATCGCGCAGGTCGACGCGGACTTTTTCAAGATATTCGATCTGCCGATGGTCAGCGGCGACAAGGCCAGGGCCTTGGCTGATCCGTCCGCGGCGGTGCTGAGCCAATCGATCGCGCATAAATATTTCGGCGATGTCGATCCGATCGGACAGACGCTCACGATCACCATCGACAAGCCGATGACCTATCGCGTGACCGGCGTGTTCAAGGATCTGCCCAAGAATACGGATCTGCGCTTCGGCATTTTGACGCGCATCCCCGTAGTCAACCCGGAGGACTGGTGGTTCCATTGGGGAAGCACCTCCGTCACCACCTTCCTCAGATTTCCGACCCCCGCCGCCGCAAAGGCGTTCGAGCAGAAGCTGCCCGGCTTCGTCGATCACCACGGGTTCAAGGATTTGGGCGCGCACGCCTCCCGGAAAATTGCCCTCCCGCTCCTGCCGTTCACGCAGGAGCATCTGAAGCCGGCGGGCCAGGCGAGCGCCAGCCTTGAACTGACGGTGGTGACGCTCGGCCTGGTCGGCCTGCTGACGCTGCTGATCGCGATCGTGAACTACGTCAATCTGACGACGGCGCGCGCCGGACTGCGCGCGCGCGAGGTGGCCATGCGCAAGGTTCTGGGCGCGGATCGTGGCACCCTGCTGCGGCAGTTCATGGGCGAGGCGGTGCTCACCGCCGCCCTGGCGACGCTGGTCGGGCTGATCATCGCCGAGCTCAGCCTGCCGTTCGTCAACGCCGCCGGCGGCCTGTCGCTGTCGATCCCCTATGCGCAGGCGCTGCCGGCACTGGTGGGCCTCGCGCTGGTCATAGGCGCGCTGGCAGGCATCTATCCGGCGCTGCTGCTGGCCCGCTTCCCGGCCGCGCAGGTGCTGGCATCGGCGCGGGCCCCCGGCGGTGGTCGCGCCGGCACGCGGACGCGCGAGATGCTGGTCGTCCTGCAATTCAGCCTGGCGATCGCGTTCATCGTCGGCACGCTGGTGGTGGTCGCGCAGATGCGCCACGTCCGGTCCACCGATCTCGGCTTCAGGCGCGAGGGCCTGCTCGTCGTCTCCTCGCTCAACTATGGCGATCTGGACACCGGCCGGCAGACCGCGCTGATCGATGCCTTCCGGCAGCTGCCGGGCGTGATCGCCGTCGCGACGGCCGACTCGTCCGCCGGTGGTTTCGGCAACAACAACATGAACAATGTCGACATCGACGGGAAGCCGAAGCCCGGCCCGTCGCTGCGGAAGATCGTGATCGGCAGCGATTTCTTCCGCGTCTATCGTCCGCGCCTGCTCGCCGGCCGGCTGTTCGACGATGCGCATCGCATGGACGATGCGAACACACCCAAGACATCGGAACCGCGCAACATCGTCATCAATCGCACGGCCGCACTCAAGCTCGGCTTCCCGTCGCCGCAGCAGGCCGTCGGCAAGACCGTGTGGAGCTCGGGGACGCGCACCATCATCGGCGTCGTCGACGACCTCCGCTTCTTCTCGCCGCGACTGCCGAGCGATCCGACCTATTACGTCGCCTATCGCGGGCTCGCGCCCTATCCGGTGGCGACGCTGCGGTTCAGCGGCGACCCGCGATCGATACTGGCGGCCGTTCGCGCGGTGTGGCTCCGGATGGCGCCACAGGCACCCCTCATCGCCAATACCGGCGAGCATGAACTCGCGAAATTCTACGAGGATGACGACCACGCCGCCCACCTGTTCGCGATCGGCGCCGGCCTCGCCGTCCTGATCGGCTGCGTCGGCCTGTGGGGCCTCGCCTCGTTCAACACGCAGCGGCGGGTCAAGGAGATCGGCATCCGCAAGACGCTCGGCGCTTCCTCCGCCGATATCGTCCGGCTGCTCGTCGGCCAGTTCCTGCGGCCCGTGCTGATCGCCAATCTCATCGCCTGGCCGCTCGCCTTCTTCGCGATGCGGACCTGGCTCGCCGGCTTCGACGATCGCATCGCGCTGTCGCCGCTGTTCTTCATCGGGGCGAGCGTGCTGGCGATCGGCATCGCGGTGCTGACCGTCCTCGGCCAGTCGCTGCGCGCCAGCCGGGCGACGCCGGCCTGGGCGATGCGGCATGAATAGGCTCGCGCTGCTCGCCGCCGGCATGGCCTGCATCGCCGCCCCGGTGTCCGCTGAGACGCTGCGCGATGCGGTCGCCGCCGCCTACGATACCAACCCGCAACTGGCAGAGGCGCGGGCACGGCAGGAGGCGCTAGCGGAAACGCCCGAACAGGCCCGCGCGCAAGGCCGGCTGACCGCCGAGGCGGACGGCAGCGGCGGCTATGACCGCAGCGACTATGGCAAGGGCGGCGTCGGCAGCGTCAGCGCGACGCTGCCGATCTGGACCGGCGGCCGCGTGCCCGCCGCCGTGCGCGCGGCCAAGGGTGACGTCGCGGCCGGAGCCGCCGGCCTGCGCGATACCGAGGCAGGGGTGCTCGAAACCGTGGTCGGCGCCTATGCCGATCTGCTCTACGCCCAGCAGGCCGTCGACGTCGCCCGTGCCGATATCGATCTGCTCGGCCGCCAGGTCGCCGAGGCGCGCTCGCGCTACGCTCTCGGGCAGGCGACGCGCACCGACGTCGCCCAGCTCGAGGCGCAGCACGCCGCCGCCATCGCCACCCTCGCCGACGCGCAGGGATCGGCGGCCGGCGTTGCGGCGACCTATCGGGCGGCGGTCGGCCATGATCCCGGCGCGCTGGAGAGCCAGTCCCCCCGCCCGGCGCTCCCCGCCGACCTCGGCACCGCGCGTCGCTGGGCGATCGATGCCAACCCGCTCGTCCGCCAGCAGCGGCTGACCGCACAGGCCGACGCGGCGCGGATCGCGCAGCAGCGCGCCGAGGGCAACCCCAGCCTCGCGCTGGGCGGCACCTATGGCTATGCGGGGAGCGGCCGGCTGGGTGGCTATAATGACGGCGCCGTCGCCGGGGTTACGCTGAAGGTGCCGCTGCTCACCGGCGGCCTCGTCGCGTCGCGCGTCCGCCAGGCCGAGGCGACCTACCGCGCGGACCGTTTCGCGACCGATGCCGCCGAGCGCGAGGCGACGCGATCGGTCGAGACCGCCTGGGCGAACCTGATCGCCGCCGGTGCCCGCGCCGATGCCGGCACGCAGGCGGTCGACGCCGCGACACTCGCGCTCAAGGGGGTGCGGGCGGAATATGCCTTCTCGCTGAGGACGACGACCGAAATCCTGATCGCCGATGAATCGCTCCGCTCCGCGCAGTTGGCGCTGGCGAGAAGCCACAGCGATCTGCTGATCGCCCAGGCCGCCCTGCTGCGCGCCGCGGGGCGGCTGGATCGCGACAGCTATGAGATAACCGACGCACCGACGCTAAACCAGCGCATCGCCTCCTAGATTAGACGCAGCGGCGTCGCCGCCCTCGAACTGACAAGTATCTTCGATTCTCGCCCGGAAGCGGCCGGTCGGCAATGACCTTCCCCATGCGCTTGTCGAACATGGCTCACAGCAGGCATGAACGGACGGAAGCTTTTAGGATCGTCGATCCATGCCGTGAACGGCTAGAAATGGGCGCCGCTTGTCAAAGTACGCAACATTCAACTGTCGTAATAAAATGGCGAGCGCTTGGCCCAGACCGAGCCCGTATAGCGGGAATGGAGGAGCATGAACGCTCTCCGGCCGAGATGCTCGTGATTGCCGCCCCAGCGCGCGACGCGGATCAGGCGGTAGAGCGTTTCGGCCGCTCTCGGATCATTGGGGTGCGCGGTCACGAACGCCAGCGCGTCCTCCCATAGGGATCGTGCGCCGCGCGCATCGGGGCCGATCGTCGCGTCGGTGAAAAAATGGCTTCGTTCGCGAAGCGCCGCTGCGGTCAGCGGCGCGGCAAATCCCGGCATGTGCAGCGCGAAGGTGCCCGGGCCGCATTTGCCCGCGCAGGGCAGATCGGCCTCGTCCGGCCCGGCGTCGCTGTCGCGGCCATCCCAGAAGCCCTGCGGCATGTAGGCACCGGCGGGCGGAAAGGACGGCGCCGGCGCTTTCCCGCCGACGGGCACGCGCAGCCAATCCACCCAATAGCCCGCGAAGGACGGCTCGCTTCCCTCGGGGCGCGCATAGTCGGCAAGGTCGGTGCGAAGGCTCGGGATCTTCGCCATCACGACAATCTCCGCGAAGCGCTTGGCCGGCCCCGGCGGCGTCGCGACGATCGCCAGCCAGTCGCGACGCACCTGCGGCAACAGCCCGGTCAGCGCGCGCGCGGTCTGGTCGATCGCGGCATCGTCCTGCAAGAGGACGGCGCGGGCATAGTTGGTCAGCGACAGGTCGAGCCGCTGTTCGCGCGGCAGGCTCGGGTCGCGCGCGAGGGTCAATCGCTGGGCGAGCGGGAGCCGATCGATGATCGCGCGCGCGTCGCCGCCGAAGCCGACATAGCCATGGCCTTGCCGGCCCAGCATCCCATCGCCGGCGGGCCAGTCGCCATCGACGCAGCCGCGGCCGGCGCCGGTGCAATAGGGGCGTCGCAGCGCATGTGCCGCGAAATCGGCCAGGCTCGACGCCGATTGCGCGCGGACTGCGAGGAAGATGTTGCGATCGGACGGGGTCAGGTCGCGGCGCGCGAGGATCGTGTCGACCTCGGCGCGTAGCTCGGCGGGAGGTCGGCGCGCGATGGTCAGCCGCAGCCGATGATAGCGCGCCGTCAGCCAGCCCGGATCGCTCGCGGGAAGCCGCGCGGCATCGTCGACGAGCGCGCCGGCGTCTGCGTCGGCGGGCATCGCCAGGGACAATGCTGCGAGCAGCCAGGCGGTCTTGTGGCTCGCCTGCCAGCGTGCGCGGGCGTGGGCGAGCCCGGCGGCACGATCCTTGGGATCGAGCGTCGCGATCCAGTCCGCCGCGTCGGGCATCTGGGGCGCGGTCGCGGACAGGCTCTGATAATCCTTGAACTTCACCGCGACATCGCCGGGCACGCCCGGGGCGTTGAGCGCGCGATCGAGCCGGGCGAGCAGCGCGGCGGGCTGCTCGTGATAATCGAGCACCTGTTTCATCCGCTCGACCTCGCCCTTGCCATAGGTGCCGGCGGGCGCGCTCTCGAGCTTGGCGATCGCCTCGTGCGCGCGGGCGAAATTGTCCGCGCCGGGACGATCGAGCGCGCGGCGCTGGATGACGCGGGCCTGCAAATAGAGCGCCAGCGGCTGCCATGGCGAGCCGCGATCGCGTCCGATCGCCACGAAATCGCGCTCGGCTTCATCGAGGCGCGCGTCGTAGAGCGCCAGCGCAGCCTCCTGATAGCCATGGTCGGCGCGCAGCCACGCGGGGGCATTGGCCGCCAGCACGGGCAGCGTCACGCCGGACTTGCTGCATGCGTCGAACACCGCGTCCTGTGCCGCCAGCCAGGCGCGCACGTCGGGCGACTTCGCTTCATAACGGGCGATGCGCGCCTGGAGCGTGGCAGTCGCCGTGACGAAGGCGTCGGGGAAGCAGGTCGGGATGGCGGTGTAGTTCGGCCCTTCCCGGTCGGTCGCGACGTAATAGAGGTCGGTCGAGGCGCCCGGCACCGCGCGGCGCGCCGCCAGCCAAGCCGATTCATCGTTCTGCGATCGGCCGCAGCAGGGCGTCGCCAGCGACGCGGTCGAAGCGGCATCGACGCGCAGACCGTTGAGCAACCGCCAGTCGAGATAGAGGATCGCGGCGGGCGCATGGCCCTTCATGATCCCCAATCGTCCCGCAGCAAGCGCCGCCTGATCGACCGGCGCCGTCGCCGCGGCGGTGACATAGTCGGGCAGTGGCGGCGGGCCACCCGAGCCCGCTGCGCGTCCCGTCAACGTGACGAGGACGACCGCCGCTATCGCACGCCCGGACAAGCGACTCATCGCCATCGCTCCACTTGCTGTCGGATCGTCTGGAAGTCCGACCGCGTCCAGCTCCGCGGGTCGAACAGATAGACCCTACGCCCCGCCGGCGCGCGCGCAATGGGCTCGTCTGCGGACAGTGCGAGCGCGTGCCGGCAGCGCGGATCGAGAAAGTCTCCGCCCGCTTCGATCCGGGTACGAAGCGAAGGATCGCCTCGCCCCATGCGGAACAGCATCGGCACGATCTCGTCGGCGGTGGCATGATCCAGCCACCCCTCCTGGCACCAGGATGCAAGGGCGGTCATCGACAGCGACAGGGGCTTCGGCAGCCCGGCGCGGACGTCGTGCAGCACGTCGACGAGAATGTTACGCTGCGACCGGCGCACTTCGAAATCGATTTGAACCTCGGGCACGGGAAGGACGAGGGCATAGTGCAACACCGCCGCTGCCACCCGCCGTCGCAAATCCGGCGTCCAATCGGGTGGGTCGCGCTCGTCGATCTGGATATGCACCACGGCGATTCGAGGCGCCGCATTGGTCAGCAGCGGAAATCGCCGCCCGCGGGCGACAAATCCGTCACCTGCGATTTCGACGAATCCCGTTTGGACGGCGATGGGCACGTCTTGGGGCAGGAAGCGCAGGTCTTCGGGACGCTCCCAAGCCCAGACGACCAGCTGCGGCGGGGCAGCCGGCCGCACACGCCGACAGCCCACGGAAAATAGACAGCAGAACAGCATGAGCAAACAGCGTGCGTCGGTTCGCCAGCGATCTCGTTTCAAAGGCGCTCCGTTCGTTGGCAAGCGAGGTCCGATCCCCTGCCATGCCTCGATGCAAAGCCGCTGTCAGCACGTGGCGACGGTCGTCGCCATTGAGGAAGCCGCTCGGCACGCAAGCTTGGATAGGTGCGGGAGTTTGGTCTCCCGATGAACATAGGGCGGTTTTCGGGATTGGCTGCTGATAGTCCGGATGGCGTAGATGGGGGTCTTGCCGATGGTCAGCTTTGTCCTCAGCATACTCGAATTGACAATATCGTCGTCGGAGCATGGTTGATGCGGGTCGGTCATTCGGGTGAGGCTCAGTTGCCCTTGATCATCCCGATCGTTCGGGGATGTCACGCCAGCCGTCCGTGCGCCCGGAACCAGGCGACTTCGTCGTGCAGGGTCTCGTCCGTTGGCCTGAACCGCAGGCCCAATTCGGTTTCGCTCTTGGCGGCGCTGAAGCGGGATCGCTCATTCTCGGTCGTCAGGGCGCGCGCCATAGCCCAACTGAAAAGGACAGGCTTGCCGGTCATGCATCCATCCTGGCAACACCATGGCAGCCCAGAAATCGGAATGCTGCTCAAGGAAGGCCAGGACTTCCCGGTCGGAAAGAATCTTGCTCCGATAGTAATCGTCGGCATCGCGCTCATCGCGCAGCATGCTCTCGTCCACGATCTGGCCACGCTTTCCGCGAAGCACCGCGATGGAACTCGCATGCACGAAACGCCGCACGCCCATGGCCTGGGCGTGCTGCAAAAGCGCCCGCGTCCCTAGCACATTGGCGCTATGCAGTTTGGCCCAATGGCTGCCGCCGGTGTAGGAGTCGCGAAAATAGGCGGCTGTATGGAAGACCACATCGACCCCGACCAAGGCGGGTGCGAAGGCTTCAACGGCCAGCATGTCGCCGGTTACGATCTCGACCGGCAGATCGGCAAACTGCTGCTGGGCCTTGTCGGGTGAGCGAGCGAGGGCGCGCACGCGAAACCCCTGTGTCAGCAGTTCGCGCACGAGATTGTTGCCGAGCAGCCCCGTCGCGCCGGTCACGAAGGCGACAGGCTTTCGGGTTGGAAAAACATCATCCATATCAAGGCTCCACGAATGGGAGCCATGGCCTATAAGGGTGAACCAAGGTTCATGGTCAAGGCCATTGCATATGCTGATCGGAGAGTTTTCCAGGCGCACCGCGTTGAGCGCCGCCACCATACGCTTCTACGTCCGGAAGGGGCTGATTGCCCCGGAGACGGGGCGGTTGGGCGGCAGCAATCCTTATGCCCGTTTCACGGAGCGCGACGTGCAGATCGCCGCCATGATCCGCTTTGGACAATCGCTGGGTATGTCGCTCAAGGATATCGCCAGTGTGAACGACGAGATGCAGGCCGAAGGCTTGTCACGGGAGCGCGCGGTCGAGCTCATGGATGAGCAACTCGAGATCATGAAACGCAAAACCCAGGATCTGGCCACTATGACGGACTATCTGCAGGCCAAGCGGGACTGGATCGCAGACGGCCAAACGGGTGACGAGCCGCGTCTGGCTGCTCGTTTGTTATGCTCGCTTTGACGGGCGCACAGCCGGAGCCCCGGCCCAGTGAGCTCCCATAGCTCGCGCGACGAGCCGAGCGTTTTGGATCCACCGAAATAGGGAACGGATCTTAGGCTCGGGAACGACGGCAGAGGGCGCGGACCTGTCCGGCTCCTCGTCGAAATCGGAAGCCGGGTCCGCCAGATTTCTGTTCCCTCCGCAAGTGTCAGTGCGTCCTCCACATCCACACCGAGATAATGAACCATGTTCTCGATCTGGAGGTGTCCAAGCAGGATCTGCGTGGCGCCGAGATCGTCGGTCGTCTTGTGGATTATTGAAGCCTTGGTTCGGCGCAGTGAGCATGTGCCATACTGATCCCGCCGGAGCCCGATGCCGACCACCCATTTATCGACGAGCCGAGCATATGGCCGGGCGCTGAGATGATCGGTGTGATCGATGCCCCGGCTCGGTCGCGACCGACATGGGCGGAAGCGGCGCGCCGCGAACCGTCGAGCAGGGCGCCGCCATCGCCATACGGCTCGCGACGCTCGATGAGGCGGTCGGCTACCAGTTCCCGTGGACGCTGATCAGGATCTTCCAGCCGTTGGGCGGCAAAGGCCGATCAGGCAAGGCGAGCTGAAAGCCCGGAGACGATCAGTTCGAGCGCGGCCCGTTCGACCGGAGTCGGCCCCGGCGGCAGACCGCCGTCCAGTGCAAGCGTCGCCATGCCATGTACACCGGACCAGCAAGCGAGCGCCGCCGCCTCCAGGCTCTTCGGGCTCAGCCCCTCCACCCGACGCACCATGACGGCATAGGCATTGTCATCGACGGGCGGCGGACCTCCGTCATGGCATGAGAACATAAGCCTGAACAGAGCCGGCCGCGCGCGCGCAAATGCGAGATACGCTTCACCCTGCGCGACCAGCGCCTCGCGATCGTCCGAGCAGTCGTCGGCCTCCAGCAGCTTTGCACGGAGTTCTCCGAATCCATGGGCAGCGACCGCTGCGAGGAGGGCCGCCTTGTCCTCGAAGTGACGATAGGGCGCCATGGCAGACACCCCGGCGTGACGGGCGACCGCGCGCAGGCTCACATCCTCCCCACGTTCGAGCGCGCCGAGCGCCGCCTCAAGCAGTCGTTCCGACAATGGCGGCGATGGCACCTGAACCATGTTTACAGTGTAAACCTATTTTGCTACGTTTACACCGTAAATAACAAGGAGTCGGACAATGCAAGCTTCGAGCAAGCGCCAGTCGGTCGATCTCTCAAATTATCCCGACCTCGTCATGATCATGCTCGGGTTGCGCCTGAAGAGTTGGCGAGGCTTCTCCGCCCTGAGACAGATCGGGCCAGGATTGAACGCGGTGATGCGGTCCTATCCTGAAGGTCTGCTTCTCCACGAGGGATTAAGGTTCAGTCTGACGCACATCGGTTTTCGCCAATATTGGCGGGATTTAGAAGCGCTCGAGCGCTTCACCCGCAGCGAACCGCACGCCGAATGGTGGCGAAAGATGCGCGAGCTGTCCGCGCACGCCGGCTTCTGGCACGAGACCTATCACGCGCGTGGTGGGGTCGAGGCGGTCTATGTGGGCATGCCGGAACCGGTCGGCCTGCTCCGCTTCGCACCGGAGCGGCCGCCGGTCGGGTCGCTCATGTCTGCGCGCTCGCGCATCCAAGGCGGCGCATCGGCCGCCGCCGTTTGACCGCGAGCGCAGGCCCGAGGTTGACTGAGCCAGCGAAAGACGCCGCGCTTCGTCAACGGCTCGAAGAGCTTTTCAGACTCTTCAGAATCAACCACCGCGTTATCGGCCAGTATTGGTCCTTGAGCTCAACCATATCGGAAGTTCGTACCGCCTCAGCAACCGT
The DNA here is from genome assembly GCF_027625475.1 of Sphingomonas abietis. Classification (NCBI taxonomy): domain Bacteria; kingdom Pseudomonadati; phylum Pseudomonadota; class Alphaproteobacteria; order Sphingomonadales; family Sphingomonadaceae; genus Sphingomonas; species Sphingomonas abietis. The sequence continues at coordinate 4,169,613 of NZ_CP115174.1, forward strand.
TCGCGCCTAGCATTACAGTTGCATTCTAGTTTTGAGATGAGCTCGTCTGGCAGCGGCTTGGTGCGCGCGTCGCCAGCATGACCAGGCGATGATGTACGCGGGCCGTATGCGGCGCTGAGCGAGCTTGTTGGCGATCCGCCGAACTTCCTGGATCGACCAGCGGATCAGATCCTGACGGTCCGCGTCCTCGATCTTTTTGGGGGCGTCACGGCATTGGCGCGGTATCGGATCACCGCCATCATGGCGAAGGCGAGCATGACCAGAGAGACGTGGCGATGCCAGCCATGCCACGAACGGCTTTCGTTATGATCGAGGCCGAGTTCGTTTTTGGTGGTCTCGAAGCTATCTTCAATCGCCCAACGACGGCCTTCGACAGCGACGAGTGTCTGGATGTTGGTGCCGGCCGGGCACCAGGTCGTGAAGTAGGCCAGGTCACCGTCGCTGATGTTACGGCGGATCAGCAGGCCCCGGGTCCACACGCCTGATTTCGTCTCGTCATATTCATCGGCATCGAGATCGGCGAGCTCGCAATATGCCCAGTCATGAAGACGGGCGCCCTTTGTGCCCTCACCAGCGGACAGGCGTTTCCATGCGTCTGCATCGAGGTCTTGTGCGATCTCCTCCGCCTTGCCTGCGACCGGGGGCTTGTCGCCCCAAGAGCCAAAATAGTGATCCGACTTCACGCCGAGAACGTAGCCCTTGCAGGCTCGACGCAGGGCCTGCTCGACGTCACCGACCCCATATACGGCGTCCGCCGCGACCCATGAAAATGGGACCTTGGCCGCCAAAGCCCGCTGTATCATCTGAACAGCCAAAGCCGGCTTGGTGGCGAAGGCTAACGCTTCAGGGACATGGGTTGCGGCAAGTCGTGCGGGATCACCCGTCCAGCTCTTTGGAAGATACAAAGCGCGATCGATAAACGCGTGCCCGCGAGCCGATACATAGGCCACGAATACACCGATCTGGCAGTTCGTGATCTTGCCAGCCGATCCGGTATATTGACGCGCAACGCCACAGGAAGCCTTGCCTTGCTTGAGGAAACCGGTCTCGTCGATGACCAGGACTGCCTCGTCGGTCGCAAGGCTCTCAACAACATAGTCTCGTACGATGTCGCGAAGCTCGTCTGCCTCCCATCGCCCGCGGCCCAAAATAGCCTGTTGCCGCCAAGGCCCCGGATCCCCTGCAGCCTCGGCGCGCATCCAACCCGTCTTGCGGCGCTCGTCACTCAGCAAGCCGTCCAGAAACAGGTTCGCAGACGCCGCAACGCGCTCCTGCGTGAACAACCCGCGCATACGGCTCTTCACGTCCCGCAGCGAGGACGCCCACAACTCCAGTGTCGCTTCTATCGATGCACCCGTCATCCACGGCCTCCTTACCATGGAGACCTATTGATTCAGAGTTCCGCTTGATATGCAACTGTAATGCTAGCGCGGATCGACATTCAGCGGATCGGGTGGCGATCTACACCCGAAGCAATCGTCATCCTGAACTTGTTTCGGGATCCCAGCGAAACTTGGCGCTGAGCGCCCGGAAGAGGCGGGATGCTGAAACAAGTTCAGCATGACGGTTTGAAACAAGATGATCACCCGATATCCAATTAATCCGAATGTCGATTGGCTCTAGATGAGCGAGACTGCCATCTGCATTTTGCTCAGCCTCGACAGAAGTCCCCCAACTTGATGTCCTGCGATCTCATTCGACTTATGACCGATCGGGCGCTTTTGGGAGCGGCGCGAGCGGCAATAACTGGGCAAAAATCTGTCCTACTCAAAAGCGACGGTTGGCTATCTGGAAGAGACAACCGTCAAAACTCACTCCACCCCTGCGTCGTACCCGCATAGCGAACGGCACGGCCGTATTTCTGAAATTCCGCCTGTACGTCGGGCATGGCGCGTGCCTTGGCCATGGCTTGGTGCATTGCGGTTTCCAGCGGGGTATGCGCCTCATGCCCCTCGAAATTGATGAAGAGGCCCAGCGCCATCGGCCGCGTGTCGCTGCCCCGCAATCGCGTCACCAGCATGTCAGCAACCGCTTTGGGATCGTTGCGACACGCGGCGGCAGCGGCAGAGGCGCTCCAATTGTCGTCGGGCTTCGCGGCCAGCTTGGCCTCGGGAGCCTTGGCATCGTCGTTCCGACCCAGCGCCCGCAGCGCGCAATCCTCGTTCGCCCACACCCACATCTTGCCGTAGGCCGACATCCGATCGAGGTGATGCGCGTCGAGATCGGACAGATTATCGAGCCCGGCCTGATAATGGCCGGCAGCGATCAGCATCTCGTCCCGATTGATCGCCATCGAAACCAGTTCCGGATAGCGATCGATGCCGAGCGCGAGCACGCCATCCAGAGCAGCGATCGCTTCGTCGATCCGCCCGGCGGCGCGGAGATTGCTGGCATATTCATTGATCAGCCAGAAGGCGTCGAGGCCCGTCACCTCGATCTGCGTCTTGTCCTTGGCGAGCGCTGCGCCGGCCTGCAACGCGTCCGCGAACCGGCCCAGCGCGCGAAGCGCCTGCATCTGATGGCTCACCATCTGGTAATCCCTCGGCGCTGCCTTCGCCGCGGCGGCGGTGCGATCCGCCTCCGCCTCCAGACTCTTGCGGAAGCCGTCGCCGGCGAACCGGTCGATCTCCGGCCAGAGCGGCTGGTGGCGCCGGTCGATCGCGAGCGCTACCAGAGTGGCGACCGGCGGATTTTGGGCCAAATCCGTTTTCGCATCCGCCAGCTCGCCACGCAGGCTATGCCCCACGATCGCGCAGCCGAGCATGTCATCGCCGAAATCCGTGCGCGGCTGCTGCTGCCAGCCGGCCCTCGCCAACGCTATGCAGATATCCTCGCGCGCCGTCTCGCGCTTGTCGGCCGCGAGCTTGGATGCTTTCTGGAGCGCGATCCGCGCCCATTGCTGGTCGAGCGCCGCGATCACCTTGGGCTGCGACTGCGCCACGCTGCGTATCGCCGCCGCGACGCTATCGCCCGTGCCGAGATCGAGCTCGTAGGCGATCCAGACGCGCAGGATGTCGGGATTGCTCTGATATTGCGCCGCGGACGATTGCAACGCCGGCAAAGCCGCTTGCGGCCGCTGCAGATCGGCGAGGATCACTCCCTTCAGCCCGTCGATCAGACCCGCCACCGGCGACGGATGCGCCACCTTGTCCGAGACCGCGGAAAGCAGGGACAGTGCTTCCAGCTTCGAAGGCTGATCGGTCTTCTGCATGAGATTGCCGATCTTCGCCATGTCTGGCCTGATCTTGTCCCAGGTCGCGGCATCGATGCCCTCTGGAACGGGCGCGGCACGCGGAGACTTGTCGAGATAGAATTCGATCCCGGTCCCGTCCTTGATCCGATCCGATAGCGCGTAGACCGCTTCGGCATCCTTGGCCGGCACCTCGTCCTGCGGCCCGATGTCGATCCGGTAGACCATGTGCAGGCCATCAGCGAGCTTGGTGGAACGGCGCGAGAAGGCGACCGGCCCCGCTTCGGTATCGACGTCATCCATCGGATCGAGCATCCGGCCCTTGACGTGCAGATCGATCGTTTGCTCATTCGCCAGATCATTGCTGATGCCGAGTGGCTCGACGCGTGGATTGGCCTGCCGATCGGGCAGGACACCCTGCAACAGATACGCCCGCGTGATCAGCGTCCCGAGGACGTTTGCTTTCGTGAACGCATCCCGCGACATCGTGTAATTTTCGATCATCGTCGTCGCGTTGACATCGCGATCGTCGCTCAGTTGGAGAGGTTTGCTCTCGACGAGCCCGGGGAAACGCCGGCGATAGAATTCGAGATTGTTGTCCGCGATCTTGGCAGCCGAGCTGTCGGCCCAACTGGCGCGACTATTGTCGGCGCGCGCGCCTGTGGTGCGCGTCTCGACGTGGAGGATCAGCGGCGTATCGGCCGTCTCGTCGACGGTGAACTGCTCGAGCACGACCACCCGGCCGGCATGATCCGTGTAGCTGTCCATATGTTCTAGGCTGGTCTGCCCCGCCCGGATCGGCAGCGCATAGCCGAAGTCCGCCGGAACGATCGCCGCGCCGCGCCCGCCTCGCTGGGCGCCGGTCGCGTCGATCCAGGTCACCTTGCCGTCGATCACCGCGCGCACCACGACATGATCGAATTCGAGCGGCGACGGCAGGCGATCGGGCAGCCGCTCCCCAGCCTTGGTGGCGACCAGCGCCGGTACTGCGTCGATGCCCAGCCGACGCAGCGCCACGGCCAGCAGCAGGCTCTTGTCCTTACAGTCGCCATATCCCCGGGCGAGGACTGTCTTCGGCCGGCGCGGCACGTAGGAGCCCTCGCCCATTTCCTCCCCGACGTAGCGGATATTGTCCTGCACATAGCGGGTGGCTTCGGTCAGCCGGTCGCCAGGAGCAGGGAAGGCCTTGGCGATGGCATCGAGACGCGCCGCGAAATCATCGGGTAGGCTGTCGTCGCCCTGATAAAGCCCGGTCGCCCACCGGGCCAGCTCTGCCCAGTCCTTCATCGTCGATATGTCGATCTGGCCCCATTCGAACGCCGTATAGGGAACGTCATCTTCCGCCCGCATCGCGGGCGGATCCGTCGCGGTCCACTCCCATTCCGCGCCATCGGCGGTGTTGCGCGTGGCGAAAGCGATGTCGCTGTTTATCGCCTTGATGCGGGGAGACATTCCCGCAGGCCAGACGAAGCGCAGCGCCCGCATCGCCAGCGGATCGGTATAACGTTGCGAAAGATGATAGAAGGCTTGGCCCGTCCACAAGCTGGTGCGCGTGTGCGTCGTGACGGCATAATCGACGATATCGCCCACCCGCACGTCGGGCAGGTTGGCGATGGCCTTGAGCGTGCCACTGACGATGCCGTCGTCTAGCTCCCCCTCATGCTCGACCACGCGGAACTGTGCGGCGCCGGTCAGATCGATGATCTTCCCGTTCCGGATCAGATGGACGAAGTTCACGCCCACGCTTTCGAAGGCGGGATCATAGATCATCGAAATCTGGCCTGATGCTTCGAGGCCGCTGCGATTCGCCACCTCCATCGACAGGCGAAACCAGTTGTCGTGACCGTCGGCCCGCGTTCGGTATTGCTCATCGGTCAGCAGGTAGGCGACGCCGCTCTGCGCCCGATCGAGGCGCGCCTTGGTGGCCTCCGGAATGGTGCGGTCGTGGATCCAGGATGGCGCTGGCTCGATTGCGATACCTTGTGCGGGTCTGGATAGCTCCGTGTCCGCCGCTTTCGCCGCTATTCCGCCATCGGCCGAATGTCCGGGAACCGCAAGAAAGGCTGAGCACAAGATGAGAAATGCCGGCACATTAGGCCGTTTCAATGATTTCCGCACGCTACTGGCTGCCCCCAACCCTGCCCCTTGGGGCGAACCCTAAAGCGCCATCAGTTCCTAAACAAGTTCGTCCGACTGAATTCCCGATGTCAGGATCGATCCGTGGGAACAGCGGAGACTTTTTGGCATCGGCATGTTTGAAAACAAGTTTTAAGCGCTAGAGTTCATCCGTAAACGCTAGGAGTTGCCAGCAGAAAAGCATGGATCTGTCGCGCCACCATGTCCGTCGACGGACGGTGTTTCATCCGAACCCGACCGACGGCGATTGCGAACCGCGTCGAAACTCGGCAATGGCCGTTTTTGAACGCGAAGCCAACCGACAGCAAATGCCAGCGGGGCCGTAAAAATATTCCCGATACAAATATACCTTGGACGATTTCTTGGAATTTCCGCAGACGAAACCGAGATTTCGCACCCTTTTCGGCACCCGTTCCGCTCCATTCGGCGTCCCCATTGCTGATTGACCACTCTTTCCTGCCCACAGGAGTGCCCAACGCGCTGCCTCGATTGGCGCGAAGCCGTGGTCGGATATGGCTCGTCAATCCCTATTTCTACGAGGACGCCAACGACGCCGCTAAAGCCAGCGAAGGCGCTCGTCATAGAAAGGGATGAGACGCCCCTCCCCAGCGGCTTGTCGCCACGAACGACAGCCCGCCAGCGTCGATCGGCAGGGCCAGGATCGACGCCGCCTTGGCGCGTATCGCTCGTCTGATCGGCCGGCAGATCGTCCGCGAAACTTTCGCCAGACGCCATGTCGTCAACGACAACGCTTCATCAGGCGAGGGCACGATGAAGAATAGGCCGCCCCAGAGCGCTAACGCAATGATACAATTGTTGACACGGGCAGGTGCTCATGATCGTATCTACCCCGTAGATACAGGAGCATCCGACATGCGCGTGCAGGTCAAGAAATGGGGCAACAGCGCCTCCGTGCGGATACCGTCCTCGGTGATGGCAGCTGCCTCGCTTCATATCGATCAGGCGGTGGATGTCCGCGAGGAAGATGGCCGGGTCGTGATCGAGCCGGTGCGCGCGCCGGTTTATCGTCTCGACGATCTGCTTGCCGGCATGTCGCCCGAGACCTTCCCCGATGACGTCGACTTCGGCGCTCCGGTAGGCAAGGAAATCTGGTGATGGCGGCCTGGGTGCCGGACAGCGGGGATATCGTCTGGCTGCACTTCGATCCGCGGGCAGGGCATGAGCAGGCCGGACACCGTCCGGCGCTGGTACTTTCCCCTGCCCGCTATAACGGCGCGCGTGGCATGATGCTGTGTTGTCCGATGACATCGCGGATCAAGGGCTATGCATTCGAGGTCGTTGTAAGTCATGATCCGCCGAGCGCGGTCTTGGCCGATCAGATCAAGAGCCTCGACTGGCGAGCCCGAAAGGCGAGCCACAGGGGTAACGTACCGGCAGCGGTGCTTGCCGACGTTCGCGCGAAGATCAAACCGTTGCTGCAGATTTAGGATGCTCAAACAGCCGTAGGAGATGACCGGTGCCCCGCGTGGCCTTATGCGCCCGTTATTCCTCGGACCAGCACAGCGAGTCGTCGATCGACGACCAGATGCGGATTTGCCGAGAGCAGGCGGCACGAGAGGGCTGGCAAGTGGCGGGCACCTACAAGGACGCGGCGATCTCCGGCCGAGCGTGACGCTGCGGCCCGGCATCCAAGCGCTTCTGCAAGATTCGCACGCCGGCAAATTCGAAGTCGTGCTGGCGGAGGCATTGGACCGCGTCTTGCGCGATCAAGCCAACGTCGCAACGCTCTACGAGCATCTCCAGTTGCGGGGGTTCGGGTCATCATCCTCGCTGAAGGCGGAATCAGTGAACTCCATGTCGGCCTCAAGGGCACGATGAACGCGCTGTTCCTGAAGGATGTGCGAAGAAGACGCACCGCGGCCTGCGCGGCCACGACTTGGGGTCCGGACGCACGAAACCCCCGGCTGTGGTGAGCCGGGGGTTATGCGTTTTTGGTTGCGGGGACAGGATTTGAACCTGTGACCTTCAGGTTATGAGCCTGACGAGCTACCGGGCTGCTCCACCCCGCGCCAAATGGTCCTGCATTGGTTGCAGGGTATGTGAATGGGTTTTTGTGAGTTACGCGGATGGGGAAGCCTGGCGGCGCCCTACTCTTCCATCGCTTGAGCGATAGTACCATTGGCGCAGTCCGGTTTCACGGCCGAGTTCGGGATGGGATCGGGTGGGTCACAGACGCTATGGCCACCAAGCTACCTGATCCGCGTAACCTATTGGGTAGAAATCGATGTTGGTTTTGTAACGGTTACGATGCTGATGATATCCTGTTCCGTTCAACCTTGAGGTTGGCGGTGTGGAACTCTCAAGCGCGAATAGAGCAATTAGTACCGGTTAGCTCCATGGGTTACCCCACTTCCACATCCGATCTATCAACGTGATGGTCTTTCACGGCTCTATGAAATCTTATCTCGAGGGAGGCTTCCCGCTTAGATGCTTTCAGCGGTTATCCCGTCCGTACATAGCTACCCTGCTGCGCGGCTGGCGCCACGACAGGTCCACCAGAGGTACGTTCAACCCGGTCCTCTCGTACTAGGGTCAACTCCT